>NZ_OZ245846.1:1591071-1909285 GCF_965228935.1 Ulvibacterium sp. | reverse complement strand
GGTGACTTTAAAACCTTCGGAAACAACATCATGGACAATGACTATCTCATGAAGTTTGAACCTTCGAACGATAGATCCGAATATGAATCTGCATACGACCAATGGAAACAACAATTAAAACGCTTAATCAATAATTCATAAAACATGGCACTAATAGGAGACAAGGAATATTTTAAAGGGATTGGGGAAATCAAATTTGAGGGTAAGGATTCCGATAATCCGTTGGCATTTAAATACTACAATCCGGAACAAGTTGTTGCGGGAAAGACAATGCGCGAGCATTTTAAATTTGCCGTAGCCTATTGGCATACCTTCTGCGGGCAGGGTGCGGATCCCTTCGGGCCCGGAACACAGAATTTTCCTTGGGACCAACCTTCCGATGCGGTGGACGCCGCCAAGGAAAAAGCGGATGCTGCCTTTGAGTTCATCACTAAAATGGGATTCGACTATTTCTGTTTCCATGATTTTGATCTGATCCAGGAAGCCTCCACATTTGCCGAGTCCGAAAAAAGACTGGCAACGATCGTGAATTATATCAAGGGCAAAAAAGCCGAATCGGGGGTGAAACTACTGTGGGGAACGGCCAATTGCTTTTCCAACCCAAGATATATGAACGGGGCCTCTACCAATCCCGATTTTAATGTGTTGGCCCGCGCGGGAGGGCAAATAAAATTGGCATTGGATGCGACCATAGCGTTGGATGGCGAAAATTATGTGTTCTGGGGCGGTCGTGAAGGATATATGTCGCTTCTGAATACTGATATGAAACGGGAATTGGACCATATGGGCCGGTTCTTGGGTATGGCTCGGGATTATGCGCGAAAGCAAGGTTTTACGGGAACGTTCTTTATAGAGCCCAAGCCCATGGAGCCCATGAAACATCAATATGATTTTGATGCCGCCACTGTGGTC
Source organism: Ulvibacterium sp. (assembly GCF_965228935.1). Classification (GTDB taxonomy): domain Bacteria; phylum Bacteroidota; class Bacteroidia; order Flavobacteriales; family Flavobacteriaceae; genus Ulvibacterium. Next base: position 1,908,373 of record NZ_OZ245846.1, on the reverse strand, counting down.
GGATTTTTACATCAGCATGGGTTACAGGACGATTTCAAACTAAACATCGAAGTTAACCATGCCACCTTGGCCAGCCATACTTTTCAACACGAATTGGAAATGGCAGCCGCACATGGAATGCTGGGAAGTGTGGATGCCAACCGCGGCGATTATCAAAATGGATGGGATACCGATCAATTCCCAAATAACCTCACGGAGGTCACCGAGGCTATGCTCGTGTTTTTACAGGCCGGCGGACTTCAGGGTGGAGGAATAAATTTTGATGCCAAAATCCGGAGAAATTCCACGGACATGGAAGACGTATTCCATGCCCATATTGGTGGAGCGGATACCTTTGCTCGTGCCTTGATCACGGCGGATAAAATCATTGCTTCGTCCCAATATGCATCACTCCGAAAAGAACGTTATAGTTCATATGATACCGGAAAAGGAAAGGATTTTGAAAATGGTAAATTGGATTTCAGGAATCTCTATGAAATCGCAAAGGAAAATGGAGAGCTTCAATTGCAAAGTGGCAGACAGGAATTATTCGAGAACATCATCAACCAATACATTTAAGAGTTTGCTTTTGACCCTCTCAATGTATTGAATTCTATAATGGCATTGACCCGCAGAGTTTCATGAAACTCTGCGGGTCTTTGTTAAATCCATAATTTAAGACCAAAGAATTTGGGAAATTTGATGGTTTTTTTGAGCAAAACAGTTACTTTGCTAGACCGTTAAGGAGTTTATCAGTACTAACAACCAAGCCAAAGCCAATACAATTATGACTTCGTCTTTCGAATTTTGGGATTACTTCATTTTTATAGCCTATGCTTTTTTGATCCTTGGGGTAGGTCTATGGGTATCCAGGGATAAAAAAGGGCATCAAAAAAATGCAGAGGATTACTTTTTGGCCAGCAAATCGTTACCCTGGTGGGCCATTGGTGCCTCTTTAATCGCTGCCAATATTTCCGCGGAACAGTTTATAGGCATGTCCGGTTCCGGTTTTGCCGTTGGCCTGGCCATTGCCTCCTATGAGTGGATGGCTGCCGTAACCCTGTTGATCGTGGGCAAATATTTCTTGCCGATCTTCATTGAGAAAGGGCTATATACCATTCCTGAATTTGTTGAAAAGCGGTACTCCACCAACCTAAAGACCATTTTGGCCGTTTTTTGGATCGCACTTTATGTATTTGTCAACCTGGCTTCGGTATTGTATTTGGGATCGCTGGCCTTAGAGACCATAATGGGCATTCCTATGGTCTATGGTGTAATTGGCCTAGCCCTGTTTGCCGCGGCCTACTCCCTTTATGGAGGCCTTTCCGCGGTTGCCTGGACGGATGTTATCCAAGTTATCTTCCTCGTTTTGGGCGGGCTTGTAACCACCTATTTGGCATTAAATACGGTTTCTGATGGCAATGGTGTTTTAGCGGGACTTCAGACCGTATACGAATCCGTTCCCGAAAAATTCGTCATGATTTTGGACGAATCGAATCCAGAATATAAAAATCTTCCGGGTCTCGGTGTTTTGGTCGGCGGTCTATGGGTGGCGAATCTCTACTACTGGGGATTCAACCAATACATTATTCAGCGTACGCTTGCCGCCAAATCCTTACGTGAATCCCAAAAGGGAATTATTTTGGCCGCTTTTTTGAAAATTGTTATCCCAGTTATCGTTGTGGTACCGGGTATAGCCGCCTATGTTATGATAAATGATGCGGAAACCATGGGTCGCCTGGGTGATGTGGCACTTAACAATGCCCCTTCATTGGAGCAAGCTGATAAGGCCTATCCATGGTTATTACAATTTTTGCCAACAGGGTTAAAGGGAGTTGCCTTTGCTGCTTTGGCCGCGGCCGTGGTCTCCTCCCTGGCGTCGATGTTAAATTCAACATCTACGATTTTCACCATGGACATCTATAGACAATATATCAACAAAAATGCTACCGATAAGACCACTGTTAGGATCGGTAGGCTATCTGCCGCCATTGCCCTTGTCATCGCATGTATAATGGCACCTTTACTGGGAGGTATAGATCAAGCCTTTCAGTTTATCCAGGAATACACCGGTTTGGTAAGTCCTGGAATATTGGCGGTCTTCCTTTTAGGATTGTTCTGGAAAAAAACAACGAATAAGGCTGCTATTGTAGGTGCATTGGTCTCCATCCCCATTGCCCTATACTTTAAGGTTGCCCAAAACGGGTGGTCTTCCAGCCCATTTTTTGTGGATGTTCCATTTATGGATCAAATGGGATACACCGCCGTACTTACCATGTTGGTCATTGTTGCGGTGAGCTTACTACAAAATAAGGGAGCAGAAGATCCCAAGGGCATTTCGCTTCGCAAGGGCATCTTTGATACAAACCCAAAATTCAATATTGGAGCCTTTGCGGCGATGATCATTATAGCTGCCATTTATGCCTTCTTTTGGAACTAAATCATGAAGCACGTACGACCTTGTTTTCATTTAATCCGTAGTATTGTTGTGCGTCCTTGTCTATAGAAGGTGGAAACTGTGTTCGTTAAAAACAGAACCTTGTTCCGATAAAATTGGTATATGTCCGTTTTAGCCTGATTATCAAGTTTTGATACGAATTGAAAATGATGTAATTTTGGGCATTAATCAGGTCTAAATCTTTCCCAATTATTAATGAGGACATCTCAATAGGACAATCAAAAAAACCAACCAGAGGTAGTAACGACCTCACACCGTAAAGGGCATTTATATAAAATAAAAAGTAGAAAAATGAAGAAGATATTGGCGATGTGCATTACGTCGGTGCTATGGGTTTCATGTGGCACGCAAAAGAAGGAAGAACCTATAAACATTAGTCCCGAGGAGTTGCATGCTTCGGTAGATAAGGTTACTGAAATCATGATCCATGATATTTTCTCCCCACCAGTGGCCAGCCGTATTTTTGCCTATCCAAATGTTGCGGCTTATGAAATCATTGCACAGGGGAATGACGACTATCTTTCCTTGGCAGGGCAACTAAGAGAATTGGATTCCATACCCAAACCCGAAAAGGGCAGTACCATTAATTATCAATTGGCCGCCATGACGGCCCATATGGAATTGAACAAACGATTAATTTTTTCCGAAGAAAGAATGGAGGCATTTCGAGATAGTCTTTATGGAATCTGGGAAAGTAAAAACCCTGCCGTATTTAATGCCTCAAAGGCTTACGGTTTAAAAGTGGCAGATCATATCGGGGCCTGGATGAATAAGGACAATTATGCCCAGACCCGAACGATGCCAAAGTTTACGGTAGATACGGATGATCCCACCCGCTGGCAACCCACTCCCCCAGCCTATATGGATGGCATTGAGCCACATTGGAACAAAATTCGCCCTTTCGTGATAGATTCCGCCAATCAGTTTAAACCTACCCCGCCACCACCGTTCTCTATGGAAGAAGGTTCCGACTTTTACAAGGAATTGAAGGAAGTCTATGACATAAGCCAGGAAATTACCGAAAAGGGTGATGAATCCGAAGAAATAGAAATAGCACAGTTCTGGGACTGTAACCCCTATGTCTCGGTTACTCGGGGCCATTTAATGTTCGCTACCAAAAAGATAACCCCGGGAGCGCATTGGATCGGTATCACTAAAATTGCCGCTCGAAAGACAAACAGTGATTTTGATAAAACGGTTTACGCATACACCAAGGCCTCGGTGGCCATGGCCGATGCCTTTATCAGCTGTTGGGACGAAAAGTATCGAAGCAACTTGATCCGTCCGGAAACCTTGATCAACCAGCATATCGATGAAGATTGGAAACCCGTACTTCAAACTCCTCCATTTCCCGAATATACCAGTGGACATAGTGTGGTATCGGGAGCCGCGTCAACGGCATTGACCGATGTTTTCGGCGACAATTTTGCGTTTGATGATGATACCGAAGTCCCTTATGGCCTTCCCATAAGAAGTTTCAATTCGTTTAACGAGGCGGCCGATGAGGCGGCCATCAGCAGAATGTATGGTGGCATCCATTACAGAGCGGCCGTACAGGTCGGTGTTAAACAAGGTCGTGACTTAGGTAAATTTGTACTGGACAACTTAAAGATGAAGGCAAACAAGGACTTGGCCCACCAATGATCAGGGTGCTGCCTTTTCTATGTGTAGTTTTTTTCAATAGCTGTTCAAACTACGGCCAGCTTACCTTTATCGCAGAGCTTCCCAAAAAATTGGATGAAAATTCGGGAATTGCCATGTTTTCAGAAACAACGCTTTGGTTAATAGAGGATAGTGGCAACCCGGATGAAATCTATCAGGTAGACCTTAAGGGAAACCTCCTAAAAAAATTGAAGGTCAAAAATGCCAAAAATAAGGATTGGGAAGATTTGACCAGGGATAAAAAAGGAAATCTTTACATTGGGGATTTTGGAAATAATTCAAATGACCGGAAAGATTTGGTCATCTACAAGCTTCCCAACCCGGAAGTAGAGCCGGGCGAGAAAATCGACGCCCTACAAATTAGGTTCAGCTATCCCGAACAAAAAAAATTTCCTCCAAAAAAAGCGAAGCTGTATTATGATGCGGAGGCGTTTTTTCATCATGGTAACTTCTTGTATATCATTACCAAAAACAGGGCCCAACCGTTTCCTGGTACGGCATTACTGTATAGGATACCGGATCATCCCGGGAAACATAAAGCCCTTTTTATAGGCACTTTTAAAACTTGTGATGATTGGAAAACCTGCCAGATTACCTCAGCAGACATTTCATCGGATGAAAAGACCGTAGTGCTTTTGAGTTATGGAAAGCTTTGGAAAGTAACCAATTTTGAGGGCCAGGATTTCTCTCAGGGCACCTTAAAGGAAATTGATTTAGGTGTACGTTCCCAATTGGAGGCCGTCTGCTTTAAGAATGACTCTACGCTATTGATTTCCGATGAGAAACGCGGAAGCACGGGAAGAAACCTGTATTCCTTTCCACTAAAATAGTCCTGTGCCTCCAACAAGCAAACAAAGGAAGTTTAGCTCCTAAAAACCAAAACCTACACCAAAGGTAAACCGAGGCCCATCCGTACTATTGAACAAGGCAGTCCGGAAGGAGAAAATATCGGCGGCATTGGCAAAAAATCCAAGACCGTAAGATGTATGCCAGGTGTCGGAATCCTGATCGGGCTGCCAGACCCTCCCATAGTCAAAACCGGCGAACATCCCCAAGGCCGTGGGCACAATTCCTGTACGCATCTTACGAAAACTATACCGAATATCGGTATTTTGATAATAGGCCTTCTTGCCAGTAAATCTCTGGTTCCGAAATCCTCGAAGTCCGTCCACACCCCCAATACTGGCCGCTTGATAAAATTCATAACCGTCCCCGATATTGAAGTGGCCCTTCATCTTGGTTCCTAAAACCAAACGACCGCTGGATACCAGTTTATAGGCTATGGTAAGGCTGGGAACGACATATCCAAAACTTCCCGAGTTGCTCACATTGCTTCGATACCCGGCCCGTAGTGAAGTGGCCATTCCCAAGGTAGGGAATCCGGAATAATCGGCATTGCTAAAAGTATATTCCCCATCCACGCCCAAAAAGCTGTTTTCCGGGATCAGAACATTTTCTTCAGCGTATTCATTGATAAATCGGTCTTCCGTCTCTTCCACATCTATCGTCTCATAGGCAACCCCTAAGCGTACCTTGCCTCCTAACTGTCCGCGCCAGACCAATGCAGGTGAGAATCGCAAAGTCTGCAATTTTACCCGATTGAAGTCCAACTCCAGGTCATCATCAAAATTTGGTGTATCGTTGCCAAAACCAAAAAAGTTGATGGCGAAATTGGGGCTAGTAAAACGTGCCCCCAGCTCAAAGTTCCAATTTTCGAATATATGGGCAAATTCACCTGTATATCCCAACTCAAAACCGTTTGTGGCAAAATAGAACGCCGCATTCAATGTATGTTGTTGGGTAAATGGGTTCTGACGAAAACCATTAAAAGTGTAGGTGTCGGTAAAGCCTATTTTTACCCCATCATCTGGATTAAACCCGATGGTGGGAATAATTTGGTTTGTACTATTCCTAATCTTTAAGGGCCTATACGTATTGGTCTCATAATCGTTGGTCAATTTTACTTTTGCCCCACGTACTTCTTTCAGTGTATTTTTCTTGCTTTTATGGTCATAGATGGCAACCCGATTTCCATTTTTAATGTCATAAATATCATTGTTCTGGCCACCGATCAGTCGTAATCGTATCCTATTGTTGTGCTCACCGGTTACCTCAAAATAGTCATCGTCATCCAGGCCATATATCCAGAGTTCCTTGGTTGTTTGGGCAGAGAACGTTTTGTTGAAAAACAACCTATCCTTTTTCCCATCGATAATACGATATACCTTTACCTCGGTCTCGTTGGAACTGGTACGTGTTATTTGAAACCAATCGTCCTTGTCCGTACCGATTATCGTGGCATATTTGTTCATAACACGGTAGTAGTCCATTGCGGTCTGGTCAATTCTATCTATCCTGGACAAAAGGATCCGCTTTATATTTTCTACGGTTTCGTCCCTTACTTCTTGCGGAAAATATTGAAAAGCTTTATCGATTACTTCAGAGGTCAGGTTATCCTGTATGAACTTGGCTTGGTCCCTCCATTGCAGTGGGTTGGTCTCCGTTAATACCGCCATATCCAAAACGTAAGTTTTGGGGGATGAATTAAAGCCCTGAACACTTCTTATTTCCTCGTTAAACCCTTCCATTAACCTTAAACTGGGAATAATACGAGTGGCCAGGCCCATTAAAAGGCCATCGCCCATTATGGAATAGGCCTGATCCCTATCCCTTGGCACAGGTCTGTAGATAATCTTTCCTGTGTCCTTGTTCTTAAATTCGGCCCAACGCCACTGATCTACATGACGGTCCCAATCCCCGATTGCCATATCAAATAATCGGGCCCTTAGATACATTTCACTGTCCACCTCATATTTTTCATCGTCACGAAGATCCTCCAGCATGGCATCCGTACTTTTAAGTTCATCGGCATAACCATAGCTTTTTAAATCCCCATGCCCATCACCGGCATGCTCCTCTATCATATACAATTCATCCCCAAATTCTTCGTTAAATTCCTTTAAGGCATCTTGCTTTGGAATATAATAAAGGATCGGATTGGTATGATAGATGTTAACGGCATCGGAAAGTGTACCTACGGTAAAAGGGGCATAGGGATGCGATCCGGTATAAAAGTCCTCCAGCAATTCCACAGTATAGGTATCCTCCAAATCATCGGTTATGTATTGATCTGTAAATACCATGGCTTGTAGATACAAATCCGCCTGTTTGCGTAAGGCCCGCATTACGTATTCTTTTCCGCTTTTATGACGTAACCTTAACGATTTGGATTGATTGCCCCCTCCCTTTTTAACCGGTCTCAGTCCCCCCAAGAGTATATCCAAATCCACCGTAGGTGCAGCAACTTCGGTTGCATAATATTTGCGATAGCGCTCTCCCCAAACTGTCTTGAAGAAACCGGATTTATCAATTTCCTCATCAGAATAAATGGAGGCTCTTACCGTATCGGGAAAGGTTTCCGGATAAATAGTCTTGCTAGGTTTTTTATCCGGAGGTAAGACCGGGGAGGCAAACAATCGTTCCTCGGAACCATCCTCTCCCACCCCATAGTAGGTCACAAAGGAAGAGCCATCTTCAAAGACCTCCAAAGTGGCATAACCCATCCTTCCCGTGGAGAATTTGCTTCCGTTCAAAAGTCGCGTATTCCCCTTTTTGGCTCCAGAACCACTTACAATTTGGGGGATGCCTTTCTCGACAATATATTGTAAGGTATGTTCATGGCCGGATGCGAATATGACCTTTTCCGAATATTGGGCCAAAGTTGTAATTCTATTTCTGAGCTCCCTATACCGTTTGTTCTGTAAATCTTCTGTTGAGGCTCCCGTGGTCTTCCTTAGCAAGTTGGCCAAAGACCCTAAAAAAGGTAGGGGAAAGTTGCCATTGTCCGGATATAGTTGTTGGCGAAGGGAAAATTGTCCTCCGTGCGGCCCATAGCTGAACATGGGATGATGCAGTGCTATTATGGTGGTACGTTGCCTATTATCCTTGATTTCATCCGCGAGTTCCAACAAAAATTTATCCCTACTTTTAATATCACATTTATCGTTCATTTTCGGGTGCTTGTCCCAATTGGTCAAATACCACTTGGTGTCTATAACGATCACTACCAAATCCTCGCTTATTTCAATGGTTTCCAAAGGACATCCGTTTTCGGGAAGAAAGGGATCTTTTTGCTTCAGCCTTTCCTTTATGTAGTCTTCCTGACGTTCCAGCCCTTCCAGGCCTTCGTTATACCAATCGTGGTTGCCTGGAATAAAAAGCGGTCTACCCTTATAATTTTGTAGCGTTTCCAATTGGGCGTCCATATGATTTGCCGCTGTTTTATAGGCCATGGCATCCTTCTTTGGGTCAGGCAATCCTTCAGGATAGATATTATCCCCCAAAAAAATAGCCGTGCTGTTCTTATCGGCTTTATCCAACCTATTTTTAAACATCCGGAGTGCAGGATTCATATCCCCTATGGGCGACAAACCGGCATCCCCGATCAAATAAAACGTATGGGATACTTGTTTATCGGTCGGGGAACTGGAGGGTCCCGTCCCTGCCAAATATTTTGTTTTGTATGTTGCACAACTACTAACGAATAGGAGAAGTACGAGTATTGAGTAATATTTCTTCATAAAGATGCTCTAGAAACTAAATTTTTGTAATTTGTGAAATCCATTAAATCTCTTGGTATGTCGGAAATTCTTGAAAAAACTGAACATTTTGTAACCGATTTATTGACCAATCAATTGGATCCCAAGTATCTGTACCACAACTTGCGCCATACCCAACGCGTAGTTGAAAGTACACAAGAATTATTGAATTTTTACAACTTAAAAGATAAAGAAAATAATACACTTGTTCTTGCCGCATGGCTTCACGACACCGGGTACACAAAGGGCACGGAAAATCATGAGGAGTCCAGTTGCTCCATAGCCAAGGAATTTTTGGAATCCCAGGGTTTGGATAATGGCTTGATTCAGGACGTTTCGGCATTAATTATGGCCACAAAACGCTATTATCAGCCCAAAAATCTTTCAGAAGAAATAATTCGGGATGCGGACGCGTCACACTTGGGACAAAAGAGCTATCTAGAAACTTCCGAACTACTTCGAGAGGAATTGGCAAAATTGGGCATTGCGGAATATTCGTTCAAGGAGTGGCAAGAGGCCAATGTAAAAATGTTTCGAACCGAACATCGCTTTTATACGGATTACGCCAAGGAAAATTGGCAGGATCGCAAGGACAAAAATTTGGCCGATATTTTGAAAAGCAAAAAGGATGACAGAAAGCTTTTAAAGAAGGAACAACTTAAGGCACAGCTAAAAAATCAAAGTCCGGAGCGTGGCATACAGACCTTATTCAGGGTTACCATGCGCAATCATTTAAAGCTAAGCGATATTGCGGATACCAAGGCCAATATATTGTTGTCCGTTAACGCAATCATCATTTCGCTGGTTTTGGCCAACCTCATCCCCAAACTGGATAATCCATCCAACGATTACCTTATTTATCCAACCGTTATTTTTATAGTATTTAGTGTTGTGTCCATGGTGCTCTCCATTTTAGCCACGCGGCCCAACGTTACTAGGGGTGAGTTTACGAAGGATGATGTAAAGGAACAAAAGGTAAATCTGCTCTTTTTTGGCAACTTTCACAAAATGAAACTTCCGGAGTACGAATGGGCCATTCAAGAATTGATCAAAGATCAGACCTATGTGTACAAATCCTTGACCAAGGACCTGTATTTCCTGGGAAAGGTCTTGGATAAAAAATATAGAATACTACGTTTAACCTACACAATCTTTATGATAGGCATGATAATCTCCGTGATTGCCTTTGGCGTAGCCTTTAAATTTTTTGGGCCGGAAAGAATATTGGAACTGCCTAGGCCTTAGGACTTCAATTCTTCCATAAGGTCGTCATAGGTATACGTTTTTTCGACTGAAGTTTTGGTATCCTTGGTTTTATACAAAATGTCGGCCCTAATGGCCTTTAGGCCGGAAACCCCTTGTAGCCCCTCCAACTCTACAATTTCTACCTTACCATCAAAATAACCTTTGGATTTCAGGAATTTAACGTATCTCAAATATTCCAGTTCATCCTTCTTTTGAGAGTATACGATGACCATTTTTCCGGGTTGGGTAAGGCGTTCATTGGTTCCTTTGACAAACGACTTGTCTATCCGTTTTTTAATGATTTCATAACGGGCGTTGTACGTTCCATCCACGTCAAAGCGTTTCTCGTCCATACGAAAACGAATGGACAGGGAAGTGTTATATACCAATATAAGCGACGCCACATCCAAAGGTACCGGGAGATGCGGTTTAAGGTTGTAGTGCGTGTTCTCCATTTCGCACATTACCTGAAGTTGCCACAATCTAAGATTGTTCAGATAGAGGGGGTCAAAATCCCGATCACCAACAATGGAATCCCCGATATACATATTGTGTTCTACCCCATCCGTTTTATATCGTTCAAAATAATGTGGGAACATGGCTTGGGCATCTTCCTGTTTCTTATCCATTACGGCTACCAGTTCCTGGTTGATCTCCATCACCGTTTCATCGTAGTTTCTACGATGGTCATAATAGGATTCCGTTCCCTTGTCGATTTTGGACTCATAAGCGGATATCAAATTCAGCAAGGTGTCGTCCATTTGCTTCAAATGCTTAAAAACCGGGACGATCTCTTCCTTAACAAAATTGAAAATCGCCTGTTCGCTATTGGTATGAAGGACCTCCTTAATGGCATCAATATGGTTGTTTACCCTAAACATCAGCTCCTCGTAGATAGGCAATTTGTTTAACCGGAAAGCCTCGGCCAAAACATCGTTGATCTCGGAAAGCTGTATCATCAAATCCCGTTGAATAGCCATATTTCTGGCTTGGGAGGAGTTCTTGATGTCTATTTGGCCATATAGCGGATATACGTCCTTAAAAACAATCTCCTTGAAAGAGGGTTGCCCTCCCTCCAAATTATCCTTTATAAAACGCTTGGCCTCTTCCCTAAAACGCCAGTAAACGGATTCATGGACCGAAGTACATTCATGCTGGATAATGGCATCTATCAAATTCTCCTCTTCGGCTTTGGAGCGTTGCACCGCGGAGACTATGTAAGGCATTACATCCTCCAATTTGGTAGCGTTGACACTATTCAACTCATTAACTTTTTTGGAAACCAATTCCAGGACCCCGAGCAATTTTCCATTATCCGCAATAGGCGCAAAAATGGCGCTCTTTATACCCTGCTCTTTCAAATTTTTGTAGGGATTGGTCCCCCCGGAAATCTTGAAGTATTTATCGACATTGGAAATGGCGAAGTACTCGTTGTCCTTCAACAATTTGCAATACGACCCCTGACATAAGGCCTCATCACAAGCCTCCGTTTCCGAATGGTTTAGAATAAAACTGTTCATTCCTTTTCCATAGACTTTCTCGAACTGATTCGTCTCAGGATTGTAGGCAACAAAACCTACCTTGATTTCAGGAAGGTTAAAAAACGATTGGAATGTCTCCTGAAGTTCCTCCATAAAGTTATCGCTACCCCTTTTGTCACTGGCGATAAGACCTGATTTTATCTCGGAAATGGAGTGTTCTACCGTTACATCGAACATATTGGATATCACGAAACCTTTGGAAATAAAACTATTGGGAGGAATCTTCTCTTTCCAGATTTCCGGATTATCAAAATTTTCCAAGAGTTCGTCCACATCGTCCTGGGTCAAATCCTTGGCTTTTTCCGTTGGATGTATTTCAAAAAAATCGGCGTTGTACAAAATTCGATAGTGCCGCATTACCCCATTGGCATCCGGGATATCATAGAAAAAAGGCCTTTTGAAATCCAAGGGAAATCCGTAATGGTAATTTAGGATAACGGTACAGGCCACGATATACATTTGATCCTCAGGCATATTCCGCATCTCAGGGACGAAATCCTTTCCTGCGTTCTCCAATATTTTTTGAAATCGTCTTGAGGAATTAAAGACCACGTTATCAAAGGGTATCGAACCTGCTTTTATTTCATTGTCCGTCAGCACCTCGGAAAAGGCATCCTGTAGAATAATGCGTATTACCTTTTCGTGTTTTTTCAAAAGAGAGACATCTACAAACCCTTCACGAAGTTCCGGATAGGGCGCCTGTGCCTCTAGGATACGTTTTGCCTTTGCCACCAAAAACTCGTCATCACTTTCGAGCATAGCATCATACTGTTGAAGCAATTTGTTAAAACTGATTAGCTGAATAAAGGGTGACTCTACATTTCTGTTGTCCTCCATAACTATGTTAGTCGTTTAAGGGAGGGTAAAGTTACAAAAGAAAAAATGGAATATTGTTAAGGTATTCCTTAAGGGTTTCACCTCTTTTTTTGGATATTTATGGAAAATACAAGAATGTCTTCCAATTTTCGGTTAACCAGGGCCTACAAAAATGCCAGGATAGTTCCTTTTGATGACCATTCCAAATTTATTCTTTTTAGCGATTGTCACCGGGGGGATAACAGTTTTGCGGATGACTTTGCCAACAACCGGAACATCTATTTCCATGCGTTACGACACTACTTCAATGAGGGATTTCAATACTGCGAGTTGGGTGATGGGGACGAGTTATGGGAGAATATACATTTTGAATCCATCTTTGAGGCCCATAAAAATGTTTTTAAGTTGCTGCGTCAATTTCATTTGGAAAATCGTTTGCATATGGTCTGGGGAAACCATGATATGGTCTATAAAGACCCCCAATATGTTAAAAAACATTTGTCCAGCTATTTTGAGCCCATTGATGATCGGGACAAGGCGCTTTTTGAAGGTATCACCTATAATGAGGCCATAGTTCTAAAGCATCGGGAAACGCAACAAGAACTTTTTTTGACCCATGGCCATCAAGCAGATTGGTGGAACTACACTTTTTGGCGTTGGGGCAGATTTTTGGTCCGGGTACTTTGGAAACCTCTACAGGTATGGGGCATTGCCGATCCCACAAGTCCGGCAAAAAACTATAAGGAACTCCGAAAGGTGGAGAGGCGAATCAAAAAGTGGATCTTAAGGAACAAGCTCTTGATTACGATAGCGGGGCATACGCACAGGCCCCGTTTTCCGGAGCCCGGTGATATTCCTTTTTTTAATGATGGCAGCTGCGTACATCCCAGAAGTATAACGGGAATTGAAATCGAAAATGGAACAATAGCCTTGATAAAATGGCAAATTGCCACCAGGGACGATGGCACTTTGCAAATTGTGCGGTTATTGTTGGAAGGGCCCCAGAAGCTAGCCGATTATCAGATGGCTAAGGACTAGGGCCCTTCAATGAGGTTAGTTGGTTCGTAACTTAAAGCTTACAGGTATACTATAAGGCACTTTAACAGCTCTACCCCTTTGCATACCGGGAGTCATTTGAGGAAGGGAGGCTATAATACGGCCGGCCTCTTTCTCCAAATTGGAATCCGGACCGCGTGTCCTTACGCTGGTAATATAACCTTTGGTGTCTATGACAAACTGAACGAATACCCTTCCCTGAATTCCTAGCTCGGCAGCGGTAGCAGGATACTTGAAGTTTTTAATGACGTGCTCCTGTACTTTCTTTTGGAAACAGGCCTTACGCTCCGCATTGGTGGTCATATCCTCACAGCCCGGAAAAATCGGTACATTTTCTATGACGGCAAAGGGAACCGTAATATCTTCCTCCTCTTCGCCAACGGCGACATCATCAACCTCCATTACCGCATCGATTACGGTTTCTTGGTTTATTTCCGTACTTTCAATAATGGTCTCCTCTATTTCCTCAGTATCATCAACCACCTCTATAATTTCAGGTGCGGATGGCGGTGGAGGAGGTGGGGGTGTTTTGATCTGTTCCGTTTGCGGTACATTTTCCTTTATGTCATCCACCACGTTCATGGCTTCCGCGACATAATTATCGGTCTCATACGTTTTGTACTCCAAAGCCCTCCAAGTAAGAAAAAGAACAATGGTAAGGCCTATCACGAAGAAAAGGCCGCTATCTTTATTTAAATCTGCTTTTGGGTTTTTTTTAGGTCTCATCTTAAAAAAAATTTAGCGTTACATATAAATACTACCCATACTTAATAAAATCAAGTCAATCCAGGATAACTATGCAATTGGGTTATTAAAAAATTGCCGTTTGGATTATACGATTATCCTAGTAAATAGTTCAATTGTTTATTACTATAAATGTAAAATCATAAGAGCAGAAAAAACATGACAAATATCATGTACATAATTTTAATGGTCATTTTTTGATAAATCGTCATTTACAGCTATTTTAAACCCCTAAATAATGACAATAATGTATTTTGCCATTCTAAATCAATGTACTGACCAAAAATGAAACAAGGGTTTCCAAGGCTTTAGAAACAAAAACCAAAAAACCCCGATCAAATTGATCGGGGTTTTCTAGGAATAAAACAGTAGGGCCGCTATGAGACCTTTACCCTTCTATCTTATCCATTTGTTGCATTTCCAAAAACTTCGGAATATTTTCAGCTGTGGTATTGGCCAAAAGTGCCTGGTCAAAGTCAATACCCTCTATGGGTTTAAGTATCTCCTGCTCGCGATCCCACTCGATCCTCCTTCCCAATTTATAGGAAAGTCCTGCCATGTGCGAGGCAATGGCTTCTTCGAAACCTTCGTCGATGCCACAACTCAATTTGCCCCCATCATTTCTGGCAGCACTTAGCCATTCGCGCATATGAAGGAACGTTGAATCTACACGGGCCCCATTGATATAGGTCCACATAAGTCCCTTATCCGCAAAATACTGCGAAGTTGCAGAAGCTACCGCATCCGGAGAGTTTGCTCCAGGGTTGTATTGATAGATCGGCACGTTCGGACTCATCTTTTCCGCTTCGATCATATCGGCATATCTTGTAGACCTGCCATCGGGCCAAACCGTTAATCGGTTACCGAGTTCCATGGTGGCATCGTGTCCCATAAGAATGGTCGGACGGTTAAAACCATTGCCCAAGGTGGCGCTGTACACAAATGTCATGCCTTTCTCCTTACCTTCTATTTGACTACTTCCTGTTGAGTAATTGGGGAATTCCATGTTTACCTGCAATACGTCCGGTACGTTTCGTCCATCGTTATGGGTATAGATACCTCCGGAAGTCATTACCGAATCGGGGATTCCCATTTCCAAAACACAATTTAGGCGATCATAATCATGGGACAACAAGTCTCCGGAAAGACCGGAACCATAGGACCACCATTTACGCCATCTGAAGAAGTGATTTTTATTAAAAGGAACTTTGGGAGCAGAGCCTAGGAACATATCCCAATCAATGGTCTGGGGACTGGCATCCTCATGAATGTGATACATCCAAGCACCGTTATCATCATTTCTGTTCGTATTCGTCTGAATCAAGGATACATGTCCAAGAGTCCCTTTTTTGATGATATCCTTGGCCGTTTGGAAACTCAAGGTCTGTCTGTGTTGATGTCCGACCTGTAGGACCGCTTTTGATTTCCTGGCCGCGTCCCGCAATCGATAGGTCTCCTCTACGGTGTGCGTCATGGGTTTTTCAATATACACATGTATATTGTTTTCCAAGGCATCTATGGCCATCGGAGCATGCCAATGGTCCGGAGTGGCTATGACCACGGCATCTACCTCCCCACTACGGATCATCTCCTGATGGGTACGATATCGCTTTATCTTGTTACCATCCGTATTAAATGAATCCAAAGCTAGATTGGCCCTATAATCAAAAATATCGCAAACCCCTGTTAACTTTACATTTAGTTTTTCTTGGGCCATAAAGTCCTTGAGGGCGGAATGCTTTGGATTTTCCTCAGCGGCCAATTTCATATCCTCCTTCCATTTTTTGGTAGCAAAACCGAGGGCACGGCATAATTGCTGGCCCCGAATACCAAAACCGATAATCCCCACCCGAACCGGGTCACCGCTTATACCGGGTACCGCTTCCGGCAAGGAGGGTTGTATGTTCAGTTGTTCCAATATGGCGGAACGTTCCCTTTTCTTGGAAACTGTATTGGCGGCACCTGCCCACCAAACGGCACCTAATATCGGAATACCTCCTAAACCTTTAAGCGCATCTCTTCTTGTCCATTTCATGATAATTCGGTTTTAGTTATTTCCTTATTTTTTTTGAGAATTCCACTTAATCCAAAAAACTGCCCTGTAGGAACTTGATAAAGTACAAAACAAGCCATAAGTTCTATAAGATTTTTGTTTACAAACCAGTAGCTTCCCTCAACGTTCAATTGGGTAACCCATGGAAACGAGGGATGGGCAAGATAATATAGGGCCAATAGGAACATCCCGACCAAGGCCCCCCATCTCTCCCAGATTCCTAAAACTAACGTAATCCCCACAAAGACCAAGGCCATTACGTTCATCCAATCCGCAATACCTATCAAGGAATCGTTGGTAATTGCCACAAAGATCGGTCTAAAAGGTCCTTGTGCAGACGCTAAATACCCGAAGGAGGTCCAATCGGGATTATATAATTTAATAATCCCCTCATACAAAAAATGCCACCCGATAAAGAGCCGCAATAAAACGAGTCCATTTCTCAAGTGTTTTTCATTTCGAATTGTTATCATACGATTAGATATTTTGGTTATACTAGTTTGTCCTGGAAATAAGCGCTACAAGTGCAAAACACCAGACCTCATAGGCCGCTCGATAATTTTCAAAGCTACGCCCGTATTGCTTGAATTTTTATGATATTTATCATGTCCATAAATTTCGGACTAAATTTTTAAACAATTGCTATACTTTCCTGTTTTTTAAAGGGTATCTCACAAAATATGGGTAAAATTGACACTATTGTCACACATCCCTTTAAAAAAGTATAAGCTGCCTTGTTCGGATAGCATAAATCGTTATTTTTAAACCTAACATAATTGTGTAGGATATGCTAAAAAAGTATTCCATTTTTGCGATTGTTTTCGTGTCCTACTCCATCTCTTGTTTAGCCCAGAAAAAAGTATTGTACAAGCAAATCGATACCGTTCGATTGTTCATTGAAATCCATGCGCCCGAAAATGTAATGGCAAGGGATAAACATCCCGCTCTTGTCTTCTTTTTTGGAGGAGGTTGGAAAGGAGGGGATCGCTATCATTTTCTAAATCATGCCCGGTACTTTTCACAAAGAGGTTTGGTCTGTTTTTTGGTAGATTACCGAACTGAGGGGCAACATGGCACTACCCCTTTTGAGGCTTTGAAGGATGCCAAATCTTCTATACGGTTCATCCGTAAAAAAGCCCCTGAATTTGGTATTGATGCTTCAAAAATTATTGCGGCCGGAGGTTCGGCAGGCGGTCATTTGGCCGCTGCCACGGCTTTGATCGAAGATTTTAACGATGAGACCGATGATATGTCCATTAGTTGTGTTCCCAACGCCTTGGCCCTTTTTAATCCAGTTGTGGATAATGGTCCAGGGGGTTATGGCCATGAAAGAATCGGGTTGGCCTACAAAGACTTCTCCCCGCTCCATAATATACAAAAGGGGGCACCACCTACGCTATTTTTCCTGGGCACCAACGACAAACTTATCCCTGTAGCGACTGCCCAGTATTACCAGACGGTTATGGAAAATGTGGGAAGTAGTTGTACACTGAAACTCTACGAGGGGGAAGGTCATGGGTTTTTCAACTATAGAAACCGTGATCTTTACAAGGAAACCGTTTTGGAAATGGATCATTTTTTGCAGTCCTTAGGCTATTTGGAACAAAACCCGGTAATTGAAATTGACTAGATGATCATTATCCCTTAATCCATGTATTGATGTTCCACAAGCTTTTCCGCTTCCTTATTTTATTTCTTTGCCTTCAAAACCCTCTTTTTGCCCAGGATAGCATCGACCTTAGAAATACCAAAATCAATGGTTATCGGGGGATTTGGTTTGAGCTGAATCAAAAATATGCATATGGCGACAAATATTCGGGAGGTTTGGGCACCTACACCGCAAAGCACATTCCATTGGCAGTGTATTCCCCAAAAGCCGATAAAACCTTTTTCGTATACGGTGGTACTACCAATAAGGATAAAAGACGTTTGCTCTGTATGATCGGTTCTTTTGACCACAAGACCTTGACCGTAAATAGGCCGACAGTAGTTTATGACAAAATGGTCGTGGACGACCCGCATGACAATCCCGTACTTTCCATTGGTGATGACGACCATATTTGGGTATTTGTCAGTGGTCGTGGAACAAAACGTAAAGGAATCAAATTACGAAGTGTGAAACCCTTATCCACGGAAAAGTTTCTGATAGTGACCGAAGAGGAATTTACTTATCCGCAGGTATGGAGTACCGACAACGGTTTTTTTCACTTTTTTACGAAGTATACGGGCGTTCGGGAGCTCTATTTTGAAACCAGCGCCGATGGAAGAACGTGGTCCCCTACCCAAAAATTGGCCGGAATCCCTTCCGGGGAAAACAACCGTAGTGGGCATTATCAGGTCAGTGGTTCTTTCAAGGAAGGTAAAAAACTGGCTACTTTTTTTAACCGTCACAACAACGGACATCCCGATGCCAGAACGGATCTTTATTATGTCCAAAGCAAGGATTATGGGAAAACCTGGACCACGGTTCAACAAGATACCCTCTTGCTTCCCATCAGCACTATCGGTAGCCCGGCCAGAGTGATCGACTATAACTCCCAAAAGAAAAATGTATACCTAAAGGATATGCAATTTGATGCAAACGGCCGTCCAATTTTACTATATATAACCAGTAACGGCCACGAGCCGGGGCCCAAAAACGAACCCTATGAGTGGCGTATTACCCAATGGACAGGTCAAAAATGGAAAACGACCGTAGTATGCAGTTCAGACCATAATTATGACATGGGAAGTCTATATCTCGAAAAAGATATCTGGAGAATCGTGGGGCCCACGGAATCTGGCCCACAAAAGTATGGGACAGGTGGAGAAATCGCCGTCTGGGTCTCAAGGGATGACGGAGAACATTGGAAAAAAGAAAAACAAATCACCACTTCCAGTCAGTGGAACCATGACTATGTCCGAAGACCCATATGGGCAAAAGCACCCTTTCAATTCTTTTGGGCGAACGGAAATCCCGAAAAATTTGGCAAGTCCGAGCTTTTCTTCGGAAATTTCAACGGCAATGTTTACAAATTACCCTACACCATGAAAAACGACACTGAGAAGCCCATACCCTATGCCAGGGAATGAAGCTATTTTTTATACCCGACCCTGTTTCATTTGATGGGAGTAATTTCTATTTTTGATCTTAACCTTACCTATTAATGGATAGAAGACGATTTTTGGCCCATTCCTCCATCATGCTTATGGGCAGCTCTTTTTTGGGTTGCCTTTCCAACAACAGGCCTACACTTAAAACTAATCAAATCATTGGCTGTTTAGGGGATAGTATTACCTACGGGAACAAAGAAGGTTATGTGGAACTGTTACAACAACACTATACTGCGAACCATCCTAAAATGAACCTCAACTTCCGGAATTGGGGCAAAAGCAGTGAAACCGTTACCGGACTTACCGAAGAAGACCATCCCGGCCCCAGGCCCTATCTGTTTGAACGCCTGGATGTCCTTATGGATAGTAATCCGGTAGACATTATTACCTTCTGTTATGGTATCAACTGCGGTATTTATGGCCTCCCTTCCCAAGCACTCTTTGACAGTTACAAAACCGGTATCTACACCTTTTTGGAGAAAATAAAACAAAGGAATGTCAAGGCCATACTTTTAACCCCTCCCCCTTTGGTCTTGGATGTAGCTCCTATTGCTCCCGTTACTGACGAAACCGGCTACGGGTATCGGAATCCATATCCAAAATACAACCAAGAAGTGCTTCAGGAGTTTAAGAAAATTGTATTGGATTTTAGCCATGGATCGGTCATGGGTATCATAGACATCAATACCCCCCTTTTTAAAAATAGGGCGGATTGCTATAGTACGGATCCCATTCATCCCAATGCGAAGGGTCACCGATTGATAGCCGATACGATTATCGAAAATTTTGGAATTTAACACGGCATTAAGCCCCAATGGCAGGGTATTTGCTATCTTTATTGTGTATTTGTCCAGGATAATACGATGCAACTAAAATCGATTCTTATACTAGGCTTTGTAAGTTTGGCGACTTCCTTGATGTACGCCCAAACCGATCTTCCTACCCAAAAACCGTTGGAAATCGAAGCGGCCAACAAACTGGATCCCATAGGAAAGCCCAACCAGGGAACCATACTTAATATTCCTTCAATTATAGATGACAAGCCCGAAATGAACCTTAGGGATTCCCTTAGGAATCCGGTAAAAATGCTCCCGGACCGCGAACTGGTGCAGGCCGGGCATGGGATGAAGATAGATCCCAAGGTAGGCCCTAGAAAACCTAAGGAAGGTTCCAAGGAGCATTTTGGGGATATGTATATGGGCGATGTAAAAAGTAACGGCAAATTTGTAGGCGTTATCTGTAGAGATCACGAATTTGTGGATGGCGATCGGGTAAAGATTTACCTAAACGATCAGGTGATCGATCATAACGTATTGCTTACCGGATCCTTTAAAGGGGTAAACATAGATTTGCAAAAGGGTTTCAACAAATTGGATTTTGAAGCCTTGAACGTGGGGTCGTCACCTCCAAATACTGCGCAAGTGGATGTATATGACGATCAAGGGCAATTGATTTATTCTAACAAATGGTTGTTATCCACGGGATCCAAAGCAACACTTATCATTACCAAAGAGTAAATCAGTGGTTCGTTGGGTCGATGGTTCACTTTGATTGAAATTCCAAATCACAAACCTGAAACCTGAAACGTAATTGCCAAATTCCAAATGACAAATCTCAAATTCCAAGGCTTACAGGAGTTAAATCTTCAAATCGGGCCATTTGCAAATCAGAGCAATACTATCCTGTGCCATTCCTCTCATGGTAGGAATCCATCGCTTCGTTCAAATTCCAAATCACAAATCCCAAATCACAAACCTGAAACCTGAAACCTGAAACCTGAAACGTAATTGCCAAATTCCAAATCGCAAATCTCAAATTCCAAGGCCAACCTTACAAAGTTCAAATCTTCAAATCGGGCCATTTGCAAATCAGAGCAATACTATCCTGTGCCATATCCATTAATATTAGGAATCCATCGCCTTATCCAAATAACAAATCTCAAATTCCAAGGCCAAACACAGGTCAAATCTTCAAATCAAGCCATTTTCAAATTGTCACACTAATTTTATTGTTTCATTTAAAAATCAGTCCCTAAACCCAGGCCTGTAAGTTTCCTTAGCCTTTTTTAGCACATCCTCCTTATAATAGGCCACGTCTTTCCATTCCACATTGGAATACGGTAACGCCTGGTCATCAAAATTCGCGGAATCGGGGTCTCCACTCTGGCCTCCGGCCAGGATACTTTTAGCCTTGACGGTATCCCCAAATTCAACAACGGCCACAAAACTGTTCCCTCGGGTACCATAGATTTTTTTGGTATCGTTGTCATAACGCGCCCCGTAGGCCGCCAACGCCCCCCATCTGCCCGAGGCGAAACCGATCGGAATGCTTGGCTTGTCGTCATCAAAGGGCTGGTAAATATCCCCGTTCAATCGCTGGTAACGGTTAACCTCCCCCCAAGGCATTTCCCATGTACCAAAATCAGCTGTTAAGCGATCCAATACTGCCGTAAAAATGGATATTCGCTCCCCCTTTGGCGAGCTGTTCGCGAAATAGTCGATTAATTTCATCCCACCAAGACCATCCGGATAATCCCCGTTCTCCGTATACATGGTGCCATAATAATGGGCCAAGGTCATGGCTACTGATTCCTTTGAAGTTGTGAAATCCCATTTTTCCAATACTTCAATGGCCTTGCCAAGCTTTGGATTTTTATCATCGTGGCCATTATAAGCTTTTATCAATCCAGGAATTAAGCCCTTAAAAGCGGGTAGATACGGGTCATGGGCCAGTTGAATGAGACTATCCAAAGTATATCCTTTTCTACCTTTTAAAAGGTCAATAGCATGTACCCCGCGAAAGTTTTCCCTGTCCAGGGACATATACTTTGGGTAATTCTCCCGTTTTGGACTGTATTCCAGAGCAACGGTATAGGGTGTAGAGTTGCAGTTCTGTATCCAGCCATTCCCGGGATTGAGCACCAGTATGTTCTCATCCACGGTGTGCAGTCCCTGCCAATCGGTTTCGGGATTACTTCCATCCACGGGTCGGGTATAATCAAAACGTGTATCCCGTTTTGGAATAAAGTTCCCGTGAAAGTAGGCAATGTTCCCTTCCGCATCGGCATATACCGTATTATTGGAGGAATTGGTCCGGATATCCATCATTTCTCGGAAACCTTGGTATCCGTTTTGTTTGGTGCGGATATAGGACTGCTTCAAGGCCTTTACCGGTTCCCACATCATGGCAGAGGCCGTCCACCGACCGTCTTCCATATGGGTTATAGGCCCGTGATGGGTGTGGTAGGCGGGAAACGATTTTTCGCTGATTCCATCGCCCACCTTATACTTTAAGATGATTTCCGATGTCTTTACGGGACGTAGCTCCTCTCCGTATTGGTAAAGTAGCTTATCATCCATTGAAACAATGGTTTCCTTAAATTCGTCCAACACATCGGTATAGGTACTGGTATGCATCCATCCGGTCCTTTCATTGAACCCCTGGTACACAAAAAACTGGCCCCAGGTTACCGCCCCGTACGCATTCAAACCTTCCTCGCTCACCACATGCACCTCGCCCCGGAAATAAAATGAGGTATGCGGATTGATCAATAATAGGGTGTTCCCCGATTGGGTCAACGCCCCGGAAATGGCAATTCCATTAGATCCCTGGGGTTCGGCCATAGCATCCCTTTGCTTTATATCCAGTTCTGCTGCCTCGGGAATTTCCATACCACTTTCATAAAATGCCTTGATCTTCTCGGTGGAAATTCGTTCAATATCCCCGCCTATGGAGCCCTCACTAAAGTACATGGGCATCCAGGGTTCAAAGCGTGTCAACAACCTAGGTTTCACCTCGGGATGGGTATATAGGTAATAGTTGATTCCATCCGCAAAGGCATTGCACAGTTTTTTTAGCCATTCCGGGCATTTCTCATAATTAACCTTGGCCTCGTTCTCCGTCATAAACAATTTGGCCCTTAAATCGCTATACAGGGCTTCCTCGCCTTCCACTTCGGCCAGCCGGCCCGTGGCCCAAATATAGTTTTGCTCCACTCGGTTAAAGTCGTCCTCGCATTGGGCATAGAGCAATCCAAAAACGGCATCGGCATCCGTCTTTCCATAAATATGGGGAACACCAAAATCATCACGAACAATACTGACGTTTTCGGCTTGGGTCCGCCATCGTTTTACTTCTGGATCGACGGTATTTTCGGTTTTACAGGAAACCATGCCGACAAAACAAAGCGCAAAAAGGAGTTGGTATTTCATTCTTATGGATTTGCCATGAAAATAAATGTCTTATCCGTGAAATGCTAATTAATGTTCAAAAAATCGAATCTCGCCGATGTCCTACCCAATAGGCCACATTTTCCGTTGTTTAAGGAACACATTTTTTATTCCAATTTTCCAATTCACTGATTAGCAATTAAATACTCTCGATTCCAATACCTGACATATGTCATAAAATAGGTGGGGCATTTCTTCTATTTTTATCCTAATGTAGCTAAAGAATATAATGATGAATACGGCACCGACGGCGAACGATACATTTATCCATTTTGGGACGATATCCAGAATTGAACGGAATTCATTGACCGTTTCCTTGGATGAAAACGTCCATTGCGGATCCTGCCGTGCCAAAGGTACCTGCGGAATTGCCGATTCCAAGGAGGTGGTAGTTTCCGATTCCAAAGGGAGCTTTGCCCTTAACGAACCCGTGGCGGTAGTCCTTAAAAAGGAAACCGGTCTAAAGGCCGTTTTTTGGGCCTATTTATTCCCCTTTGTCTTGGTGATATCCACCTTATGGATCGCTTCGGGATTTTTACACGAATGGGTGGCAGGGCTACTATCGCTTCTGATTTTGGGCCCCTACTACCTCATCCTTTATCTGTTGAAGGACGTGTTTACCCAGGCCTTTAAAATTTCAATATTAAAAGTGTGACATCATGACGGATTCCATACTCTATAGCGTTCTTTTACTGGCCTCCCTAGGAGTAACGGCCGCCATGGTGCTCTATGTAGTCTCCAAAAAGTTCTACGTATATGAGAACCCCTTAATCGCCGAAGTGGAAGATTTGCTCCCCGCCGCCAATTGTGCAGGGTGTGGTTCTCCCGGGTGTAAGGCCTTCGCCGAAAAATTGGTAGGTACGGATGATATCTCCGATCTGTTCTGCCCCGTAGGGGGGAACGATGTTATGCAATTGGTTTCTGAGGCCTTGGGCAAGGAAGTGGCGGAAAAAGACCCAACGGTAGCCGTGGTACGCTGTCAGGGGGCTTGTGATGTACGGCCCAAGACCAGTGAATATCAAGGTCCAAAATCCTGCGCGATTTCCTCCTTGATCTATAGCGGTGAGACGGATTGCCAATATGGGTGTTTGGGAGATGGGGATTGCGTTGCGGTCTGTAAGTTCGATGCCATGTATATGGACGAAACCACTGGCCTACCGGTGGTCATCACCGATAAATGTACTTCTTGTGGTATGTGTGCCGAGGCCTGCCCTCGTGATATCATAGAAATGCGGCCCAAGCACAAACGGGACCTTAAGATTTATGTGGGATGTTTGAACGAGGATAAGGGCGGAATTGCCAGAAAAGCGTGTTCCGTAGCTTGCATAGGATGTTCCAAGTGTTTGGATATCTGCCCCAAGGAAGCCATTACCATGGTCAACAATCTTGCGTATATCGACCCTGCCTATTGCACCCTTTGTAGAAAATGCGTACCGGTATGTCCTACCGATTCCATTGTGGAAACCAATTTCCCACCCAAAAAAGTAAAAAAGGTAGTTCCCGATGTTGTGGCCCAGGTTGAATCCATAATAGCAGAGAACAATGCTTAAGACCTTCCCAAAAGGAGGTATCCATCCTCCGGAAAACAAATTGACTTCGTCCAGGCCGATACAACGATTACCCGTGCCCAAAGTGGTCTATGTCCCCATAGCACAGCATATAGGAATCCCTGCGGAGATTGTGGTAGATCGAAAGGATAAGGTGGAAATAGGGCAGGTCATTGCCAAATCCGGCGGATTTGTCTCTTCCAATATCCATTCCCCCGTGGCCGGGACCGTCACCAAATTGGATATGATTGTAGATAGTTCGGGCTACAAAAAGCAATGTATCGTCATCCGTACGGATGCCAAGAATACATCCAATTTTGAGGAGACCACGTATCCCTTGAAAAAGGAAATCGACTTGGAACCCCAGGAGATATTGCAACGCATTTCCGATTATGGTATCGTTGGGCTGGGGGGCGCCACTTTCCCGTCGCACGTAAAACTGAACATAAAGGCGGATAAAAAAATAGATTGTCTGGTCATCAACGGCGTGGAATGCGAACCGTATTTGACGGCAGACCATAGATTGATGCTGGAAAAGGGCGAGGAAATCCTGATGGGTATCAAAATCCTGATGTACGCCCTAAACGTACCCCGGGCGATCATCGGCATTGAAAACAACAAAAGGGATGCCATTGAAACCTTCAAAAAACTGACGTTGCAGGAACCCAAGATCCAGGTGGCCGCCCTACAGGTAAAATATCCACAGGGCGGGGAAAAACAATTGGTACGGGCCTTATTGAAGCGGGAAGTTCCTAAAAATGGACTGCCCCTGGACGTAGGTGTAATCGTGCATAATGTGGGGACCATTTTTGCCATTTACCAGGCGGTACAGCATAACGTTCCTTTGATCGAACGCGTTGTGACGGTTACGGGCAAGAAAATGGAGAAGGCCTCCAACTTTTGGGTAAGGATAGGAACGCCCATAAAAGACCTGATTACCGAAGTAGGCGGTATGCCGGAGGGTACCCGTAAAATTGTCAATGGCGGCCCTATGATGGGGAAGGCCCTAAAAAATACGGATGTACCGGTGACCAAGGGCACTTCGGGCATATTGGTCATTTCAGAGGATGAGGCAAGCCGGGGCGAGACCAAACCCTGTATCCGCTGTGGCGAATGCGTATCGGTCTGCCCTATGGGATTGGAACCCCACTTATTGATGAACCTTTCGGAAAAAGGGATGTTCGAAAATGCCGGTCAGGAGGATATCCTTACCTGCATTGAATGTGGTTCGTGTAGTTATGTATGCCCTTCGCACAGACCGCTGCTGGATTACATCCGATTTGGAAAAAGTATTGTCAAAAAGTTGGACGTCTCAAAGAATTAAGAATATATGGATAGCCCTCCTATTGTTATCTCCGCCTCACCCCATGTACATTCCGACCGGACTTCCAAACGCATCATGTATGACGTGGTCATCGCCATGGTTCCCGCCTTTTTGGTCTCCCTGTACGTGTTCGGGGTCAGTGCGTTTATCGCTACGGCAACGGCCGTTGTTTCCTGCCTCCTGTTCGAATATCTGATTCAGAAATACCTTTTAAGGACGGAAATCACCATAGCCGATGGTTCGGCCTTGATCACCGGAATTTTGTTGGCTTTTAACCTGCCCGCAGGGTTGCCTATTTGGATGATCGTCGTCGGTAGTTTGGTGGCCATAGGCATTGCGAAGCTTTCCTTTGGGGGCCTGGGATTCAATATCTTTAATCCCGCTTTGGTAGGCCGGGTATTCCTCCTGGTCTCCTTCCCTGTACAAATGACCTTATGGCCTACCGCTGTTGAAAACAATACCACCTTGGCCGATGCCATTACTGGGGCCACCACCTTGGGAATCATCAAGGACGGACTGCAATTTGGCGGAACCATGACAGAACTGAGTGCCCAACTCCCCTCCCATCTCAATCTGTTTTTGGGGATTACCGGAGGATCCTTGGGTGAAATGTCCGCCTTGGCCCTACTCTTGGGCGGTTTGTATCTCATCGCACGAAAAGTGATTACCTGGCACATTCCGGTGGCCGTATTGGGCACCATGGCCCTAATGACCGGAATTTTCTGGTGGGCCGATCCACAGCACTATGCCAATCCCTTGATCCATATCTTGTCCGGAGGTGCCATCCTCGGTGCTTTCTATATGGCGACCGATCTGGTAACCAGTCCGGTGACCAAAAAGGGGATGCTGATCTTTGCCATAGGTATCGGGGTGATCACAGTGGTCATTCGGTTGTTCGGATCCTATCCGGAAGGGATTTCCTTTGCCATCTTGATCATGAACGCCTTTGTACCCCTGATCAACAAATATTTCAAACCGCGTAGATTCGGTTCCAAAATAAAGGCCAAAATTGTATGATGATGCAGAAAAAAGAATCGACTTTCCTCAATATGGTGCTGTCCCTTTTGGTCATCACTTTGGCAGCGGGATTCTCCCTGGGCTATGTAAACGACATCACCCTGGAACCTAAGGCCAAGGCCAAATTGGCGAAAAAGGTCAATGCCCTTAAAACGGTACTGCCCGAATTTGACAATGATGCGGTTTCGGAAGTCGTTGTCGTTAAACCGGAATCCGTAAGGGACAGTATTGAAATCTATCCGGCTTTTCAAAATGGGGAATTCGTCGGGGCCGCGGTAACCGGATCTTCGGAAAAAGGGTATAGTGGCCTCATACGGATTATGGTAGGCTTTACGCCTGATGGCCATATTTATAATATCTCTGTTTTGGAACAAAAGGAAACCCCGGGATTGGGCACAAAGATGAAGGGCGAAAAGTTCCTGCGGCAATTTCGGGACAAAGATCCGAGCCAATACGATTTAAAGGTGGCAAAGGATGGAGGCGAAGTCGATGCGCTGACGGGAGCCACCATCACCACCCGGGCCTTTACGGAAGCCACACAATTGGCGTACGATGTCTTTATGGAACGGAAAGGACAATGGGCAATGGACAGTGATCAATGAACAATGATAAGTGTTGAGTGTTGAGTGTTGAGTAAAAAGTAATAAGTAAATGGTTGATAGTTGGCGTTAGACCAAGAGCAATGAAGTGGTAAGTGGTAAGTGGTAAGTGGTAAGTGGTAAGTGGTAAGTGGTAAGTGGTAAGTGGTAAGTGGTAAGTGGTAAGTAAAATAGTTAAAAATTGATATCGGAGTAAGGCGATAAGCGATTGGCATTGGACAATGAACAGTTATCAGTGAAAGATGAACAGTAAAAAGTTATTAGTAAGAAGTAAATAGTTGATAGCTGGCCATAGGCGCATAACGTTAAGCGATAGGCAATATTTCAGTAAACAATAAGCAATGAACAATTATCAGTGAGCAATAAGACAATAACATAGTAACCCAATAACCAATAACCCGCAACAGACATCTGACATCTAATAAAAACCAATGAACAAAACACTCGATCAAAAGCAGAACTTTTTAAAGGGCATCATTAAGGAGAACCCGGTCTTTGTAATGCTCTTGGGGATGTGTCCTGCCCTAGGGGTAACCTCATCGGCCTTTAATGGGCTGGGAATGGGGGTTGCTACCTTGTTCGTCCTCTTGATGTCCAACGTGGTCGTTTCCCTGATCAAATCCCAAATACCGAACAAAGTTCGGATTCCGGCCTTTATCATTATCATCGCTTCCTTTGTGACCGTGGTGGAGATGGTGTTGGAGGCCTATATCCCCTTTTTATATGAGCAGTTGGGCATCTTTATCCCTTTGATCGTGGTCAACTGCCTGATATTAGGCAGGGCGGAGGCCTTCGCCTCCAAGAACAAGCTGTTCTCTTCCATTTTGGATGCGCTGGGGATGGGTTTGGGCTTTACCATTGCCCTCACGACCCTGGGGGCCACACGTGAAATCCTGGGGAGCGGGAGTATTTTTGATATCAAGTTCGTAGGTGAGGATGCCAATACTTTTATCCTGTTCATTCTACCTCCCGGCGCCTTTATCGCTTTGGCGTATTTAGCCGTCCTCTTCCAAAGATTAACCCCTAAAACTTCCTAGGCATGGACTATCTGGTTATCCTTATCGCGGCCGTATTCGTCAACAATATTGTACTCTCCCAGTTCTTGGGCATATGTCCCTTTTTGGGGGTATCCAACCGAATATCCACCTCGGTGGGGATGTCCGGGGCCGTACTCTTTGTGATGACCATTGCCACTACCGTCACCTATTTGTTACACCAATATATTCTGATACCTTCCGGACTGGATTATCTCCGCACCATTACCTTTATTCTGGTCATCGCCGCCTTAGTGCAAATGGTAGAGATCATCCTAAAAAAGGTAAGTCCGCCTTTGTACCAGGCCCTGGGGGTCTTCCTGCCTTTGATCACTACCAACTGTGCAGTTCTGGGGGTAGCCATCCTGGCCTTGGGATTGGAGAACGGCAGTTTGTTAAAGG
Organism: Ulvibacterium sp.; assembly: GCF_965228935.1. GTDB lineage: Bacteria > Bacteroidota > Bacteroidia > Flavobacteriales > Flavobacteriaceae > Ulvibacterium. The sequence goes on along the minus strand of NZ_OZ245846.1, from coordinate 1,878,976 downwards.
CGGTGTTCTTTGCGTTGTCCCACGCTATAGGATTTTCTTTGGCTTTGGTGGTCTTTGCCAGTATTCGGGAGTTTTTGGAATTGGCCAATCTCCCCGAGGGAATGAAGGGTGTTCCTATTAACCTCTTGGTAGCCGGCCTACTATCCCTGGCCTTTTTAGGCTTTGCGGGTTTGGTGTAGGAATTTTTTTGAATTCACTTATAAAAAATAGTACATTGCTTTTGTGCTAAGAAAAGCTAGCAAAGGAAAACAAATAACTAAGTTGCTAACTGTAATCAACTAATATGAGTAAAGTAGCCAATCAGCAAAGGAAGTTTTATAACTTTCTTAAAAAGCATGAGCTAGCGCGGACTTCTTTTACTCAGAAGCAAATATCAGATGCAACAGGATATAGTCTAAAAGGCACGGTAAGGGCCAAACTCAGTAGAAATGAATGGGACAAGGTTTTAGCGCGGAAAAGTGAAAATCGATACATATCCAAACCAGTGAGTCACTTGAGTTTGCAAGAGTTCATGGCAAGACTCAGTACCAAGAGAGGAATTGGAACAGTAAACAAAGGTCCAATAAGTCAGTCCGAAAGGCTTCTTAAACAAGCAAAAGACAACTACACTCTTTCCCTTGAAATTTACAATCGTCCGAGTTTAGAAAACCGAATTCAGGCTTTTACACTGATTCATTGTGCAGCATGGGAACATTTTTTCAAAGCTTTGATTTCATCAAAGAAGGGTAAAGACGCCATCTTCAAATCCAAGAAGAGTGGCCGAACCAAAGGCCTCGAAGAGTGTGCGAAAGAGCTTCTTGGACAAAACAGTAAGGTGTTCAGAAACCTCAAACTGATTATCGATTTACGGAATACCTCCACACATCATATTTTACCAGAACTAAGCGCCGCATACTCACCTATATTCCAAGCTTCCGTAATCAACTTTATCAAGCTCTGGAAAAAAGAGGTTTCAGAACCCCTTCTCCCAGAGTCTTCATTAGGCTTGATGTCATTGACAACCGGTGAAACTGAAATAAAATGGGAAGCCGTTAAAACCAAATATGGGCCAGACCTTGTCAAAGAGATTGAGTCAACTATCAATGCGGTCATCCAAGAAATAGAGGATGTTAAGGATAATGAATTTGCAATTAGTTTTGCTCATACCCTTAGATTTGCTAAGGAGGGTGAAGAAGACTTCACTATCAGGCAACTAATAGATGGCGAAAAGTTAGTGGTCCATAAGAATGCACCGGATCACTCTAACGAGTTGCTTTCTAAGATGGTAATAGAAAAAGTTAACGAGCGACTGGTGGATGAACTAAGTGATGGTGATTTGAAACTGCTTTTTCCAAATTCAAAGACATCACCACCATCCATGAATTCGAACGATTGGAGTGCGATATCAACTGATCAAAAATGGAAAAGCGGGAACAATAAGTTCCACAGAGAACATGGGGTTATAAATCGGAGCACCTATACAATAGAGTGCGTCCATTGGATAGTTCAAAAACTAAAAGACGAACCAGATTATTTGCCTAGAGTGAAGGCAAAATATAATAAATCTAGAAAAAAGAAATAAAAAACTAATGGACAACTCCGTACATAGCACATGAATAGCATAAAATTGCCCTCTAATTTTATTGAACAATTTTCCACCTTTGGTACACAACGTAAGTTTACTGCGTTATTTTTTATTAGTATCATCCATAAATCAAGAATATGAAAATATTTGCAGTTTCCATTTATCTAATACTTCTAATTTTACCATTACAAGGCCAACCCGAAAACATAGATTACAGCAGGTATGTTTCTTTATATGACAGCGGCAAACATAAGACCGCCCTTAAAGAAATGAACAAGATAATCAAGAACGGTTCGGACGACAACAGAAACTACTTTATAAGGGGAATGGCCAATTTGAAACTTAAGAATTACAAGGCCGCTATTATTGACTTGACCGAGGCCATCGATCGTAATATTAATAAGCCTTCACGGGCGTACTATGCAAGGGGATCGGCAAAAGTAATTATTGGGGACTATAATGCCGGAATCAGTGATCTTTCCGAGGCCATCAAGCTTGATACGACGTATTTCGATGCCTATAGAGATCGGGGTAGGGCTTGGTTGGAAGTGAAAGAGTACGAAAAGGCCCTAGACGATACGGACAGGGGTATGGAAATGAATCCGTCAAGTTTTGTAATCTTCGTTACCAGAGGGGTCGCAAAATTCAATCTAAAAGATTACGATGGGGCCTTGAAGGAGTACTATAAAGCCATTTCCCTTAATCCGCACAATGGTGTTACATATTACAAAAGAGGTCTGGTAAAAGAACAAATGAAAGATATCGATGGGGCTATGTTGGACTATGATCGAGCAATCAGGTTAGACCCGAAAAAGATGTCAAGAGCATATGTAAAAAGAGGCATGCTTAAGTCGGGAAAGGATGATTTTAGAGGCGCCATCAAGGACTACAACAAAGCGATCAAAATCGATCCGGATGATTACATAGCATATGCCAATAGAGGAGTTGCCAAGGCAAGAAGCAAGCGAAAGAACTACAAAGGTTCGATTAAGGATTTTACAAAAGCTATCCAATTGTATCCCAATAGACCGGGCGCGTACAATAATCGTGGCTTTTCCAAATATAATCTTGGGATGTACAAGGAATCGATAGATGATTATAACAAGGCCATTGAAATTAATCCGAATTACTCCTACCCCCATACCAATAGAGGTAGATCGTTAATCGAATTAAATCAAAATTCGCAAGCTTGCATTGATTTTAAAAGAGCTTTGGAGTTGGGAGATGAAGATGCGACCGAGTACATAGAAAAGCATTGTGGTCGAGAATAGATAGTTGATGTTTTCTCTCTTTTTGCCCTATTGATTATGAGTAGAGTTAAGCATATTAATAAATCATATAGTTGTTAAATCATCTTAGGAATTTGATCATACTTAAAACTATATATAATTTGTTCCTGTCAGATTTAGAAAAGGAAATCATAGCAATTAATTGACTTTACCATTAGGAAGAAAAATCATAAGTCCTTTTCCACAACTAAAGTTACTCAGAACCGTTTTGCGCAATTTGTAGTAACTCAAATTTCTTATACGATTTGAAAAAGACAGCTATTAATATCCCGACCGAAAAATGGTGTGAGATAATCTATGGATTAAGAAAAAAAGGTTGGGTTGTTAGTGCAAAATATTATGGGTTTGACGCGGGCATCGATCAAGACTTTTTAATTTTAAGGAAAGGACTAAAAAGAGTTATGTTTGGTTGGGATAACTTGTTGGAAGGAGAGATTAAATGTAAAGACAAACTTTTTGAGTATTTTGAGTCTGAATTCAATATGGAATTTGAATATGGAAAACCAACAAATCTGAAACCCTTAGTTGTTATAACCTATAAAATCCAATCACTACCATTGTTTTTAGTTAAAAAATTGAAACTTTGAAAAATAACAAGACCGAAGTTATATGGCTTATTTCAATTTTTATTATTTCCCTATTGATTGGCTCTCAACTTTTTGGACTAAAGAATTTTATCTCTTGGGGAGTTGATATAAATATACATGACACATACTTTGTAATTGATTCTATTAACAGCTTCCTCAGTCTAACTTTTTTATTAATATTCATCACATTTCTTCCGAAGATTATTATCCAGAAATTTGAAAACCTGTTTTCAAATTTCACATTCTTGGTTGCCAATGGCTATTTAATTTTTTTGACTACTTTTTTGATTTCCATTATGGTTTTGCTGTCGACTACTAAAATGCCAACGTCCGGTGTTTCCGAAAAAGGTTGGACAATATATCCTCCGCTGACTTCCGGGCCGAGTGTGGATGAACTAATTGATTATAACTATATACGACAAGTTTTAATAGCATCTCAAATTGTTTTGATTCTTTTATTCGGATTGGTCGCATATAAAAGTGGAAGCAAAATAAAAAAACGGAATTCCTAAGAAATATGACCCCAGTTTTCATATTAGATTAACAGATAAACACTCGATTTGATCGGCAAGATTTTGAGATTCGAGTTTACTTCTATGAATTCTAGACTCAAATCTTCGCCGAGACTTTTGGTATTACTATGGAAAAACTTGCTTTTGACTTAGTTGCAAACAAAAAAAAGTCCAAATACGACATTGCCATTTCGGAAAAATTCTTCTATATCGGTCTCGGTGGACTTATCTTTTTGCTTGCCGTATTTAAAGTTTTTGAACACCATTGGGGCATAACACTTGAGGATTTCCCAGTTGTCAAGTATATGATTTATGGCCTAATGATTTGTATAATGATTGGGACTTTTTATGGACTTGTCGATTACAACGGAAATAACAGAGTTATAAAAGGAATAATAACATTTGACGAGAATGAGATAACTTTAAATCATATCGAAAGATTTGAATTATCAGAAATTGGAAATTTGAAATTCAGTTTAAATGACTATAAAGGGCGACCGATCAATTTAATCACTGATGGAGATCCAAACAGGAGTTATGGCGGTGACAATTTTGTAGAATTTAACTATCGAAATAAAACACACAAGTATCAATTTGTCATTGATTCCTTAAGACATAAGGCCTTACTCGTTGACAAGACGATTCCAAAAATGAGAGATAAAACTAAAATAAATTACTGATTTCTAAATGGCATTTGATTAATAGCCCCAGGATTTTTCGGTTAGAAATTTTAGCAATTAATCATGCGCATAATCATTGGCTACAATAAAACCAGTACCCTTGAAATATCAAATCGTAATAACCCTTTGCCTGTGCTGTTGTATGGGCTTTTCAAAGCCCGATCAAGACCTTATAACCAAAGATGTCTGTATTCTTGGTGGCAGCGAAGCGGGGTTTACCGCCGCTATACAAGCAGCGCGACTTGGAAAAAGCGTTGTACTTATTGAACCTACCGGGCACCCTGGTGGTATGGTCGTTGAAGGATTGGGCAGGGACATTCGGTTTGGCAGTGCCTGCGTAATTGGAGGCATAGCCCGTGAATTTTACGTGAAGGTAGAGCAACACTATGGTCTGGAAGCAGACTTTGAGAATCCTTCATGGTACTCCAAATACGAACCTTCCGTCGCGGAGCGAACCATCGAAACAATGCTCGCGAAGGAGAAAAACATATTACTCATACGCAAAACCAGAATACGGAAAAAAAACGGTGTCAAAAAAGAGGGTCAAAAAATAACCAAAATAGTCCTGGAAAATGGTTTGGAAATCAAGGCCCAAGTCTTCATTGACGCTTCAATTGAAGGGCACCTGATGCACTTTGCTGGAATTACCACCGAAACGATCCGCGAAGGAAACGCCAAGTACAAGGAAACACTGAACGGTATACAGGAAAAAAATACGTTTCGGCAGTTTCAGATAAAGGTGGACCCCTATTTGATCGAAGGCGATCCCAGCAGTGGATTGATCAAAACCGTGCAACCCGGAGCTTTGGGAACCCATGGAGAAGCGAGCAAATTCATTCAGGGCTTTTGTTACCGTATGTGCCTCACCAGAGATCCGGACAACGTAATCCCGATTGAAAAACCGGAGAATTATAAGTCCGATACCTATGAAATCTACAAACGCTATTTGAGAAAAGGAGGAAAACTTTTTGAACCATATCCCAACAGGCATAACGGAAAGACCGATGTGGGCAGTTGGCACGATCTTTCTGCCAACCTATACGGTGAAAACTGGGTGTATCCTTCCGGGGATTATAAAACCCAGGACAGTATCGTTCAATATCATCGCGACTTCACCCTAGGATTGATTTGGTTTTTACAAAATGACCCAAACGTAGATGCTGTCACAAGGGAAAAATGGCAGGGTTGGGGATTGCCCAAAGATGAATTTTTGGATAATGGCCATTGGCCAAGACGGTTATATATCCGAAGTGCCCGGCGAATGGTTTCCGATTATGTGATTACGGAATATGATACCCATATCAATAACCGCGATACCATTTCCGACCCCGTGGCTATTGCCTGGTGGCCACCGGATATGCACCATGCCAGACGGATAGTAAAAGATGGATATGCTTATAATGAAGGGTTTACCCATGTGGGGGACAGCAAAAGTTGGAAACCTTTTAGGATATCGTTCAAGGCCACTGTTCCGAAAAAAAATGAATGTACCAACCTCCTTACCCCTACCTGTCTTTCCTCTAGCTATGTGGGTTACGGAAGTATTCGAATCGTACCCACTTTTATGGTGTTGGGGCAAAGCACAGGTGCCATTGCCGCACTGGCAATCGATAAAAAAATGGATGTCCAGGATGTTCCTTATGGATTACTCCAAGAAGTATTGACAACGTATCATCAAATTTTGGAAATCCCGGAGAATTGGCTTGAAATCATCTCTTCGAATAATTAAATGCTTGGTTTTTCATATAAAGCGCCAACCACAATTCTTTTATCCTATTATTTGAATTTTAAGCCAAGTAGGGTTGATTGGCCGCCCCATATTGTTTAATTTAATTTGCTGAAAGCATCCACCAATTAACCCGCTTCAACTCAAGAAAAATGCCCCGAAAATTCAGAATTATCGTCCTAGTTTTCTTCACATACGTATCCTTGGCCGGACAGGAATTCACGGAGCCTGAAAAGGAACGATTCCAGGAGTTAGGAATTGATTACACACAACTACTCAATACCGAGCCGGATTATGGAGCCGATTTACGCAAGGTCCTGGAACAAGACCGTAAGTACCGAACCAATAAAACCGTGGGAACCGTATTTGGCGGAGTGGGAATTGCCACAACAGCTGGGGGCTTATTGATATTGGCTAGTAGAAATCGAGGAAATGGATTATCCAAAACGGTCATAGGTGGCGGAATGACCGCCTTGGGGGCCGTTGAATTGGGATTCTCCATGTCCATACTTTCCTTTTCAAAAAAGAAGAAAAAGGAAAGGGACAGAATACTATCGGAGTTCAACTTGGAATAGGGCCGAAAAACATGGGATGACAAAACCTTTATTTCAATTGTCCACCGCAGGCAGGCGTAAAGACTTTACCAAGACGTAAATATATTTGACCATTTTAAGCCACCCCATTAAAATCATTGGTTGGCATAAGTATAAAATCACATCTGACCCAGTAGGTAAAATCTAATAAAACTTAGATTGGAACTACCCCTGTATGTTTATCGAGTAATACCTTCGCTTGAAAGATTTTAGACAATTATAAGGTATGCTTTTCGTTATTTAGTTTCATAAACCGCCCTAACCTAAAGCTGCAGAAATCGCACCTCATGCCATTTGTAAAAATTCCCCCTCAAAACCGTTTCCTTTTTTGGCCTCTAAACCTAATGCTGCTTCTCTGCTTTAAGACCGCACGTACACAGACTTTTGAAAAACTGAATATACCCGACCTCAAAGGAGGCTACCTTGGTTTTAGTTCGTTTGTGGATTATAACAATGACGGCTATTTAGACCTATTTGTTACCGGCGTGGACTTCGCCAACCGTTTCAATAATGCGGTGTTTTACGAAAACAATGGGAATCTAAGCTTTTCCGAAAGTACCATTACGAATATTCCTCGGGTCATATATTCAGACTATTCCTGGGCAGATTTTGACAACAATGGCACCCTAGATCTATTATACGCAGGAACTACCTCGGGATTTCCGGCAGAGGGTATCACAAAGATTTATAGAAATATGGATAACGGCTGTGAATTTGTTGAAGTTCCCGTATCGCTTCCTGGCATAACCAATGGTGCCGTGGATTGGGTAGATATAGACAATGATGGCCTTTTGGATATTTTTTTGGTGGGCAATAATGTAACCAATCAAACCGAGCTTATTGTATACAAGAATCAGGGGAATGACAATTTTGTTCAACAGCCGATTCCCACTATTAATGCTTTGCCCGGTGGACGGGAAAATTTTACCAGAAGTACGGCAAAATGGAGTGATTTGGATGGTGATGGTTTGGAAGATTTACTTCTCTCCCGGTCCACCGAACTGGATTTTTCATTTGAACTGTACAAAAACCTTGGAGGGTTTCAATTTTCCAAACAGAATATTGGGCTTCCCAAATTGTCATATATGGCTATGGAGGTTGGTGATATCAATAATGATGACCGCCCGGATATAGTATTCACCGGCAGCCCCAATTTGGTGAATTTATCCGGGGATGGAACCGGGGATTTCTATGTTTTTACCAACAATGGAAATATGGATTTCACAAATACCTTCACAATTCCGGATGAAGGTGTTTTTTATAATGATATTGAACTTGGAGACATTGATAATGACGGCTTCCTGGATGCCGTCAATTATGGTACGGGGCCCTGGGGAACCTACCCGGAGATTACCAAAATTTACAGAAACGACCAAAATGGTACTTTTTCCGAATTCGCCCATACATTGCCGGACTGTAGATTTGGAGGAATAGAATTTGGAGATTTTGACAATGACGACGATACGGACATCCTTTATTTCGGTAGAATCGAGACTCCTTCGGACACCGAGATCACCTATATCTATGAGAACAAACTTCTCAATATCGAATTACCTTCGGAAATATTGGCCAAAGAAACCTGCATGTGCGACAATACGGTAACCTTTACACTAAACAACGCCTCGGATACCGTTCAATGGAATTTTGGTGATCCGGCAACAGGGGTACTCAATATGTCTTCCAATGAAAAGGCATCCCACGTTTTTTCAAATGAAGGCACTTATACCATTTCGGCGACCTATACCAAAGGGACCGTCACCGATACGCTCACTAAGGAAATTAACCTAAATGGCGTACCGATCATCACAGAGCCCACAGATTTGACAGCATGTAGGAATAATACCTCGGGATATGATTTTAACTCCCTAAAAGATATCGAAATTCTTAACGGAGCATCTTTAGCAGATTTCGAAGTGTTTTATTACGGTTCTTACGAGGATGCAGAAGATGACACGTATAGACTTTTCATGCCCTATACCCTAGCAAACAACACTGAAACCATCTATGTAAGGGTGCAAAGCACAACCGACTCCCAGTGTTTTGTTCTTACTGATTTTCAGGTTGTTCTTGAGAATCCACCAACGGCCCATCCTGTTGAAAATATCGCCGAATGTGATGACAACGGTGATGGCAGGGCCTTATTTGATTTAACCCTGTTGGAAGCAGTGATAGTGGGCAATCAAACAGGAACGACGGTTGCTTATTTTGACAGTTTGGGTAGTACGATTCCATCCAGCACTTTGAATGCCTACCAAAATTTCGAGCTAGGGAAAGAAACCATAACGGCGAGGGTTATTCATACGCAAACCGGTTGTTTTGACGAAATACCCGTGACCCTAATAGCACGTCTGCTCCCTACCGCCAATACACCGGATGTAGTGTTTGGTTGTGATGAAGATAATGATGGTATTTCTGAATACTTCGATATTTCTGGAGTGGCCGAGGAAGTGACCGGTAACCAAACCGGCATGGAGATAAGCTATTATGATAATTATGGGACCCTCTTGTCAAATCTTTCCAATCCGTACACGAACACCACACCCTATGAAGAAATCATTACTGTACGAATAACCGATAATGGCACACAATGTTTCACAGAAACGACCCTGGTATTGAAAACTTCCGAACGGCCCCAGGTGAACCCCATTAGTGACCTTTTTGCATGCGATGAAGGCGGGGGTATAGCTTCTTTTGATACCTCGGGACTTGAATCTGAACTAATAGGTAATCAAAAGGGGCTTAAACTAACATTTTCCGATGAAGCTGGTACTATATTGAATGATTTTGTTTCCAACCCATTTAAAAATCAAACGCCTTTCCAACAACGGATATCGGTAAGAGTGGAAAATGAAAGTAACGCATCCTGTTATTCAGAAACTTCTTTTAATCTAATTGTTAATACCCTTCCTACCTTAAATCTTGAAGAGACCTATTACCTATGTGATTTAGAGCCTTCATTGGAGCTTAGCGTAAACCTTGATTTTGACAGTTTTTTATGGTCCTTTGAAACGGGTTCCCAAATCTCGGATACGCATCAAGCTAGCATTGATCAAGCAGGCAATTATACCCTCACGGTAACCAAATTCATTAATGGGATCAATTGCGAACAAACATTTTCTTTTTCATTGATCCGTTCTAATTTGCCAAAAATAATAGAAGTGGAGTATCGCGATTTATCGGAGAATAATAGGATAAGGATAATAGCCGACGGCGATGGTGATTTTGAGTATTCTCTAGATGGCATCACTTATTTTGACAACAATGTGTTCGAGGAAGTGCTTGGCGGCACGTACACTGTTCATGTTAGGGACAAAAATGGATGTGGTGAAGATATCGCCGAAGTAACCTTGATAGATTATCCTAAGTTTTTTACCCCAAACGGCGATAATGTAAATGATTACTGGCAAATACTTGGAAGTGCTGAATATCCGCAAGCCTTGATCGTGGTATATGATAGGTATGGAAAAATGATTACTCAATTCGCTGCCTTGGAGAAAGGTTGGGACGGCTTGTACAATGGAACCCAAATGCCTTCAAGTGATTATTGGTTCAAGGTAAATCTCGGAAATGGTCGAATCTTTAACGGACACTTTGCCCTAAAAAGATAATCTAAAAGGATAAGGATTGGCGAAACGAAAATGCCTCCGCCTTATATCCGAAAAAAATGTAAGGGGCTTTTGGAAATCTGTCCGAGAGGATGAAGGGCATTCCCATTAATCTATTGATAGCCAAACTTCAATCGCTGGCCTTTTTCGGGTTTGCGGGTTTTGAGTAGGAATACTATTTACAGACCCATTAAAAAATAGGGCTTTGAGTTAGAAATGGACAGATATAATTGTTGGTCATATTCGCCTAAAATAATTATTGACCATATACAATTATTTTAATGCATTTAAAAATCATCATTTGAAAAGAAAAGGACTTTTTCTTGCAACCATTGTTTTCTTTCTTGCCATAAACACCTCTTACTTCTGGATTGGAAACTTAGGGATTTTTGCAATACTTATTTTCGGACTTGTTTTTATCTTGTTTTTTGTGCTTTTGGCTTTCCTTATCGGACAAATGAAATCATTGGTTAAGGGAAGGCACAATGATAAACAAAGAATTATTCTAGTTGGAACTATGGTTTTTGTCCTAGTTACTTCGCTACTCTTTCCGACTGGAATAATAAACTTTGAAAAGTTCGACAGTGAAAGTCTTTTAATTGCACAGAGAGAGGGAGCTGCCAACTGCATGACGACGCTTAAGCTAAAAGAAAACAATAAATTCATGGAAAGAAATGTCTGTTTTGGTATCTCAGAAACTAAAGGGGATTATAGAATAGTAAATGACACTATCTACTTTCATAATGTTTCATTGGGCCTACATGAAAAGGAATTTTACGAGTACGCTATAATCAAAAAGCGGAAGAATTCAGTGAGTTTTATTGGAGAAATAGTTAGATATGAGAGTTTGGCGGACACTACTGGGAATGCATTATGGATTGTAAAAAATAAATTAGAAAAATAAATAACAGTCACTAAAAATGGCTTCTATGAAAAGCCTTAGTCCAGTTCTTTAAAGTTAACCAATATTTAAATTTATGAAGCGAACCGTTTTGATTATAACTATCCATTTGTTGCCATTAATAAGTAGTGGTCAAAAAATTGAACTTGGTGGAGAATTCGGATTTCATATGTCTCAACTGGAGTATAACGGGAATACCTCTGAAAGGGTCGGGAATCTAGCAGCTTTCTTTACAATGGATTTTTTATTTTTCAAAAATTTCTCATTGGCAAGCAAGCTTGGTTACATTTCAAAAGGCGGTAAAAATCTTAATGAAAGGAATCCAAATTTTAAAGCGGATTTCGATTACGTATCTCTTTATGTCTCACCTAGATTTTACTTCTTAAGTAAAAGCAAAGTACATCCTTATGCTCATGTTAGCCCTTCTATATCATATTTACTGGGTGCCGATGCTAATGGAACCGATATTAAAGATGATACTGAAAATCTGGACTTTGGAATTCAAGGAGGTGTCGGACTGAAAATCGACCTCAAAGAAAGCTTAATTATGGACTTCAATGCTGGATTTGAACAAGGTTTTAGCCGAGTAATTTCAGTACAACCAGATCAGTTTCACAATCGTCTATTCCCTTATATAGGCATTGGAATTCGTCATTTGCTTGAATAAAGGTTTTGTTAACAAAGCCTACGGTCTGTTAAAGATAGTATTCTGTTTTAACCCATTTTTGGATTCTTCTGGAGCTTTAATTCTATGGTGCTATACCTTGGCCAAATTTCCAGGTTTAGTAGTTTACTTTTAGTATATAAGTAAAAGATATAGAGATCATTTAATGTTCATATTATACACTAATAAAACCTATGAAATTTTATCAATAAGTACCAACCGCAACTCTTTTATTGCGGCACACCAATTTTAAGCCTAATCCAGTTGATAAGCCGCTGCATTTTTATTAATTTGATTCACCAAACAACTAACGCGCTACAAACTATGAAAAAACCATCTTTTATCGCAGTCCTTACCTTTTGTGTGCTTCTACTGTCCCATCTCTCGTATGCACAGATAGATTTTTCTAAACACGTATTGGTAAAGAGCAGTGCCGACAAATGGTGGGCCCGGAGCCACGCCGACGTCAATAACGATGGGCTTTTGGATTTTTTTGTAATCCACAACAATGCCAATGGTGGAGCCCTTCTCTGGTATGAGACCGTGCCCGGTTTCGGGGAATCCAAAAGACATGTCATCGCGGAAACCAGCCCGGAAGGCCAAACCTTTGCCGCCGGTGACTTGGCCTCGGGCGATATTGACAATGACGGGGATATTGATGTTTTAGGTCCAGCTAGTCCCGGTGAATGGGGCGGTGCCAGCGAACCGCTTACGTTGTACTGGTATGAAAACCCGGGTTGGGAAGCGCATAAAATTGCTGTATTCCCCTCCTTTGTCAAGGATTTTGACCTGGAAGACCTCAATGGCGATGGAAAACTGGATGTAGTAGGCACCACCCATCATTCGCGCCGATTATTTGTATATCGCCAAGATAACCCGGACACCTGGAGCAAAGCCACCGAGGTGTATGTGGAACACCTTCATGAAGGGCAACATGTTGGGGATGTGGACGGTGATGGGGATTTGGACGTCGTTTCCACCGCTTTTTGGTTTAAAAATCCCGGTGGCGACATGACCGGTATTTGGTCCGTAAAATCCATTGACCCGTATTGGAACAGTGATGATGGCTATGATTGGATCCACAATTCCACAAAGATTTTCTGTGCGGACATCGATGGGGACCAACGCGATGAAGTCTTTATCTCCTGTTCCGAAAAATTTCGTACACGCGTGGCCTGGTACGACCTTAATCCGGACTGTGGTGACCAATGGGTAAAACATGAAATAGGAACCAACGCCTTTGCGCACACCTTACAGGTAGGCGATATGGACAACGATGGCGACTTGGACGTACTATCGGGCAACAATGGAGATCAAGGGTACCCCGAGGCAAGTCCCGTAATCCTTTTTTTGCAGGGCGAAGGGGAATCCAATAAGCCCATTTGGCAGGAGCAAATATTGACCATGGAGGGCGCCTACAATTCCTATATCGGCGATGTTGAAGGCGATGGCGACCTGGATTTTTTCCGGTATGATGGCCATGAGGGAAAATCCTATGAACTCTGGCTCAACAAAACGGTAGATAAGTAAGAGCTCCCCCGCTGTTAGGTGTTGCTGTTTTGAACCGGTTTCTCGAGGGCCTTCCTATCCCAAGTTTTGTATCCCTCTGACCAAATCAATGGGTCGAATTGTTTACTTTTAAAGTATCCCTAAACGATATATAGCTTGTATGAGCTGTATTTCCCCGATAGTCGGCATCAAAACATGCGTTATGATTGAAATTGATAATCCAGCATTTAATTATGATAAATATGGACAGCAGTATTCAGGTCATAGACGGGCGGATCCAAGAATAGCTGAATTTGTTTTTCAAGAATTGGATGAATCAACGACCATTCTTAATGTTGGAGCCGGTTCAGGGTCATACGAACCGGATAATACATATGTGGTGGCTGTTGAACCTTCCATGGTTATGCGCAAGCAAAGAATTGCAAACAACAAAGTCCCCGCAATTAATGCAAAAGCGGACGCCTTGCCCTTTGATGACGATTCTTTTGATATCTCAATGGCCATGGTTACCGTTCATCATTGGCCGGATATAAAAAAAGGATTACTTGAACTCAAAAGAGTTTCAAGGAAAAAAGTTGTTATTATGACTTTCGATCCGGATTGCCTAAATGATTTTTGGAACGCCGAATACTTCCCCGAAGTCATTGAAATAGAAAAAAAGAGATACCCAACAAACGACTTCATTATTGAATGTCTTGGCGGAAACTGTACTATTGTTCCGATTCCCATTCCTTTCGATTGTGTAGATGGATTTCAGGAGGCTTTTTATGGTCGCCCAGAAGCATTTTTAAGCAAGGAGGTACGATTAAATCAATCGGCTTGGGGGTTCTTACCTGATGGAATGGAAGAGAAAATCGTTAAAAGACTGGCGGATGATCTAGAGTCCGGGAATTGGGATAAAAAATATGGCAACCATCGGGAGTTAAAAGAGTTTACTTGTGCATTAAAACTAATCGTAGCTAAGTACTAACAACCCATAAACCCGATGTATTTATTTGCTAAAAAAGAGGTTTGGACTACTTGATCGAAACAAAAAGATTGGGACTTCGGAAGCTTACGCAAGAGGATGTCGCTCCCCTTTATGAAATATTGAGCGATGCCGAGGTGATGCAATATTATCTGGCACCCTATACTTTGGACGGGGTAAAAGATTGGATAGGTCGAAGTATGGACAGTTACCAAAAAAATGGATTTGGACTATGGGCCGTTATCCTAAAGGAATCAAATGATTTCATAGGACAATGCGGCATTAGTTTACAAAATATAGATGGGGCATACGTCCCGGAAATTGGCTACCATGTCCATAAATTATATTGGAACCAAGGCTATGCCACAGAGGCGGCCGAGGCCTCCCTTGCATACGGATTTCAAAACTTCGGCTTTGAAAGCATCTTTATTCATACCTATGTTAAAAATAGTCCCGCCCAACGTATCGCCGAAAAAATTGGAATGAAAAAAACAAAGGAATATGACAAGCACTTTAGCACACATAATCTGATTTGGAGACTCGTAGTCTATGAAATAATCAAGAAGGAATCCATGTCCGCCTAATACGAACCCATATGAAAAAAATAGGATATCTACTGATCTTTGGATCAATTGCCCTAGGTTGCAAAGAACAAAAACAGCCTGCCGAATCGCAAAAAGAGACTACTGAATCACGGCAGCTAAGCCCGTTTGAAAAAATGGAGGAAGAAAGTCTAAAAACCGAATTTATGGGTATTGCCACCTCGCAAGGCATGGATAAGGACTTGTTTCCCATCACCTCAACAGGGGTTACTACGCTTCCCATAAAACTGGCGGGTGAGGAATTCTTAAAATCCCTTAGCCCAAAACAACTGGAAAAAACCCAATTCGACATCCAGGACGATGAATGGCGAAAATGGTGTAATGTGGACAATGGTATCTATACGCGCCAAGGCATAAGCCTTAAGGAAATGGATCAGGAGCAGCGAAAATTGGCTTTTAATCTGATGCAAAATGCATTGAGCGCAAAAGGATTGCAATTGAGCAAGGACATCATGAAAACAGACCAGACACTCCGTGAATTGAACAACGGCAATCCTATCTATGACGAAGAGCTTTATTTCTTTACCATTATGGGAAACCCGTCCTTGACCGAACCTTGGGGCTGGCAAGTAGACGGACACCATTTGGTCATAAACTATTTCATTTTGGGAGACCAGGTGGTAATGACCCCGACCTTTATGGGAGGGGAACCGATAATAACGACTTCGGGAAAATACAAGGGCAATACCCTCTTTCAGGACGAACAAAATTTAGGCCTAAAGTTTATGCAATCCCTCCCCAAGGAACTACAAAAGGAAGCTACCTTGTCTACCGAAAAAGTGGATAATGATATCCGGGCAGAAGCATTTTCGGATAATGTTATTATCGATTTCCAGGGGCTACCGGTAAGCAAGATGTCCAAAGAACAAAAAGAAGCGTTATTGGACTTGGCCTATCAATACATTTCAAATATGCGGGAGGGGCACGCCAAGGTAAAGATGGAAGACATCAAAAAGCATATGAATGAAACCTACTTCGCCTGGATAGGACAAACGGATGAAAATGCCGTATTCTATTATCGTATCCATAGTCCCGTTGTTATTATCGAATTTGATCATCAAGGGCCAATTGGTATACGAGGGAATGGAAGACAACCCACAAGAAATCATATTCACACCATAGTAAGAACCCCGAATGGAAATGATTATGGAAAAGATTATCTAAGGCAGCATTTGGCAAAGCACCATCATTAAGTGCCCCTACCAATGGGCTACACGTGATACAAGTAAAAGCGTTAAAATGATAACAATACCTAAACAAAATGAAGGAAAAAGAAATCATCCGGAACGGGGAAGGTGAAAACTACGACTATTCCCAAGATCATTGTTTCATCAAGCTTTCTTCACAGAGGACCAATGGGGAACTAAGCTTTGTTGAGGACGCCTTAAAACCAGGGTTCTATTTGGGGCGACATCACCATAAGATAATGACAGAGGTCTTTTATATCCTTGAGGGAGAAGTGGAATTCATTTTTGATGATGAATCGATTACAGCAGTGCGGGGAGATACCCTAACCGTTCCGCCCCATGTTTGGCATGCCGCCAGATGTGAAAAGGGAGGCAAAATGCTTACGATATTCAAAAATGGCCAGTTTGATCTGTATTTGGAAAAACTATCAAAACTATCCGACAGTAATTTTGCGGATGCGGAACTTATGAAGTCCATTTCCGCTGAATTTGATATCTACGAGGAATAAATTGAAGAAATAAGCTCACCTTTTAATAAAAAACCATGGCCCATAAAAATCCGGAAGTCGACGAATACCTTAAGAGGAAGAATCACCCCTTGGAGGCCGAAATCCAAAGGGTTCGGGAAATTATCTTAAATACCCATCCCGATATCGAAGAAACCATAAAATGGAGCAGTCCAACCTTTATGTATAAAGGAAACATGGCTTCATACTTTATGAATGCCAAGAAGCATGTAAGTCTAATGTTCCACAAAGGAGCGTTTATCAACGATACTACCGGACTGCTTCAGGGTGATGGTAAGGAGGCAAGGACGGCGAAATTTGGAAGTATGGAGGACATAGAAAACCGTAAAAAGGATTTAGAGAGCGTGGTACTGGCCTGGATAAAGATGCGAGATGATTCGTGATAAAAGCATCCCATAATGTATACGTTGAATTGTCATGATAATTTATACAAACCTTAGCGAGAACATAAAAAAATAGGCCTATGAAAGTAGTACGAACCCCGGAAGACCGATTTGAAAATTTACCCGATTACAACTTCCAAGGCAACTATATGGAAGTGGAAAAAGATTTGCGACTTCATTATTTGGATGAAGGTGACAAAGAGAACCCCACGGTGCTTCTTCTGCATGGAGAACCCAGTTGGTCCTTTCTCTATCGCAAGATGATTCCTATCCTTTCAAGGGATTTTCGGGTAATTGCCCCCGACCTCATCGGGTTTGGTAAATCGGACAAACCGGTCGATCGGCAGGATTACTCCTATCAAAAGCACATGGATTGGACCTCCATATTTATCCAGAAACTTGACCTTAAGGATATTATCCTGTTCTGTCAGGACTGGGGTGGATTGATCGGTCTTCGATTGATTACCGAAATGGAAAATCGATTTTCAATGGTCATTGCTTCCAATACTGCCTTACCAGCAGGTAAAATTCCTATGCGTGAAAGTTTTTTAAAGTGGCGAGCCTATTCTCAACATTCACAGGGATTTAACATTGATAAGGTCATAGACATGGGAACCTTACGGCCACTTGCCGAAGAGGTAATGGCAGCCTACAATGCCCCCTTCCCTTCAGAGGAATACAAGGCCGGGGCCAGAATCTTTCCCATGTTGGTCCCAATTGATTATGATGACCCTGAAGCCGCCAAAAACCGACAAGCCTGGGAAAAGTTAAGACAATGGAACAAACCCTTCCTAACCATTTTTGGGGACGGGGATGACATTATGAAAGGAGCTGAACAGCTTTTTCAAAACCTGGTGCCAGGGGCTAAAGGGCAAAATCATACCCTTCTAAATGCGGGACATTTTATTCAGGAAGAAAAAGGGGAAGAACTTGCTGAACTATTGATAGCGTTTTACCGAAGCAATACCACAGGTATAAATTAAGCAGAATTGAAACCATGTTCGGTTTAGAATTGTAAGGGTGGTTTCAATCAAGAATAAAAAGCATCTCAAACGGAAAGTTTTACATTTGCCACCATATCATTATACGATTGATTAATTTCCAAATATTCAAGAAAAAAGGATTATGAGTAACACTGCCTGGCAATTTGAACATTCGGTCAGATGTAATTCCGACAAATCCTTTGCATGGGCCTTTTGGACCGATGTATCTAATTGGCAACGCCTTGAAGGAAAGGCAGTGGAATGGATAAAGCTCCATGGGCCTTTTGCGGTAGGCACTTTAGGTGCAACCCAGACTCCGGGGCAAAAACCCTATACGTGGAAAATAATACAGCTGGATCCCGAACACTCCGCCACCATCGAGATGCCCCTGGATGGTGCGGTATTTTGCAATGTGATGATTATGGAATCCATTAATCCAGATTCGATCCAAATTACCCAACGTTTGAGTTTGAACGGTACAAAAGCCCCTGATTTTGTCGAGGGCGTGCGAACGTTTGAAACAAGTGCCCCCCAAGGCCTTGCCAAATTGGCGAAAGCGATTGAATCCGCCTATAATACAGTCCGATTTCCAAAACTAAACGCTGACCCGAGTGATACTATAAAAATGGAAGAACTGGAAACCTTATACCTTACCGAAAGAAAAGCATGGCGGGAATGGCTTCGAAAAAATTTTGAAAAAAAGAACGCCATTTGGTTGGTATATCCTAAAAAGTCTACCGGAAAACCTAGAATTGAATACAATACCGCCGTGGAAGAGGCTTTGTGCTTTGGTTGGATCGATAGTACCGTTAAATCCCTCGATGCTGACCATACCATACAGCGGTTTACCCAAAGACGGCCTAAAAGCGGTTATTCGCAAGCCAATAAGGAACGGTTGAAATGGTTGTTCAAAGAGGATATGCTCCACCATTCGATCAAGGAAAGCGTCCAGCCCATAGTTGATCAGGAATTCAAGTTTCCTTCCGACATATTGGAGGAAATACGGAAGAATCCCAAGGCCTGGGAAAACTATCAAAAACTTTCGGATCCGTATAAGCGAATACGAATTGCCTATATTGATAGTGCCCGAAAACGCCCGGAAGAGTTCAATAAACGGTTGTTGAATTTCATAGCCAAAACACAGGAAAACCAATTGATTAAGGGGTTTGGAGGAATTGACAAGTATTATTAAGAAAAGAAAATTGGAAAACATCAACCTTGGCCAATATGGATCTATATACGGCATTTAGAACGGCTTTGGAAGCAGGCATGCCCATTCCCGAGGAGAACTGGGCCCATATTCGGGCCTCGCTTAAGGTACGCCATTATCATAAGGGCGATTACATTATCCGAGAAGGCGAGATAGAAAACCATCTCTCGGTGGTGGCTACCGGTTGCGTACGTCATTATGTACTCAAAGGTGATGAGGAAATCAGTTTTGAGTTTGCCTTTGAGGGGGAGTTCAGCAATTCGTATGCCTCGTTTTTGTCCCGTACCCCCTCTCATTTTTTTATCCAGGCTTTGGAAGAGGTAAACTTGGTAAGCATTCATCATGACCGACTACAGGAGCTTTATGAGGATTCCGCCTTTGGCGAGCGCTTGGGACGATTGGCCACCGAAGGATATTATATTTATAGGGAGGAACGGGAACTTGCTCTGCTTACCCTTACTCCCGAGGAACGCTACTTGGAATTGATATCACAGGATCCCATCTACGTAAACCGTATTCCGCAAAAATATTTGGCCAGTTACCTCAACGTTAAACCCGAGTCCTTGAGCCGTATCAAGAAAAGAATCTATGGACAACGGGACCGAACTTAACCCAAGTCAATTTTTCCAAATTCCGCTCAAAGTACCTTTGCACCGCAATTTGATCAAACACGAAAAAGGTGCAAATTATGGTACACTATCTCAAAATCACCCTCGCTTTAGTCTTTGTTTCAGTACTTCTCAAAAATAGCGTAAAGGCCCAGGATACTTTTACCAGTTTTGAGTCCCATCACAATATATACATTAGCTTTGGAGCGGGATCTTCATTTCTAAACGACCTCCCTTCGGATATTTATAGGGACGGTAATACAAACCTTCAGTTGGGAGCTCAATACGAGCGTGCTTTTCACAAAAGGTTTTCATTACTTACCGGTTTGGAGTTCGAACAGTTGGTCTATAGCTTTGACGGTGATATTGAATTTACTTCCCCTTCTACATTGGATATCATACCTGCCGGCCCGGAAAAAAAGTATACTGGTATCCGGCAGCGGAATTTAGCCATTCCCCTACAGCTTAGAACCTACTTTTTGGATAACAATGGAGCCAATCGTAGAAATATGTTCCTGCAAGGTGGTTTCCGCTTTGTACAGACACTCGATTTCACTGGGGCCAGCGGGCTTCGGAGTGTCTACTTTTTCCGTAGCGAGGGTGAGGATGATGGCGTACATTTAAGTGATTTTGCCAACCAAACCCTTCTTCAAGCCGAACTTATGGTGGGCTTTAAAGGACAATTCTTTAAAAAATTCGATTTATTGAATGCCTCCACTTTGGGTATTATGTATCAATTTACGCCTATTCTCAATGATGGTTCCACAAGAATCGCTCCCTTGCATATTACCTGGCGCTTCTTATTTTGAATAGGAATCCTTCGATTTTTATGGTCATTGGGCAATTTCTTGACTGAACTAAAATTCATAAGGATGATCATTGAATGAAACCCTTTTTTTGAACCATGCGCCAAAATAGCGATTAGTAATCGACTGGGCGCCCGTAGGCCTTTTGTTCATACTTAATGCCTTGTTAAAAAATTACCAATTCTTGACTTTCATGTTGTAAAAATCCATTTCCCGGCAATATTTTTGTCCTCCCAAAATGGGAACCACTTTCAATTCGCACAGTAGAGCATCCCCGTTTAAGGGAACACTATGGCGCACAACATTTAGGCCCCTGAAAATCAAGTTTTACAAGAATATTACGCAAATAGAACTAAACCATTTATGAATAAGACATTGACGTTTTTTTTACTCCCTGTGCTCTTTGGATGTCTTTACGCACAAAAAATTGACAAGGAGGATTTGTATAAAACCTGGTATTTGGACAAATATTCCGATGAGGCCCAATACTATCCACCCCCTAAAAAGGAAATGGGGGACTACATTAGGCTAAACTCAGACATGACGTATACGGCGATAACCCAAGGAGAATCGGATTCGGGGACTTGGGTTTTGAATACCAATGGTACATACTTGGAGTTAAAGAGTGCCGACGACCACATAGAAAAGATGTATATCTATTTTCTTTCTACAAGATCCTTAGTGGTGGTCTATGATGTGGACGAACACAGGGCCTGGGAAGTACATTACGTATCCGGAACCTAAGCGGGAAGAAATGAAATTATTTTTTTTAAGTCTAACCGTTTGCCTGCACACTATGGTTTCCTCCCAAGAGACCCTTTCCCTAAAGGCGGTCCCCTTTCCGGTGGAGAATACGGCGGTGTATGTTGCCGGTGTCCTTGACGAACGGGACGATCCTTCCTTAGGCCGACAAACCGATCCAAATGGAGATGAGGTAAGATTGTACCTGGATGGCGGTGCCGAGTCGGTGGTGAAGCACTTTTACGGGCTTTCCTTACCAAAGCAGGAAAAAAACAACCCTATTTACATTAAAATCGAGGCCTTGAACATCCAGGAATCCAAAAGAAGAATGAATAGAGGTATTGCCCGGATTGCAAGGGCCCATATAAGCTTGACGTTTCTCGAAAAAGCCGAGGGAAAGTTTAAAGAGGTGTTTCGCCTATCACACAATGAAGACCAGGTTTTTGAGCTGGATGACAAATCGGGATTGTATGGCACACATGAAAAAAGGATCAGGGCCGCCCTTGAATACTGTATGTTGGCCTTTTTGAGCAATTACCGGAAAGATGATCCAAACCCGTTAGTAAACCATTTTAAAACTCCCAAAAATGGGCTGCAAATGGATGCCAGTTTAGGGCAATGGTTTAATTTGATTACGGCAAAGGGCATGCGCAGTACCTATTTTGAAGGATATGGAATAAGTTATACGGGATTTGTGGATAGTAAAAAAGGGTTCATCAGGCCCTATGAGACTTCCATAGAAGTAACATGGGCACGGCCGGGAATAGCCGCTGAAAATGGTTTTAACGAGGTGAACTCCTATGTGTTACGACCTGAACTGTATTTTGTGTATAAAAGAATAACCCCTGGAGTATATGCCGCCTTGAGTGCCAACATCCCAATTGGCTTTGAAATCCTGGAAAATCTTGAAGGTAATAGCTCCTTTAACTTTGTAATCGGTGCAGGGGCCAGCCAAGGGATCCGTTTTATTCCCTGGAGAAAATCCGGCTTTGTTTTTGGACTGGATTTCTTCCAGCAGTTCGAGACATCCAAAGTCTACCGAACCGATTTGGGATTTGAATTGGTACTAGGGGTAAACTTTTAAAACCAAACCTAAAAACAGCTTAATATGTATCACCCAAGACTGTACGGATCATTCCATGAAATGGGGTTGAAGTATGGAACACTCCTATCTGAAAAGGCCAATTTTAAAATCCCGCCCATGAACTCCCAAAGATTGGATTTCGGACTCCAATCCTATCGAGAACTTAAAACATTCTATCCTGAGGTAGTAGAGGAAATAGAGGGTTTTGCCCAAGGAATCGGGGATAGACCAGAAAGATTGGGAGCATTCCTTTTGAGTCTTGGGGTATTGGGTACTACAGGACAATGCAGCGTGTTTGCCTTTGCCAATGGGGATTCGGTAATTATGGCACGTAATTACGATATGCTTTTTGAGTACAAAAAATTTACGGAGAGTAGTCTCATCGCTCCAACCGATAAATATGCCTACATCAGCCAATCCGATGTGTTCATTGGACGTGCCGATGGCATTAACGAAAAGGGGCTATCCATTGCTATGTCCTTCGTAAATGGGACGGAAACGAGACCCGGGATCAGCTTTCATTTTATAATCAGAAAGGTCTTGGAAAATTGTGATTCCACTGAAAAAGCCGTTGCACTCATTAGAAACACAAAGGTCTCCTCGGCCAATAACTTTCTTATTGCAGATCGCAATGGTAGTATCGCAGTGGTGGAGTCCGCTCCTCAAAAAAGCAATATTCGCTATCCAAAAGAAGGGAAACCTTTCTTATATATTACCAATCAATTCATATCGCCCCAAATGAAAGTCTTTGACCGAGGCAAGGTGGAATGGAGCCAAAGCTTCGAAAGATATGATCATCTAAAACGGAGTTTGCTTTCCCTAAAAACGATGGATATGAAAAAAGCCAAGGGAATTCTCTCGGACAAATGCATATGCCTAAATCTAAAAAAGGAGCGGTTCGGAACCATTTGGTCGGTAGTAGCCAACTTGAATACGCTACAAATTGAAAGGGCGGAAACCCTGCCCAAAGTAACAAATTATAAACCTGAGACCAGATTGGATTGGTGGCTAAAAAAAACAAAAATGTAAATTAACGGTTTCCCTGAAAAAGTGCCGATTCTATTTTATGGGAATTACTTCACTTCATAGGTTTCGCCGGAAAAGAATAAATCGTCCGTTTTGGTAAAATGGGAATTGGCCTTTACCTGGGCCGTAAGGGCATCGTCCCGTTCTTCCAAGGTAACATCTTCAAAACTTCGTATGATCCCAGTAACCAAAGGATATGATAAGCGCACCAACATTTGATGCAAAGTAGGATCTTGGGCCTTGGCATTATGTACCAAAATATCCTCTTCCGTGACCCCTTTCTCCCCCAAGGTAACTACTCCCAACTGCAGTCCATTAAGGACCAATCCTTTATCCTTGTCCTTCCCAAAAATCATCGGTTTGTCATGCTCCACGAACAACTGTTGGTCTTCCCGTACCTTTCTATCGGTAAAATGGGAAAAGCAGCCATCATTAAAAATGGGGCAGTTCTGCATTACCTCGATCAACGCCGTACCCTTAAAACTTTCGGCGGCGATGAACAAGTCCGTCATCTCTTTGGGTGTATTCCCCCCTACCCGGGCAAAAAACCGCGCTCGGGCGCCCAAGGCCAGTTCACCCGTGGAAAATGGAGGTTGCGTATTTCCATGGGGCGAGGATTTTGTTCTTTGTCCAACCAAGGAAGTCGGTGAAAACTGACCTTTGGTCAATCCATAAATCTCGTTATTGAACAAAACAATGTTCAAATCGATGTTCCTACGTAGAATATGAATCAGGTGATTGCCCCCTATGGCCATACTATCCCCATCCCCCGTAATGACCCATACACTTAACTCGGGATTCGCCAGTTTCACCCCTGTGGCAATGGCCGGGGCCCTTCCATGAATACCATGCATGCCGTAGGTATCCATATAATAGGGAAAACGGGAGGAGCATCCAATCCCCGAAATAAAGACAACATCTTCTTTTTTAACACCGATTTCCGGAAGTGCCTTTTGCATGGCCCTTAAAATCACATAATCATCGCAACCTGGGCACCAACGTACCTCTTGATCACTGGCAAAATCCTTGAATGTATATTTTTTTGGAGCAGTTGTTTCCATAATTACTGTATGAGTTGTTTGAACTTCTGTACGAGTTCATCGTTTCCAAAAGGCAGTCCCTGAACCTTGTTGAACTGCAAAAACTTAAATCCATCAAAATTGATTCGCAGTACTTTCGCAAATTGACCGTTATTCAATTCGCAGACTACAATTTTACCGAACCTCTTAAGGATTTCCCCAGTATTTCGGGGCAACGGATTAATATAGTTAAAATGGGCCAGGCCAATGTCCGTATGGCCTTCACCATGCAATTGCTTTACGGCGGTATGCAGGGAACCATACGTGCCTCCCCAACCAACTACCAATAGACGACCGGAATCGCTAAATTCGGTCTCCAATTCTGGGATAAAATTCTTGACCCGTTTGATTTTCTCGGATCGGATTTTGGTCATGTATCCGTGATTTTCCGGCACATAGGATACGTTTCCGGTAATGCGGTCCTTTTCCAAACCACCGATACGGTGCTCCAGTCCCTCCGTTCCCGGTATGGCCCAATTACGTGCCAACGTATCCGGATCCCTATCGTAGGGGTGCCAATTTTCCTTGGCCTCTTTTACCCTATTGCTTTTGATCTCGGGCATTTCGGCGATGGTCTTGATTTTCCAAGGAGCCGAACCGTTGGCAATATAGCCATCCGTCAATAAAACTACGGGAGTCATATGCTCCAAGGTCAATTTTGCGGCCTCATATGCAAAATCGAAGCAATTGGCAGGGGTGCTTGCTGCAACGACGATAACCGGACTTTCCCCATTCCGGCCATACATGGCCTGCAACAAATCCGACTGCTCCGTCTTTGTAGGCAGTCCCGTAGAAGGACCGCCCCGCTGCACATTCACTACTACCAAGGGAAGTTCCACCATCATGGCCAAGCCCATGGCTTCCCCCTTAAGGGCAAGGCCCGGACCCGAAGTTGTGGTAATGGCCAAGTTTCCCGCGAAAGAAGCCCCTATCGCCGAGGTGATTCCTGCAATCTCGTCCTCCGCTTGTAGTGTTTTTACACCAAAGTGCTTATGCTTCACCAATTCATGAAGAATATCCGAAGCCGGAGTAATAGGATACGAGCCCAAAAATAGTTCCAGGCCAGACTTCTCCGCGGCCGCCAGAAACCCCCAGGCAGTAGCCGTATTCCCCAACAAGATCCTATACGTCCCCGCAGGCATTTTGGCAGGGGCAATGGTATACGCATTGGGAATGAGTTCCAAGGTCTCGGCAAAATAGTAGCCGGCGTTAAGTACCTTCGTATTGGCTTCGGCAATCAGTGGCTTATCCTTAAATTTCCGTTTTAAAAAATCTATGGTGTGTTTTGGGGAACGATGGTACATCCAATACACCATGCCCAGCGCGAACATATTTTTGCTCCGGGTAATACTTTTGTTATCAATGCCCGTAAGATCTTTAAGGGTCTCCTTGGTCAGTGAAGTCATGGCAACTTCTATGACCCTATAATTTTCCAAACTACCATCCTCCAAAGGATTGGTCTCATATTTTGCTTTTTCCAGATTCTTTCGGCCAAAGGAATCCGTATCCACGATAATGGTATGCCCCGGCTTCACGGCATACAAATTGGTCTTTAGGCCGGCGGGATTCATGGCCACGAGCAAATCTACATTGTCCCCCGGCGTATTGACCTCTATACTTCCGATATGTACCTGAAAGCCGGAAACACCGTATAAACTTCCTTGGGGCGCCCTAATTTCAGCAGGATAGTTGGGAAAAGTGGCCACATCGTTACCGAACATGGCCGAGGTATCCGAAAACTGGGTTCCCGTCAATTGCATACCATCTCCAGAGTCACCGACAAAGCGAACCACCACGGCTTCCAAAACTTTATTCCCTTGGTCCGCATATTCAAATATAAGAGGCTTTTTGGCCATACGAAAAAACAAAAAGAGGTTAATAAATAGCGCTCAAAAATAATCTCGCCCTTTTCCTGGAAATATGATTTTTATCATTAATTCCCCGTAAGTATACTCCTAAATTTACATATCTAAACATTAAAAATAGGGAAAAATGGCTATCATTATAACAGATGAATGTATTAACTGCGATGCCTGTATTTCTGAATGTCCGAATACGGCAATTTACGAACCCGATCAAGAGTGGTCCTACGCGGACGAAACCGAATTAAACGGCATGGTTACCTTGCCCTCCAACGGGGAAGAGGTTGATGCCGATGCCGAAAACGAACCGATATCCGAGGAATTCTATTTTATTGTACCGGATAAGTGTACGGAATGTGAAGGATTTCATGATGAGCCACAATGCGCCTCCGTTTGCCCGGTAGACTGTTGTGTGCCCGATGACAATCATGTTGAAACGGAAGAACAACTGTTGGCGAAGAAGGCTTGGTTATATGATGAATAACTTCTTCGTTAAATGAATCTTCCAGATTTTGCCATTCTTAATGTAACGTTCTAGTTAGTTGACATGATGTCATAAAACCACCATCGATCTGAAAGTGTCGATGGTGGTTTTTTGTTGTTGCCGATACCGGGCATCCCAAGGGTTTTCCTGATAAATATCATGTTATGAGAGTACTACGCGCATTATTTTTATAGAAGTAATTAAGAATCCTATACCATTAAAAAAGGTGTATTGTGTACAATAGAGTAACTACCTTTTATATAATCCGGTATTGTAATACAAGCTGTCCAAGATGAAAAAAGATTTCCCAAAACTCATTTGCGATGCGAATGAGGCCGTTGCAAGAATTGCCCACAAGACCAATGAAGTTTGCGCCATTTATCCCATTACCCCCGCTTCCCCCATGGGTGAGCACGTAGATGTGTTCAGCTCCAATGGTGAAAAGAATATATGGGACAATGTACCCCGAATCGTTGAAATGCAGAGTGAGGGCGGTGCTTCCGGAGCTGTGCACGGATCCCTACAGGCCGGTGCCTTAACAACAACATTTACGGCGTCCCAAGGGTTGCTGTTGATGATTCCCAACATGTACAAAATAGCAGGGGAATTGCTTCCCAATGTCATCCATGTGGCCGCCAGGACCGTGGCTACGCATGCGCTTTCCATTTTTGGGGACCATTCCGATGTAATGGCCGCCAGACAGACCGGATTCTCCATGCTCTTTGGCGGTTCCGTACAGGAGGCTATGGACTTCGCCTTGATTGCCCAAGTAGCTACTTTAAAAGCTAGGGTACCCTTTTTAAATATTTTTGACGGTTTTAGGACTTCCCACGAAATATCCAAGATCGATGCCATACCCGACGATGTCATAAAAGCCATGATGCCGGAGGATGAAATCATGGCCCATAAAAAACGGTCGTTAGATCCCGATCATCCCGTAGTGCGGGGAACATCCCAAAATCCGGATGTATTCTTCCAGGCCAGGGAAGCTTCCAATATCTATTATGACAAAGTACCGGGAATCGTTCAGGGTACCATGGATGAATTCTACAAGCATACCGGTCGCAGGTATAGTTTGTTCTATTATGTAGGACATCCTGAGGCCGAAAAGATAATCGTAATTATGGGTTCCGGCCAAGGCCCGGTTCTGGAAGTCGTGGATACCATGGTAGAAAACGGGGAAAAAGTGGGTGCCATAATCATACGCCTATTTAGACCGTTCTCCATAAAACACTTCATCGATGCAGTTCCAAAAACCGTAAAAAAAGTAGCTGTTTTGGACAGGACCAAGGAACCTGGAAGTACAGGTGAACCCTTATATCTGGATATCGTTACCGCATTTGCCGAAAGCGATAGGGCACTGCCCACCATCATAGGAGGACGGTTCGGATTATCTTCCAAGGAATTTGATCCGGCCATGGTAAAGGCAGTCTATGATGAGTTGGATAAATCAGTTCCCAAAAAGCACTTTACTATTGGTATCAATGATGATGTTTCCTATACAAGTTTGGAGATAGGTAAGCGATTTAAGACGGCCAAAGAGACCTTCAACTGCATGTTCTACGGTCTGGGCTCGGATGGTACGGTGGGTGCCAATAAGAATTCAATTAAAATTATTGGGGAAACCACGGATAACTATGTGCAGGGGTATTTTGTATACGACTCCAAAAAGGCCGGGGCACAGACCATATCGCATTTGCGTTTTGGTCCGGAACCTATTTATTCGTCCTATTTAATCCATAAGGCCAATTTTATTGCCTGTCATCAATTCAATTTTATAGAAAAATATGATCTGCTGAGAAACATAAAAAAAGGCGGAACTTTCTTGCTGAACGCACCCTATTCCAAGGACGAGATATGGGAAAAACTACCTGAACAACTACAGCAGGACATCGTTGAAAACGAATTGGAATTCTATGTGGTAGACGCAACCAAGGTGGCCCACGAGGCAAAATTGGGCAAACGTACCAATACGGTCTTACAGACCTGCTTTTTTGCCATATCAGGCGTCTTGCCCAAAGAGGAAGCCATTGAAAAAATTAAAAATGCCATTGTAAAATCGTACTCACATAAAGGGGACAAGATCGTACAAATGAACTTCAACGCCGTTGATAAATCACTGGAGAATCTACAAAAGGTAGACTATCCGAAAAAGATAACCAATAAATGGGCCCTTAAACCCATGATGACCGGTACGGAAGATCCATTTGTCAAGGACATCCTGGGCAAAATATTGGCGGGAAAAGGGGATGAGCTTCCGGTCAGCGCTTTCCCTGTGGACGGTACCTTCCCTACGGGTACTTCACAATATGAAAAAAGAGGGATAGCCGATTACATTCCTGTTTGGGACGATACGGATTTATGTACGCAATGCAATAAATGTGTTGCCATTTGCCCGCATGCGGCCATACGCGCCAAGGTAGTTCCCAATGAAGATTTGGCCGATGCCCCTGCCGGCTTAAAAGCGGTACCTGCCAAGGGAAGGCCCTTCAATAAGGAAACGGAGTCCTACATCCTGCAGGTTTCGCCTGAGGATTGCACCGGTTGTGACCTTTGCGTTGCCGTTTGCCCTGCAGAGAGCAAGGAAATAGAGGATTTTAAGTCCATCAACATGCATAAGAAAATCGATGTTGAATCCGTTGAGGACAAGAATTGGGATTATTTCATAAATCTTCCGGATTACGATCGGACCGCATTACAGATAACCAATGTAAAGGGCTCCCAGTTTTTGGAGCCGCTCTTTGAGTTCTCCGGGGCCTGTTCCGGTTGCGGGGAAACCCCATATATTAAAATGTTGACCCAATTATATGGGGACAGCATTATGATAGCCAACGCCACGGGATGTTCCTCTATTTATGGTGGTAATTTACCTACTACACCGTATAAGACCAATGAGGCAGGAAGGGGTCCGGCTTGGGCCAACTCGCTCTTTGAGGATAATGCGGAATTTGGCTTTGGTATGAAATTGGCCTTGAGCAAAAAACAGGAGATTGCGGTCAATTTGCTGAAATCATTGGAACCGTTGGTAGGCAATGAATTGGTAGAGGCCATTTTAAACAATCCCGAAGCGAATGAGTCGCAACGGGAAGAGAAATTCCAACATTTGGACGAACTTAAACAAATCTTGGATACTAGTGATGACCCGAATGCCAAAAAACTCAACAAGCTTACCGAATATCTTAGGAGGAAATCGGTATGGATATTGGGTGGAGATGGCTGGGCCTATGATATAGGGTATGGCGGCGTAGACCATGTATTGGCTTCCGGGGAGGATATCAATATTATGGTTTTGGATACCGAAGTGTACTCCAATACCGGCGGCCAAACTTCCAAGGCTACCCCACTGGGCGCAAGTGCCAAGTTCTCCGTATCCGGGAAAAGGACCAGCAAAAAAAGTTTGGCGTTACAGGCCGTATCCTATGAAAACGTATACGTGGCACAGGTGGCCATGGGCGCAAAGGATATGCAAACACTAAAGGCCATTGAAGAGGCAGAGGCCTATCCAGGACCATCATTGATTGTTGCGTATTCCCATTGCGGGGAGCACGGTTATGATTTGAAGGACGGTGCCTTGCAGCAGAAGAAAGCTGTTGAGACCGGATATTGGCCCTTGTTCCGCTTTGATCCCTCTAAGCCCAAGGGCAAGAAATTCCGGTTGGATTCCAAGGAACCCAATGCGCCCCTTACCGATTTTATGTACAATGAAACCCGATTTACCAGAGTGGCCAAGGAGAACAAGGAGCTAGGGGAAGAATTGTTGAAACAGGCCCAGGAAGAGGTAGATACGCGATGGGAGCGATTGGAACTCTATAGAAATATGTAGCGCATACCAAGGATAAAGTATACTATTAAAATTATTGGATATGGAAGACAAGGCCCGCAAATTGTTTGATGAAGCGATACAAAAATTAAAAGAGGCCAATGATGAGTTATGTAGGCCGGAAGAGGACGTGGTCGCCTCCTTGGTCTGTAGTAATTCCCAATTTGCCATCCAGAATTATCTGAAGGGATTTCTTATGCTCAACGGATCTATTCCGAACAGCGAGGAGCCTATTGACCGTTTATATGAGCAATGTAGAAAAATCAATAAAAACTTTGAAGAAGTTAATTTATCCGGTTTTGAATGCAATGCGCATAAGGAGGATTCCAGATTCTGCAATGAACCCTCACAATTTAGTCGATGTTTTGATATAGCCGATAGCTTGGACACGTTTCTTAGGCGGGAGAAGATTATTAGTTAGAAAGCGCAACGATTTTCCTTGCCTTATAAGGGTCGATTTGAACTAGCTCAAATCGGCCCTTTGATTTTTTGGGACGTTAACCTCCCAAAAAGAACGAATCCAGTTCATGGAATGAAATCCACATCTTTTTCAACTAACTTTGCGGCCTCCACTCGAGAACAAATAGTACCATGGCAGAGAAAAAAGTAAGTGTCCTAAAGGCCTTTAGGACTATTGTTTGGCCTAGAAGAAAGTTGGTTTTTTTAGGTCTGCTACTCATAGTTATCAGCAGGGCGGCCAGCTTTGTGGCTCCCATTTCCCTACGCTTTTTTTTGGACGATATCGTCCCCAATAAAAATTATGATCTATTGAAAATTCTGGTCATTGTGGTCATTCTGTCCTTTTTGGTCCAAGCGGTAATGTCCTTTCTTTTGACCAAAGTATTGAGCATACAGGCCCAATATATGATATCTGAGCTACGGGCCCAGGTTCAAAAGCAGGTGCTTTCCCTGCCCATCCGCTTTTTTGACAATACCAAATCGGGGGCTTTGGTCTCCCGTATTATGAGCGACGTGGAAGGTGTCCGCAATCTGATCGGTACTGGTCTGGTACAATTGGTCGGGGGCACCATTACCGCAGTGGTCTCCCTAATTCTTTTGTTACGGATCAGTCCAACCATGACCCTGTTGACCTTTATCCCGCTAATCCTTTTTGCGTTCATTGCGTTAAAGGCCTTTAAGATAATACGGCCTGTTTTTAGAGATCGGGGTAAAATCAATGCAGAGGTAAAGGGACGCCTAACGGAAACATTGGGTGGAATTCGTGTCATTAAAGGGTTCAACGCCGAAGCACAAGAGGCAGAAGTCTTTGAGAGCGGTGTGAGAAGATTGTACGAAAACGTAAAAAAGAGTTTAACCGCCACCGCCGTTATGACCAGTTCGTCCACTTTTCTATTGGGGTTGGCGACCACGGGAATAATGATGGGTTATGGAGGCTATAAAATGATGCAAGGCGAACTGAGTACGGGGGAATACTTTGAGTTTACTTTTTTGTTGGCCTTAATGGTGGCCCCTATCGTACAGATGAGCAATATAGGAAGCCAACTCACCGAGGCACTCGCTGGCCTGGACCGTACCGAAGAATTGATGAACGAATCCGCGGAGGCCGATAATAAAGAGCGTACCATCGTACTTTCCAACATTGTGGGCCATATGATCTTTGATCAGGTCTCCTTTGCATATGAAGAGGACAAGGAGGTACTGCATAATGTGAGCTTTAAGGCTGCCGCGGGTGAGGTTATTGCCTTGGTGGGGAGTTCAGGTTCCGGTAAGTCTACCATTGCAGGCTTGGCGGCTAGCTTCCTCAGTCCGGATTCGGGCAGTATTACCATTGATGGACATGATATGTCCAAAGTTGACCTGACCAGTTTTCGTCAGTTTTTGGGGGTGGTGCTTCAGGACGACTTCCTTTTCGAGGGAACTATTAAGGAGAATATTTTGTTTCCCAGGCCTGACGCTACCGAAAAAGAACTGGAAAAAGCGGTAGAAGCCGCTTATGTAAATGAGTTCACCGATCGTTTCGAGGATGGCCTGGACACTTTGATCGGTGAGCGCGGTGTGAAGCTATCGGGTGGGCAACGACAGCGTATCGCCATTGCCAGGGCGGTTTTGGCAAATCCCAAAATTTTGATCTTGGATGAGGCTACCTCAAGTTTGGATACCGAAAGTGAAGCCTTGATACAAAAAAGTTTGGCGGAGCTTACCAAAGGACGGACCACATTTGTTATTGCACACAGACTCAGTACCATTAGAAAGGCGAATCAAATCTTGGTCATTGAAAACGGGCGTATCGCAGAACAGGGAACCCATGAAGAATTGATTGCCGCGGAAGGCCGGTACTTCAATCTGTTTACCTATCAGGCCAGGATTTAAAAAAACCGCTAACACTGAAAGAGTTTAGACCGGCTACGCTATTGGATATTAGACTCTCTCATTTCTCACCAGGCAAAATTATAAACCCCTTAGGAAACAACCTTTAACCCGTGCCCTATCAAAAAGCTAAACCACCATGCATTTAAAATACCTGCGTGCAATACGAAAGAGGGAGTATGAACAAGTCGTGAAATTGCCAAAGGATATTGGGTTACTATGGCGGAGCGCAACAATAACTTAGTAACCCAGTAAACTCGCTAACTTCTGGAAATCGAGATATTCGCGGAAACTGGAAGTCCCACACTTAAAGTGTATACCCATCTACCATAAACAGGGTTTTGAGCAACGATTGCGATCAGTCAAGTTTTTTTGATTTTTCAGTTGGATTACCGGTCTCTTGAATCTTCTCTATGATTCCGCCGGGGCCAATTCTACCTCAAGCCCTTCGAGATCTTCTATTATAGGGATCTGGCATCCCAAACGACTATTGTCCTCAACATAAAAGGCTTCGGCCAACATAGCATCCTCCTCGACTGATTTTTCGGGAAGTTCATGATCGGACTTTACATAGCATTGGCAGGAAGCACACATAGCCATACCTCCACAAACACCGATAGTGCCTTCAGGAACCAATTCGTAGGAACGTACCAATTCCATCAAGTTCATATTCATATCGGTAGGGGCATCGACCTCGTGAAGCACACCCTCCCTATCCGTAATCTTAATTTTTATATCCGACATCTATCCCGATAGTTAGAATTCATCTTTTCCCCTTTTAAATTTGGAAAAGAAGACGCAAAAATACAGTTTTCTTGGTATTTGTCGGACAAAGTCCGGGAGTTTACAAGTTAAGGGTAAAACAATAGGAACTGAATTAGTGAAATAGCCCCTTAGAACAACGCAATTAATCCAAAGGCCTATCCATTTGCCGGCAAACAATCCAGGAAGCCCGTTTCCAGAAATCGTTATTCAAAAGAGTTTAGCTTAAATTGATGACCTCCTCAATTTGCGGTGCATGTTTTTTTATGGTCATCTCCACACCACTTTTCAGGGTCATTTGATTGACACTACAACCTACGCAATTGCCCTGTAAGCGAACTTTGACGGATTTATCGTCATCTATGGATATCAAAGAGATGTCCCCACCATCACTTTGCAAAAAGGGACGAATTTCCTCCAATGCCTTTTCTACGTTTGATTTAAGTTCCTCAGATGTCATACTTTCTTGCCTTTAACTGCAGCACAGCCTGCCATTGTCGTAATCTTGATTGCTTCCGTCGGAGGAAGGCTTTTATTTCGGTGCACCAACTCCTGCACAACGTTCTTGGTCAGTTCCTCAAAGGCCAATTCCACTGGAGTGGCCGTCTGCAATGCAGCGGGACGACCTACATCCCCTGCCTCACGAATACTTTGAACCAATGGGACTTCTCCCAAGAACGGAACATCCAAATCCTGCGATAAATTCTTGGCCCCTTCCCTACCAAAGATATAATATTTATTCTCAGGTAGTTCCGCAGGTGTAAAATAGGCCATATTTTCCACAATGCCTAAAACGGGAACGTTAATGGAATCTTGTTGGAACATGGCCACCCCTTTTTTTGCATCGGCCAATGCCACTTCCTGGGGCGTACTTACCACTACGGCACCGGTTACCGGCATGGATTGCATAATGCTTAAATGTATATCGCCCGTTCCAGGGGGCAAATCCAACAGCATAAAATCCAAGTCTCCCCAATGGGCGTCGAATATCATTTGGTTCAATGCCTTGGAGGCCATAGGCCCCCTCCAAATGACCGCCTGATTGGGTTGTGTAAAAAACCCAATGGACAATAATTTCACCCCATAATTCTCAACGGGCTTCATTTTGGATTTTCCGTTAATGGTAATCGCCAACGGTTTCTCATGGGCCACATCGAACATAATGGGCATGGACGGACCATAAATATCTGCATCCAACAAACCTACCTTAAAGCCCATCTTGGCCAGGGTAACCGCCAAGTTTGCCGTTACCGTGGACTTGCCCACGCCCCCTTTCCCGGAGGCCACGGCAATGATATTTTGGATGCCAGGAATGGGTTTCCCCTTAATTTCATTGACTTTGGGTTTGGTAGGGGCATCTACTTTGATATTGATCTTTATCTTGGCCTTTTCATATACCTCCCTATGGACAATCTTTAGGATTTCCACTTCAGTCTTTTTTCGAGCTTGCAGGCTGGGGTTTTTTATCGTAATATCAATCTCCACCTCATCCCCAAAAACCTGTATATTGGTTACCGCACCACTTTCCACCATATTTTGCCCCTCGCCCGGTACAGTGATTTTTTCAAGCGCCTCCAAGACCGCTTTCTTATCGATTTTCATATGAAATCCTCTTTACAATTATATAAAACGATTCTAAACAAAGATACGTCTTACACGTGAGATTTAGAAGGGTGTGGATTGAAAATGAAGATATAGCGATAGAATTCCGTTATTGGATCTTTGTACACATTTTATACAGAAAAGAACCTATCCGCTGTCTAAAAGCATGCCATTCCAAGGTAGGTACGTTCAATGATTTTTAGGGTGCGTTCCCCATATCCTATAACATCCTGACCAGTTTTTTAAAGACCTCCTTTCCCATGTCCTTCGTTGCTCTGGGAGACCCATTGTTATGGGACCAATCGGAGAAATTCACCTTTATACTCGGTAGCGAATCTTCCAAGATCTGGTTTACGTAATCAATTTCACAACTAGGGGCAAACCGCTCATTGGTGACAATAATCAACCCATCTATGCTCCCATCAAAAAACATTCGAATAGACCTTCTCTTTTGCAGCAAGTTGTTTTTGGACTGATATACCGCCAAACGATATCTTTTTCGCACCGCTTCCTCCTCTATCCCCTCCATTAAATGGGCATACTGTGTGTTGGAGAACTCTGGTACAATGAGGCCAATGGTATATGCTTTTTTGGACTTTAGCGCCTTCGCGGAACTATTGGGCTTATAGTTATACGCATCCGCAATTTTTCGAATCTTATGTTTGGTCTTTTCACTGACCTCCCGGCTGTTGTTCAGCGCTTTGGAAACTGTGGATTTGGAATAACCGGACAAATAGGCTATTTGCTTGATGTTGATTTCGGATTTCATGATATGCCTATACTACGCTTTAAATAATTACAATCTTATTTCAAGTGAGTTATAGCCATTCCCACTGCCAAAAATGTCCTCGACCCTGAGCACGAGGTCGATTTATTTTTCTAATAGACTAGCCAATTTAAAAGGTTGTTACACGTAGTTTGACATTTTTTACGCATTTAACAAAATCTTCAGAAAGTGGGTGAAGTTTTAATACGTACGAAGTAAGAAAAGAAAGATACTTGTCGAATGCCTTGACCGAAAAAAGACAGAAGCTGGTCTACTTCAATAAAATCTCATTAACAAGTTAAGATTACCCACCGAGCTCCTTAAAGGGATCCCAAAAATGTTTTTCAAAATCCACAATCTGATTGTCAACTACCTGAATGCCTTCATTTTCCAGTAATTGTTGCATAAGATTGATTCCGTCAAAATGATGCTTCCCGGTAAGAAGACCCGTTTTGTTTACGACCCTATGGGCCGGTACCTCGGGCATATTTCCTGCGCCGTTCATCGCCCAACCTACCATACGTGCACTTCTGGCCGCCCCTAAATATTTGGCAATTGCGCCATAGGAGGTAACCCGCCCAAAGGGAATCTGCTGGGCCACCTCGTATACTTTTTGAAAAAAATTTTGATTTTCAGGCTTCATGGTTAAAAATACGAATGAGGGTAATGATCAATAGGACAACCATTAATACACTTAAAATATAGTTTGAATTTTTCGAAAATTGGCTGGTCCTTGATTCCAATTTATTGAAATATATGGTATACATATACAATACGGAAAAGGTTCCCGAACCTACGGCCAGAATAAAGGTAACAATATCCCAGATTTCGAATTTTATCCAACCACTGGCATTCCACATAATGTTTACACCACTGTAATAAGGAATGGTCAATAGATTTAGCGCGGCCAAAAGCATCCCTTTAAAAAAACTGTTTTTTTTGCTGACTTTTACCAGCTTCGGCGCTTTCCTTTTGTTTCGGCGGGCGGCTATATAAAAATAGACGGCGAAAAAGGCGAACACGCCAACGGCAATGTCCATCAAAACCTCAACGACCCCAGGATTTTTGTTCAGGAATTTTGATATAAGCACGGCAATGTATGCCTGTATCATTATCATGCTGGAAACACCTGCACTGAATATAATACCGTTCAATTTTCCCTTTTCCACACTGGTCTTCGCCGCGTTCATATTTAATAGTCCGGGCGGCACCGTTGCCATAAAGGCGGCCGAAAATGTGGCAAAAAAAAGAATGAGCAAGTGTTGCATAGGTCAATTTATCCTAAATTGGATATAGGTAATGGGTTTTCCTTCCTCTAGATATTGTTGTTCATAGAATGTCTGTATCTCCAAAACCTCGGGCGGGCTGCCTTCGTTCCTATAAACATCATGATTGGCATACATAACCTGCTGACCGGTCCCATGTAGCAGTCCCAAGGTGTAGCCGTGCAGAAATTCGCTATCGGTCTTCAGATGAATCGGTCCCCTGGGTTTAAGTATTTTGCGGTATTTTTCCAAAAAGTCCAAATTGGTCATTCGGTGCTTGGTACGTTTATATTTTATCTGAGGATCGGGAAAAGTAATCCAGATCTCTGATACTTCATTTTCAGCGAATAATTCATCGATCAGTTCTATTTGGATCCTTAGGAAGGCAACATTCCCTAAATTATCCTCTAAGGCGGTTTTGGCTCCTCTCCAAAGGCGGGCCCCTTTGATATCGATGCCGATAAAATTCTTATCCTTCTCAAGACGGGCAAGGCCCAAAGTATATTCTCCTTTGCCGCATCCCAATTCCAAAACTATGGGATTATCATTGCCGAAATGGGATTGCCAATTGCCTTTAAGGGAAAATCCTGCTCGTATTTCCTCCCTGTTGGGTTGTAGCACATTTTTGAACGTTTCATTCTCCTTAAATCGCTTCAGCTTGTTCTTGCTTCCCACAACTACCCTACTTTGATTACGGCAAAGCTAAGGAAATCTTTACTCCTTAAAGATTTTGTTTCCCGAAACCCATAGGTCTTTTTGTGAAACAATTTTGGAACTCCTTTGGATGGAGTACGATCTTGGACAAGTCGCCTTTTGAAGTTAAATGTGAATTCCAAACCGTTTGATGTTCAAATGGATTTCGCTCCACTTTTTTTTGCTTTTTCCAAGGTAAATGAAAATTCCGAACCTACTTCCTCTACACTTTCCACATAGATTTTTTCGTCATGAGCCTCGATAATATGTTTTACTATGGAGAGGCCCAAGCCGGAACCGCCTTCGCTTCTACTACCGCTCTGATCCACCCGATAAAAGCGTTCAAACAAACGGGGGATATGTTTTTGCGGAATTCCCTCACCATTATCGGTAACTCTAACGATAACCTTGTTTTTGATAAGATTTTCCACGCTCACCTCGGAAGTGCCATCCATATGCCCATATTTAATGGAGTTCACCAAAAGGTTGGTCAATACCTGCTGGATTTTTTCCTTATCGGCATATACATAAATAGGCTCGGTATACTCCATATCAAAAGTAAGGGCAATCTTTTTTTTGGTGGCTTTCATTTCCAACAAATCAAAAACGCTATGAATAAGTTCTATGATATCAAAATCCTCCCGTTCCAAATTAAGGTCTCCTACTTCCAATTTGGTTATCAAATCCAAATCCTTAATGATGTATATGAGTCGTTCTACGGCCTTATTGGCACGCTGCAAGTATTTCTTGCGTATGCTCTTATCGTCCATAGCTCCATCAAGCAGGGTAAGTATATAACCTTGGACGGTAAAAAGAGGTGTCTTCAATTCGTGGGAAACATTGCCCAAAAAATCCTTTCGATACTCTTCACGGATTTTTAAGGTATCTATTTCGATTTTCTTATCCTGTGCAAATTTCTCGATTTCGGCCGTAAGCGTCCGCATATCCGTAGTAATGGGGCCGGAAGTAAAAGAGGAGGAGTCCAAAAGGGCCACATCGTCATAGATCTTTTTAATCCTTCTATAGATGAATTTTTCTATCCTAATCTGAAGTACGGCAAAGGAGGTTGTAAAGACCAATATTGAAAAAAGAAAAATAATAGACCAGTCCAAAGTCTGTAGAAAATACAATAGACCTCCTAAAAGCAAAGAGGAGAATACGGTAATTAGCACTGCAGATCGAAAAGCAAACCGATATGACCTCTTAAGCTGAATAGGCATTATAGTACAAACTTATAGCCTACTCCCTTAACCGTCTTAAAATGATTTTCACCAATTTTTTCACGAAGTTTACGAATATGCACATCAATGGTACGGCCCCCTACCACGACTTCATTGCCCCATACCTTGTCCAGAATGACATCTCTTTTAAAAACCTTGCTGGGTTTTGATGTCAATAGTGCCAAAAGTTCAAATTCCTTTCGCGGAAGTACAATTTCCTTGCCGTTGTTTACAATTTTATATTCCTCCCTATTAATGACAATGTTG
Source organism: Ulvibacterium sp. (assembly GCF_965228935.1). GTDB lineage: Bacteria > Bacteroidota > Bacteroidia > Flavobacteriales > Flavobacteriaceae > Ulvibacterium. Next base: position 1,839,074 of record NZ_OZ245846.1, on the reverse strand, counting down.
CCAACCTTGACAATGTCCTCTTGTGGATCGGCATCTTCCTTTAGTCTACGGAGCAACGCTTTCACCTTACTCACCAGAACCTTGGGTTTTATGGGCTTGGTGATATAATCATCGGCCCCGGCGTCAAAACCTGCAACTTGCGAGTAATCCTCACCTCGAGCGGTCAGAAAGGTAATTATGGTATTCTCCAGCCCGGATGTACTTCGCATGATCTCACATGCCTCAATCCCATCCATTTCGGGCATCATTACGTCCAAAATAATGAGGTGGGGTAATTTTTTTTTCGCCTTGGCTACACCTTCAACGCCATTTTTGGCGGTAAAAACTTGATAGCCTTCCGAAGATAGGTTATAACTAACGATTTCCAGAATATCGGCCTCATCGTCAACTAAAAGTATTCTAATGTCCTTTTTTTTCATCTGTTGGCTTTTGTTTTCAATAAATCAATAGGCCATCCATACTGGCACGGATGGGTTATTCGCCTTAGAACGGGTTACTTGGAAATCAGTCCCTTATCATGGCTCATTGCATTGCTTTTAAACTGTCAATTCACCAAATGTAAAGATAATAGGATTATCCCAAAACGGCTTAACGTTCATTTAATATAGTAACATTTACATAACATTATTGCAATAAAGGTTTAACATGTACGTAACTCGACTTTTACCTCACCTAGCGTTCTTTGCGCCGTAACCAAATTATGACTGAATGCGATATTTTATAGTGTGTCTTTGTCTTTTTGGAACCATGCTGTTACGGGCTCAGGACACTGGTAGTATTGTTGGCAAACTCACTGATAAAGAGTTGAATAACGAACCTCTTGCCTTCGCCAATATACTTCTTAAAGGAACCACCAAAGGAACCACTTCGGATTTTGACGGGCTTTATGAAATATCAGGTCTAGAACCTGGAACATATACCGTTGTATTCAGTTATTTGGGATACGAGACCGTGGAAGTTCCCAATGTTGTTGTGGAAGCCGGAAAGGTGACCAACATTAATGCCCCAATGAGTGCTTCCGAAGGCATGACGTTGGACGAGGTAGTCGTAGTTACCGTTGCACGAAAGGACTCGGAGACGGCCCTACTTCTTGACCAAAAGCGAGCTATAGAAATCAAGGAAAGTATCGGCGCCATAGAACTTGGGAATTTGGGGATATCGGATGTAAAATCTGCGGCTACCAGAATTTCAGGGGTTACGGAAAGTGAAGCCTCTGGTGATGTTTTCGTAAGAGGTCTGGGGGACAGATATTTGGTGACTACCTTTAATGGGTTGCCCATTCCATCGGACGATATCGAAAAAAAGAACATTGATCTAGGGCTTTTTCCGACTAGGGTAATACAGAACGTCAGTATCAGTAAAACCTACTCCGCTTCGGTTTCGGCCGACCAGGCTTCGGGAAATATCAATATCGCATCTCGGGAACTGACCGGTACCGAAGAACTCGAAGTTGGGGTCTCTACAGGTGCCAACACCAATGCTATCGGTGATGGATCTTCCGACAATTTCAAGGTCTCGGCCAATTACGAGGACACTTCACTAGGATTTTACGATACGGACGTAAACATATTTGACCAATTAACCAAACAATCCTGGGATGTAGGGACCGTAGAGACACCCATTAATCATAGGGTTAATCTTAGTGCGGGAAAATCCTTTTTCAATAATAAGTTCAAAGTCTTCATGACGGCTTCCAATTCCAAATCCCACCGGTATCTTACACCAGGGGTATTCAAGATTTGGGATCAGGTTACGGTAACCGATTCGATTACCGATTTCGAACAATGGGAAACCGAGTACGTGAATAATGGACTGTTGGATTTGACTTTTCAAAATGAAAAGAACATAGTTAAATCGGTCACCCTTTTTATCAATACGCTGAACGACATTGTATCTGAAGGAGGTAGAAATGGTTTTGGTAACATTCAGGAAGAAACTATTGGCAATTTCTCGGATTTTGTTCGAGACCAAAACATAAAGCAGACTACCTTATTTGTACAGCAACTGATAGGGAATCATAAGTTTGGTGAAAAAAATGTACTGGACTGGGCCGTAAGTTATAATAAGCTGGATGCTGACGAACCCAATCGAATACGAAATGTAGTAAACTTCACTGCCGAGACCGGTAATGTAATTCTTTTTGAGAATAGCGGTTTTGAATCCAGAAAACTTTCCCAGTTCATAGATGATGAAGAATATAACGGTTTAATTAAAAACAGGTTCAAAGCTCTGGAAGAGGACACAAAACACTTTTACATTGACTTAGGGATCAATTATCGAAGAAAAACAAGGGATTTTGAATCTACCTTTTACGGTGTTGCCAATGTCGGCGAGAATAGGCCAAACTCCAACTCCATAGATGACTTAGATCAAATTTTTACGATAGCGAACTTTCAGAACGACCTACTTGAAATCTTGTCTTTCCAATCCAATGCCGATGGCGAGGTAAAAGATGAGTATAGTGGGGAATACGAATCAAAGGCCGCATTTGCGCAGTTTAGCCTAAATTTTGACAAATGGAATATCAATGCAGGTCTGCGCTTTCAACAGGATGATATTATAGTTGATTATGATGTGAACAATGCTCCAGGTGGGGATGTTGGAAATGTGACCAGGGATTATTCCAACTTTTATCCTAGTCTAAACCTCAAATATTCCATCAACGACGAACACGCGATACGATTTGCCGCAAGCCGCAGTATTACATTGCCTGAATTTAAGGAGATTGCCCCGTTTCGTTACATTTCGCCTACGGGTCAACAAGTTTTTGGAACTGTTGGTGAAGATGCAGTAGAAGCTTCTTTCTCCAACAATTTTGATTTAAAGTGGGAGTTTTTCCCTTCTAGGGGGGAATTGATTTCAGGAGCACTGTTTTACAAGTCCATAGATGACCCTATCAATAAGGTACGTGCAAGAGGTGCGGACGGGGCGTTATTTACGTTTAGGAATACCGGTGACAAGGCCACGGTCTATGGCATTGAGGTAGAGTCAAAAATTGATTTGATCAAACCAGGAATCAACGATGAAGATGGAAGTCCAATTGGCCCGAAATTAAGTTTGGTATTGAATGCAAGTCGAATGTGGCACGAACAGAATTTAAGCGAGGAACGTGCGGAAAGCAACCCAGACATTATTGCCGAAACTTTTCGATACGGCCCCAATAAAGAGGCAGGACTCCAAGGAGCTTCAGATTGGGTCGCCAACTCAAGTTTAAATCTGGAAACATCCGGCGATAATAGGTTTGTTGCCAACGTTTCGGCGAGTTATGCTTCGGATAAGGTATTCGCTTTGGGTTTTGCCCGTAGCCAGCAAAATTGGGATACCCGTTATAATGATGCCATTGTCGAAAAAGGCTTCGTGGTCTTGAATAGTAGAATAAGCAAGGCGTTTGGAGAGCATTTTGAAGTTTCACTATCCGGTCAAAATCTTTTGAATCCCTTTATAAAGCAAACTATAGATGTATTGACTTCGGAAAGCAGGGCTGAACTCGAGGCCTTCTCGGATGACAGGGAAGAACGATTAGGGCCCAATGCTCCCGAAAGGGTGACCTTTACCGATGAAGTACGATCATACAAAATAGGCCGAATATTCAGATTGGGCCTTACATACAGGTTTTAACACTATAAATTGAAAATTAATTTAAAACAATGAAGATTATGAAAACGAAAATCTCTAGATTATTGATGATGTTCATTACGGCATCGGCCCTATTTTTAGCCGGTTGTAGCAGTGATGATAATGACCCATCGGGTTCCTCCTGTACGGATAACATACAAAATGGGGACGAGACAGGGGTAGATTGTGGCGGATCCTGTCCAAATGCTTGTACTCCAGATCCTACCTGTTCCGATAATATACAAAATGGGGACGAGACGGGTGTAGACTGTGGCGGTTCTTGTGATCCATGTTCAGAGTCCATAGAGCTAACAGGTGATCAAACAGAGGATTTAACCTTGGATCCGGCCAATACGTATACCCTAAGAAACACATATAGTGTCAAGTCCGGCGCTACATTGACGATCCCCGCCGGTACTACCATTACCGCGGAGGTTGAAACAGGAGATGAAACCAATACCTATATCGTAATCGAGCAAGGTGCCTCCATCGATATCCAAGGTACCATGGCCGAGCCAGTAACTATGACCTCTGCCAATGGAGAACCGGGTGATTGGGGCGGTTTGATCCTGGCTGGTGAAGCAACTACTACCGAGGGTGTTGACGCTACTGCCGAGGTAGGCGGTATCATCTACGGTGGTACGGACGATACCGACAGTTCCGGTAACATCGATTACCTGATCATCAATTATGCCGGTGCCCAGATAGATTCCGAATCGCAGTACAACGGACTTACGCTTTATGCCGTAGGTTCCGGAACTACCATTGACAACGTAGCCATTTTGAACGGTACCGATGACGGGGTCGAGTTCTTTGGTGGAACGGTATCCGCATCCAACTTCTATTTGGAGAACAACGAGGACGATGCCATCGACTGGACAGAAGGTTGGAACGGTACCCTGACCAACGCCTACGTTGTACACACCGGCTCCTTCTCCACAGTGGTTGAAGCCGATGGTCAGAACAATAATCCGACACTCGCCAATTTAACAGCTGTAAGTACGTCCGATCAAGTAGAGCAAATAGCGCTGCAGTTCAAATTGGAGTCCGGTGCCACTATTACCGGTCTTTCCCTAAGCGGGTATACTACCTCAGTTTTGATGAGTGATGCGGGGCCCTTGGCCAATGTTCAGATTGAAGGTGCCGACGCGAATCCTGCACTTCCTTATCTCGCCTCTCCAACGGTTGATGTTGCCATGTTCGCTTGGGTAAACTCCGATATCACTGTAGAAGACAGTGTATTGACCGGAACAATAACTTCCGATTTGGAATTGGATCCGGCCATAGCTTATTTCCTTGAAGGTAACCTAAGTATTGAATCCGGTGCAACCTTAACAATTCCAGCTGGAACGGTAATCACCGCAGACGTGGAAGATGGTGAGGAGACCAATACCTACATTGTTATACAACAAGGTGCCTCCATTGATATTCAGGGTACTGAAAGTAATCCTGTAATCATGACTTCTGCCAATCAGGAACCCGGTGACTGGGGCGGTTTGGTCATCGCTGGTGAAGCAACTACTACCGAGGGTGTTGACGCTACTGCCGAGGTAGGCGGTATCATCTACGGTGGTACGGACGATACCGACAGTTCCGGTAACATCGATTACCTGATCATCAATTATGCCGGTGCCCAGATAGATTCCGAATCGCAGTACAACGGACTTACGCTTTATGCCGTAGGTTCCGGAACTACCATTGACAACGTAGCCATTTTGAACGGTACCGATGACGGGGTCGAGTTCTTTGGTGGAACGGTATCCGCATCCAACTTCTATTTGGAGAACAACGAGGACGATGCCATCGACTGGACAGAAGGTTGGAACGGTACCCTGACCAACGCCTACGTTGTACACACCGGCTCCTTCTCCACAGTGGTTGAAGCCGATGGTGAGAACAAGAATCCAACACTGGCCAATATAACAGCTGTGAGTACTTCTGCCCAGGCCGAGCGTATAGCATTGCAGTTCAAATTGGAGTCCGGTGCCACTATTACGGGCCTTTCCCTAAGCGGGTATACTACTTCCGTTTTGATGAGCGATTCCGGTCCTTTGGCCAATGTCCAGATCGAAGGTGCCGATGCGAATCCTGCTGAGGCCTACGATGCAGCAGCCACTGTCGATGTCAGTATTTTTGATTGGGCTACCAACTAAGGGAATTGAAACTAACCAATTCCTTGAACATAAACTTCAAGCCCCGCTTAATGCGGGGCTTTTTGTTTTTGTCTGGAGATTAACCGTCCTATAAATCGTATAAAAAACAAAACCTGCAGTTTATGATATGTGCATTTCATCGAATTTTTCCTAGGATTACGGGCCTCAAAAGGACATCGTATATCAGAATTCCTATATTTGTGGTACGCCATTTGTTACCCATACTTTATGAAGCACCTTTACCTCGTCTTTTTTCTTCTTTTCGTTTCCATCGGCTATTCGCAAAATGCCAAGGCCAATGGGGACATAGACGGGTTTACGCTCTATCCCAATCCCGTTACGCAAGGCAAGGTATATATCAATACTGCGGAAAATGCCCCAAAGAAAATCTTGATTTTTGATGTTCTGGGAACCAAGGTGTTACAGACTACTCTTTTGGGCAACGAACTGAATCTGTCCGATTTGGATGCAGGAGTATATGTCCTTCGCGTTTTTGAAAGAAACAAGGTAGCTACCCGAAAGCTTATTATTAAATAAAACGTTTTTGGTAACCGTCCATAGTAGCACAAACCCGCTCAAAAAGGGAAATTAAACCTCTTTGTATCAGCCTTTTCCTAAAGAATTCCTTCTTTTTTTGCCTTCGATAATAGGTAAAAAAATCCGATGAACGGTTTGCCCTGTTGCATTCACCTACAATTTATCGAATTTCACAACATTTTCATCGGGGAAGCCGCCCCTTTCTGTACCTTTATACTATTGATCCCAAATCAATACCTATGCGAAAAATCTACTTTGGCATCTTTATGCTATTTGCTATTTCCGTATACGGTCAGGAGGGCGTCGGTGATTCCCTTGCCGCTACAACGGAAAATTCCACCTTCAAGTTATATCCCAACCCAGCTCTTGATGACGTGGTATACATAACCACTGCCCAAAACTTCAATAAGGATATTGTCATTTACGATGTTTTTGGGGAAGTAGTCCTGACGGATAGAATACGCTCCAATGCCCTTAATATCTCTAAATTGGTCTCAGGCGTATATGTGTTACAGGTTACCGAAAATAACAAGACCATGACACGAAAGCTTGTTGTAAAATAATTGCTTTTGAAGACGATAAAAATAGGCCCTTGATCGGGCCTTTTTTTATGCTTTGACCATATCCCCTTACCTTTGCTTCCATGCAGCCCATGATAGATGCCAATACCATATTCGGGATAGAATCAAAATCGGAATTTGAACACCTCGCATTACAAATATTCCATTTTCAGTACAACAACAATCCCGTTTATCATGACTTTTGCAATTATCTGGGAAAAACTCCAAATCGACAGGAACGTATAGAAGAAATACCTTTTATGCCCATTGAGTTTTTTAAGACCCGGAAAATCATATCCTCAAGAAAGAATCCCCAAATTATATTTACCAGTAGTGGAACCACGGATACCCGAACCAGTAGGCATTATGTGATCGATGCTTCCCTATACACAAAAAGTTACCTGGCCGCTTTCAATTATTTTTATGGGGATATCGCCAACTATTGTATTTTGGCCTTACTGCCATCTTATTTGGAAAGGGAAGGCTCTTCCTTGATCTATATGGCAAAGGATTTAATTGAACGAAGCCATCACCCGGATAGCGGGTTTTATCTAAACGATTTAAACGGCCTACAAAGAAAACTGCAGCACCTTGATGCCCAAGGAACCCAAACGCTACTGTTGGGAGTTTCCTTTGCGCTGATGGATCTGGTAGAAAAGCATACCTTTTCCTTAAGGAATACCATTGTAATGGAAACCGGGGGCATGAAAGGCAGGAGAAAGGAAGTGATCCGCGAAGCATTGCATACTATCCTTAAAAAAGGGTTTGGCGTAAACCAAGTTCATTCCGAATATGGAATGACGGAATTATTGTCCCAAGCCTATTCCCAGGGTAATGGCCTCTTTAAAACTCCGCCATGGATGAAGGTCTTTATTCGTGATCCGGAAGATCCACTGTCCCCACAAAAGGATGGCCGAACCGGAGGAATAAACATTATGGATTTGGCCAATATACATTCCTGTTCCTTTATTGCCACCCAGGATCTAGGAAAACGGTATGGAGACGGAAGTTTTGAGGTTTTGGGTCGTTTTGACCATTCGGATATTAGGGGGTGTAACTTGATGGTGTTATGAGGCCCATACAGAAATAAAAGCTTCTATAATCCAAGATCCATTTACTCGATTCAAATAAATGTAGCCTCCATCAGCACCTAAATAATGGTAGGAATACGCATACTCCACCAAGGCCTTAGTACCTTGCAAATTATAACCCACTCTGGAAAAACGAATAATACCTTCAGAATCAGGGAATTTAGTATAAAACGTATCCCACCCATCAAAGTTTACATCATTTTCAAAAATGGCCTCAAGTTCTACTTGAGAAAGAAACTCAACTAATCTTGGAGAAATATTAAAATCATCCTCTAGGATGTATATTGTATCATTTCTGGAAACTAAATCGTCAAAAATATCCCGGTCGACTCCCCGCGGAGCAATATATCCTTCATAAACCCATTCCTTGTCCCTTACCCTGAATGCCGATGTGGTTGACATAACCAGCGGACTTTTGATAAAGGAGAACTCTTGATCCAAAATTGCCGAATAAACCTCATAATCGTTTTTGGCCAAAATGGGTTCATCATCTGCTTTATCGCATCCAAAAAGAAGAACGGCCCAAATCAAATTCATTAATAGTGCAGTTCTCATATATATAATTGCTTTTAAAAATTTCAAACTCGATTCCTAAATTTGGAAAAATCCCTTCCATTTACTAAACGGGTTCAGGCCACCCCTCGAGATTGGTCATTGTGCACTTTCTTCCGAACATCCCGAATTTTCTCCGTATAAGAATTTACCATTTTAAATAACGCAAAGAGGCTTGAAACTAGGCATATTACTCCCTTTTCCATAGATTACCATTGTCATTACGTTCCAAGGTATTTGAATCGATAATCCTAAAATGAAAGTGAAGTGCAAAGCTGGAGGTTGGCTCCTGTTCCAAAAAAACTTCGCCGTCTTCCACCCTGTAATTGAATAGATATGCCGTATCCCCGCCATCAAAACGTATATTGGCCCTGGAGGCATCGAGGAAATGAACAAATTCCGTACAAGTTTGTTCCTCAGTACAATCGGGAATTTCATGGACGAATCGGTCTTGTAAGCGATTCGCACAACAATCATCCTCACCGCAAGACACAAAAAATACCAGGGTCAAAAAAAGGGATAATACCTCTTTAACCGATTTCATTTCAAATCGTATTACCTATACCTACAAGATACAAAAACCGAAAAAAGTTGCTTTATTAACAAGGTACCTATTTCGCTACCAACATGAAATAGTTCTTTTTTCCACGCTGCAACAAAACAAACTTGTCCTTAATAAGATCGGTGGTGGTGATGATATAGCTTTCATCCACTTTTTCCTTGTTTACGGAAATGGAATTTTGCTTTAGCTCCCTTCTCGCTTCGCTATTGGAACCCAAAAAACCGGTTTTGGCGGAAAGTGCCCCGATCATATCCAAACCGCTTTCCAATTCCTTTCCTGAAATAGTGCTTTGGGGCACCCCTTCAAAAACATCCAAAAGCGTTTTCTCATCCAACTGTTTCAAATCTTGTGGAGTGGATTTTCCAAAAAGAATTTGACTGGCTTTTATAGCGTTGTCCAAATCTTCCCGGGAGTGTACCATGGTGGTTATTTCCTCGGCCAGACGCCTCTGAACTATTCTTAAATGGGGTGCTTCACGATGTTCGTTGATCAAATTTTCAATTTCCTCCCTGGAAAGAAATGTAAAGATCTTAATGTACTTTTCGGCATCCTCGTCAGAAGTGTTCAACCAATACTGGTAAAATTTGTAGGGAGAGGTCCTATGCGCATCCAGCCATATATTGCCCCCTTCGGTCTTACCGAATTTAGTGCCATCGGCCTTGGTTATGAGAGGGCAGGTCAAGGCATAGCCCTTTCCACCGGCTATCCTCCGTATAAGCTCGGTTCCGGTAGTGATATTGCCCCACTGGTCGCTACCCCCCATTTGAAGTGTACAATTATGATTTTGATAGAGGAACAAAAAGTCATAACCCTGTACCAATTGATAGGTAAACTCTGTGAAGGACATCCCTTCAGCGGATTCCGCAGAAAGTCGTTTTTTCACGGAGTCCTTGGCCATCATATAGTTTACCGTAATGTGCTTGCCGATATCACGGATGAAGTCCAAAAATGAAAAACCCTTCATCCAATCGTAATTATTGACCAGTACCGCCGCATTGTCGGAATCACTATCAAAATCAAGAAATCGTGATAATTGTGCCTTTAAGGCTTCCTCGTTAAGCCGCAATGTGGCTTCATCCAGCAAGTTGCGTTCGGCGGATTTTCCAGAAGGATCTCCTATCATTCCAGTAGCCCCGCCCACCAGGGCGTAAGGTTTATGTCCGGCCAATTGAAAATGTCGAAGCATCATCACACTTACCAAATGACCTATATGCAGCGAATCGGCAGTCGGGTCTATGCCCACATAAGCAGATTGCATTCCCTCCAGTAGGTGCTCTTCCGTACCAGGCATGGCATCGTGCAGCATTCCCCGCCATTCTAATTCAGACACAAAGTTGGAAGCCATGTTAACTATCTTTAATAATTCGCTGCAAATATAAAAGGAAATCCAATGGTTTCGGTTTTTGGGAAAGCCAAATTAATCCGTGCCAAATATGTAACTTTGGGTCATGGTTTTGGTAACGGGAGGCACTGGAATGGTCGGGGCGCATTTGCTACTTCACTTGTTGCAGAAGAATATACCGATTAAAGCAATATATCGGCCAAAAAGCAATCTTCAACGGGTTAAAAAAGTCTTTAGCTATTATGCCAAAAATGGCGATAAACTCTTTCAACAAATCAAGTGGATAGAGGCCGACCTCAATGATATTCCTGCATTGGAAGGAGCCTTTAAAGGTGTGGAATATGTATACCATGCAGCAGCATTGATAACTTTTGACCCGGGCGACTACAAAAAATTATTCGAAACAAATACAAAAGGCACTGCCAATATCGTCAACCTATGCATTGAAAAAGGAGTTAAGAAACTGTGCTATGTAAGCACAATAGGAGCTATAGGAAAAAGTTCCAAAGGCGCTATGGCCACAGAGGAAAATGAATGGTCGGATCAGGAAGTCAATGTCTATGCCCTTACCAAGTATTGGGCGGAAATGGAGGTTTGGAGAGGTTCCCAGGAAGGTCTGCCCATTGTAATCCTAAATCCAGGGGTAATCATTGGTCCCGGTTTTTGGGATAGTGGCACCGGTGATCTGTTTACCACGGCAAACAAAGGATATAAATATTACCCTCCGGGAGGTACCGGCTTCATTTCCATCCACGATGTAATACACATTATGGTAGCCCTAATGGAATCCAAGATATACAATGAACGATTCGTTACAGTAGCCAAGAATCTAACTTTCAAGGAAATTCTACAGCAACTGGCGCAGGCCCTAGGGAAGCAAAAACCGACAAAAGAGTTGAAATTATGGCAACTGGAAATCGGAAGATGGTTCGATTGGTTGCGGAATCTATTTACCGGCCAAGGTAGACGAATTACAAAAAATGCGATCCAATCCTTAAAACATCGGGAATTTTACAATAGTGAAAAATTGAAGAACCGCTTAGGTTTCGATTTTGAATCCCTTGACGAGACCCTCGAATTTTGCTGTGCCAGGTTTAAGGAAGAGAATCCTTGACCTTCTTTGATTTTTGTTGCTTTGAACTCCTTTTCTTCTCCATTTCAATGGCCTTTAAACTATCATTGATCTTGTTGGCCTCTTGAAGGATTTTTTTTTCTTTTTCCAGATTTGCCTCAACTTCTTCATAAATGGCTTCATATTCCGAGGGAAGGGATGCATAATAGGTGTCGCTTTCCACAAACCGGGCACTATCGATGTTATATTTCTTGAAGATATAGTCCGTAGGTTCAATGTTATGCTCCTTTAAAATGGATATATTGGTATTTTTGGCGGCATTTATAACGGCCAAATCCTTTAGGATGTCTACCATTTGCTCTTTTGGGATCAAATCCTTTGGTTTCTCCATCAACTGTTCGCCACATGAGGTGAGAAAAACAATCAAAACAAAATACTTTATTCGTCTCATACTATCGCTCAAAAGTTAATCGCCTGGCATTTCTTTTGGCTGAAAACCTTCCGTTCTCATAGGCCAAATGACCATTTACAAAGGTATGGGATATTCTGGAAGAAAAAATGGAACCTTCGAAAGGAGACCATCCGCATTTATATAAAATGTTATCCTTGGATACCGTCCATGGGCTGTCCAAATCAACCAGGACCAAATCAGCAAAATACCCTTCCCTGATGAATCCTCGCCGTTCTATCTGAAACAAGATAGCGGGGTTATGACACATTTTCTCAACTACCCTTTCCAAAGAAATACTACCTTGTTTATACTTTTCCAAAATAGCGGGCAAGGCATGTTGTACCAAGGGACCTCCCGAGGGAGCTTTGGTATATACGTTCTGTTTCTCCTTTAGGGTATGGGGCGCATGATCCGTAGCTATTACATCAATTCGGTCATCCAAAAGTGCTTCCCAAAGCTGCTTTCTATCCGTGGCGGTCTTTACGGCAGGGTTCCATTTGATCATGGTACCCTTGTCCTTATAGTCCGTGTCCGAAAACCAAAGGTGGTGGATACAGACCTCTGCAGTTATCTTTTTTTCCTTTAGGGGAATATCATTTCGAAACAATTGGGTTTCCTTACCTGTGGATAAATGGAACACATGTAGTCTGGCACCGGTTTTTTTGGCCAACGCAATGGCCTTCGACGAGGAAAGATAGCACGCCTCTTCACTACGTATTACAGGGTGGTAGTGTATCGGGATATCTTCTCCGTATTGTTCTTTGTACAAGGCCAAATTCTTTTGTATGGTCCCTTCATCCTCACAGTGCGCCGAAATTACCATTTCCGTGTTCCTAAAAATCTTTTCAATAACGGCCTCGTTATCCACCAACATATTTCCTGTGGAGGAGCCCAGGAACAATTTTATTCCGGAACAGGCATTTTTATCCAATCGCTTTATTTCTTCCAAATTGTCATTTGTCCCCCCAAAAGGAAAGGAATAATTGGCATAGGAAGTTTTGGCGCCCATGGCAAATTTTTCTTCCAATCGTTCTATGGTAACGGTCTGTGGATCTGTATTGGGCTGTTCCATAAAAGTGGTAATCCCCCCTGCTATGGCCGCCCTGCTTTCAGAAGCTATATCTCCCTTATGGGTGAGTCCAGGTTCCCTAAAATGTACCTGATCGTCAATAATTCCGGGTAAAAGATAGCGACCGTGGGCGTCTATGGTCTCTGCATTTACATCCGTTATATCCCGATCTATTTTAAGGATGCTATCATCATCGATCAACACATCGCTTTCGAATATTTTGTTTTCATTGACGACCTTAGCATTCTTGATTAATTGCCTGCTCATTTTAGAATCTGTTTTTTTGGAAAAGACTACGCATTTTCATCATAAACACTCCAAAAATAGCCTCTCCGATAATGGAAGAACTCATTTTTGATTTTCCTTTTTCACGATCTTTAAATATAATGGAAACTTCCTCTATTTTATATCCTTTAAGATACGCCCGAAATTTCATTTCTATCTGAAAGGCATATCCAATGAACCGTACGGAATCCAAATTCAGATTTTCCAATACATGGCGTTTATAGCATACAAACCCCGCCGTGGGATCATGAACGCGCATACCGGTTATCATCTTCACATAAAAAGAAGCCCCATATGATAGCAACACCCTATATAAGGGCCAGTTTACAACATTGACCCCTTTCTTATAACGGGAGCCTACCGCCACATCGGCACCATTTTTACAAGCTCGGAGCAGTCTTTTTAAATCGGTCGGGTTATGGGAGAAATCAGCATCCATTTCAAAAATGTAATCATACTTTCTTGCAATGGCCCATTTAAATCCATGGATATAGGCGGTTCCTAGGCCGGATTTTTCTTTTCTGACCTCCAGGAACAGCCTTTCAGGAAACTCCCCTTGCATCTTTTCTACAACGGATGATGTTCCATCTGGGGAATTATCGTCCACGATAAGTACATGAAAATCAGCATCCAACCCAAAGACAGCTCGGATTATGGCCTCAACGTTTTCCAATTCGTTGTAGGTTGGAATAATGACTAGGCTGTCCGGCATGGGTTGTTTGGATTTGCACAAAAATAGTGTTTTCGCGAGAGTGGAAAAATGACTCGACTCTAATTGTACTTTGTCCAAGGGTCAGGATGATGGGCAGAATTTGTAATTTTGACCCAAATCAAGCTTGTACATGCCGCTCAGACCACCTAAACTTTTTCTGTTATTTTTAGGAATTATTTTAGTACTCAACTTATTCCAGGCCCATTTAACGGAACTTATTTTTGATGAAGCCTATTACTGGCACTATGCCCAAAATATGGCCTGGGGATATTTTGACCACCCTCCTATGGTGGCTTTACTTGTGAAGATCGGTAGCTTTTTTTTTCAGGGCGAACTGGGAATTAGATTTATGAGCTGTCTATTATCCGTTGCGACGATTACAGTACTATGGCTGATGGTAGACCATGACGAGAAACGGAAATACATCCCCCATTTCTTTATATTGGTATTTTCCATGACCCTCATGAATGCATATGGGTTCTTCACCTTGCCCGATACGCCCTTATTGTTTTTTACGGCCCTGTTTTTATTGATCTATAAACGATTTATTCAAAAACCTTCCTATCTGTGGGGAGCTGTTTTGGGTGTGGTAATGGCCGCTTTGATGTATAGTAAATATCACGCTGTTTTGGTAATCCTTTTTGTTCTGTTGTCCAATCTAAGATTATTGACCAACAAATTTGCATGGTTCGCAGTAATGGTTGCCTTAATTTGTTATATCCCCCACTTTTTATGGTTATACGAAAATAATTTTGTCTCCATTCGGTATCATTTATTTGATAGACCCAATGGGGCCTACGATTTTGAAAAATATACCTTGGGATTCCTGATTAATTTGGTCGCTATTTTTGGGTTGACCTTCCCATGGATCTACAAGGCAGTTTTTAAGACAAGAGCATCCGATCTTTTTACCAGGGCATTGCTTTTTCTTACCTATGGAGTGCTGCTTTTCTTTTTCCTCTCCAGTTTTAACAGAAGGGTTCAGACGCAGTGGATCATTGTGGTTTCCATCCCAATGGCGGTTCTTGTTTTCCAGCAGATGTTAACGGATGCTACCATTCGAAAATGGATCTATAGAACTGGAATAGCCACCATTGTGGTTATACTATTCCTACGTATTGGCCTCATATACAAACCTTTTTTTCCTATATACTATGAAACCCATGGCAATAGGCAATGGGTAAGCGATTTAAAGGCGGAAATAGGCGATATTCCCGTAATCTTCGAAAACTCGTATCGTAATGCACCTATGTACGCCTTCTATTCCGGGAATCCCACATTTTCCCTAAACAACTATATGTATAGAAGAAATCAGTATTCCATAGATGATTCGGAGGAAAAAGTACAGGGCAAAAAAGTCCTTTATGTTTCCAAATACATGAAAAAGGGGGATCTTTCATTTACCAAGGTAGATGGGGCCCATTATAAAGCCAAGTATATCCCAAATTTTGAATCTTTCCGAAAATTGGAAGTTGTGGTCGAGAAAAAAGCTTGGGTTTTGGGCCAAGAGGAAGAACATATTTTTAAGGTTTACAATCCATATGATATGGACATTGACCTCAAAAAACTGAAGTTCAATATAGCTTACCTAAACGATTACAGACAGGTAAAGGATATTAAACCTTTACAGGCCAGCCCGGTACCGGAAAATATTTTATCGTTAAAACCCAATGATACCTTAAATTTTACGTTTAAGTTTCCAAAACCCAAAATTGAAGATCCCGGTTATTTTAGGATTGGTATTTCAGAAAACAATCTACCCCATGGACTCAACGGGAAAAACATTAAGCTGAAATAATGGAAGCCATTTTTAGAAATACATCCACCGTAGACTGGATTACCCTTCTGCTATTTGGGAGCCTTTTGTTCATTGTAGTGGCCAAAAGCCTATTTTACAGTAGATTTCTAAATTTCGTCATCCTACCCTTTAACAACAAATATGTCTTCATGTACAATAAGAAGGAAAAGTTGATGAGTTGGTTCCATGTTTTTTTTACGTTCTTTCAAATCATCAATTTTTCCCTGTTCATTTTCCTGACATCAAGGATAATACTATTACAGGGAGACGGTTCATATCCGTTTATGTATCCCATTATTCTGGGTGGATTGGTATTGTTCATACTGGTAAAGATTTTTTTGCAATTGGGCAACGGTATCATTTTTGGGGTCAATAAAGTAATTGGTGAACTCATTTTTAAGAAGTTATCCTACCTAAATCATAGCAGTATGGTTATGTTTCTGGCGAATGTGGTTCTTGTGTACGTAATCAAGGATTCCAAGGTTGTAGTTTATTTATCCATTTTCTTAATTCTTTTGATAAATGCAATCGGCTGGATTACAGTGTTGAAGAATCATCAAAAATTCATCACTGGCAATTTTTTCTATTTTATTTTGTACCTTTGCGCTCTCGAAATTGCGCCGTTCATCATCATTGGAAGTTATCTAAAAGACTAGGTTTATATGAAAGTAAAGACGATTTTGGTGTCCCAGCCGGAGCCGAAAATGGAAAACTCCCCGTATTCAAAACTTATTGACAAGGAAAAGGTAAAGGTAGATTTTAGGCCTTTTATTCATGTGGAAGGGGTTGATGCAAAGAGTGTTCGTCGTCAAAAAATAGACCTAAAAAATTACACGGCCATTATATTGACCAGCCGCAATGCGGTGGATCACTTTTTTAGGATAGCGGAAGAAATGCGATTTAAGGTTCCGGACACCATGAAGTACTTTTGTCAGTCCGAAGCCGTGGCCTATTACCTTCAAAAATATGTGGTATACCGTAAGCGTAAAATTTACGTAGGCAAGAGGGTTTTCAACGAACTCGTTCCCCTGTTCAAGAAATATAAGGAAGAAACATTTCTACTTCCCTCCTCGGACACACTTAAACAAGCCGTTCCGGAAGCTCTGGATAAGGTTGGTATCAATTGGACCCGAGGAATTTTCTATAAGACGGTAATCAGTGACCTGTCCGATCTTCGGGATGTTTATTACGATGTCCTGGTGTTCTTCAGCCCTTCAGGCATAGAGTCCCTTTTAAAGAATTTCCCTGATTTTGAACAAAACGATACGCGTATCGCGGTATTTGGAAATTCCACGGTAAAAGCGGCGACCGATGCCGGTCTTCGCATTGATATTAAGGCCCCGACCCCGGAAACACCTTCCATGACCATGGCCTTGCAGAAGTACATTACCGCAGTAAACAAAAAATAAAGGGCGTCATTTTTTAGAAAAATCCAAGGTTTACCGTTCACAGAGCCTTTTATATCATAAATATATGCGGCTTATTTTTAAATGGCATATTATGACCTGTCTAAAAGGCATATCGCTGTGGCCCTCCCCGTCGTATTTCCTCAGTAGCATGGGACTCGAATTTCTTGAAGTTTTCGCGGAATGCATTCGTCAATTTAAAAGCAGTCCTGTAATAGGCCTCATCATCGTTCCAAGTCGCACGAGGACTTAGAACACTGGTGGGGACTCCTGGACATTTTCTAGGTTGAGCCACACCGAACACGGAATGGATATGATAGGTGTCATAGGTATACAATCCCAAATCGCCGTTCAAAACGGCCTGGATCATGGCCCGGGTATATTTCAATTCCATTCGCTTCCCCACACCATAGGATCCCCCGGTCCATCCCGTATTCACTAACCAAACATTTACGCCGGCCTCGGTCATTTTCTTGCTTAACATTTCGGCATATTTTGCCGGATGCAAAGGCATAAAGGGAGCTCCAAAACAGGCGGAAAAAGAAGGAATGGGCTCTACCACCCCTGCTTCGGTTCCGGCTACCTTGGCCGTATATCCGGAAATAAAGTGATACGCCGCTTGGCTAGGAGTAAGTTTTGAAATAGGAGGGAGTACCCCAAAGGCATCCGCTGTCAAAAAAAAAATATTCTTGGGATTATGACCTATGGAGGGCCGTTGAACGTTGTCAATATGGTAAAGGGGATAGCTTACACGGGTGTTCTGTGTAATGGAAATGTCTGAAAAATCTACTTGCCCACTATCGTCCATAACCACATTTTCCAGAATTGCACCTTTTTTAATGGCCTTATAGATTTCCGGTTCATTTTCCTGGGAAAGGTCAATGACCTTGGCATAACATCCTCCCTCAAAATTGAACACCGCGTTTTCATTGTTCCAACCATGTTCATCGTCACCGATCAGTTTACGGGTGGCATCCGTGGACAAGGTGGTCTTGCCGGTTCCGGACAGCCCAAAGAAAATGGCCGTATCCCCTTTTTTTCCAACGTTGGCCGAACAATGCATAGGCAACGTGTTCTTGTATACCGGAAGTATGAAATTAAGCGCGGAAAAAATTCCCTTCTTGATTTCTCCCGTATAGCCCGTTCCTCCGATCAAGGCAATTTTTCGGGAAAAATTCAATAGGGCAAAGTTATGTTGCCGCGTACCATCTTCTTCCGCAACGGCCCTAAATCCCGGTGCATTGATTACCGTCCATTCCGGTTCAAAATTCTTCAATTCCTCCTCCGTAGGTCGGATGAACATATTGTATACAAACTGGTTGGACCAAGGATACTCGGTAATGACCCGAATATCCATTCGGTAGTTGGCATCGGCGCACGCATAACAATCGCGTACATAAAGTTCCTTATCGTTCAAATACGTGATAACCTTATCATAGAGTTTATCAAAGGCGGAAGGTTCAAAGGGCATGTTTATACCGCCCCACCAAACCTTGTCCGAAGTGATATTATCTTTCACGATGAACCGATCGTCGGGCGACCTTCCCGTAAATTCTCCAGTGTTTATGGCCAGAGCTCCGGATGAGGCCTCCCTCCCCATATTCTTTTCCAAGGTAATCCTATGAAGATGTAACGGATCCAATTGATATTTTATGTCACTTTGGGTAATGCCATAATCTTTTAGGGAAATAGATATTGGGTTATTTTTTGAAACCTCCATTCAAGCCAGTATTTTGTTGTTCAAAATCGTTTATTTTAGATTCTTTAAACTTTGATAACCCAAAAGAATCCAACCCAACACCAGTAGTGTTCCACCAAGAGGAGTCAGAAGAGCGATCGATTTAAAATCAAAACTTGTTATGCTGTTTATTGCGAGTAGATATATAGAAAAGGAAAATAGAATCACACCACTAAAAACACAGTAAAACACCCACTTTTTCCTTTGTTCCGGAATCTTGTTCACGTTCGCCAATATCAATAGAAAAAAAGCATGGTACATTTGATATTTTACCCCGGTTTCAAAAGTTTGGACCGCATTGATATCCACCAGCTTTTCCAGACCATGTGCCCCGAAGGCCCCTAGCAGTACTGCTAACAATCCGAAAACCGTTCCCGTCAAAAAAATTGTTCTGTTCATAACTTCCTCAATGGTCTTTTTTATAAATGTAACAAATTGATACCTTAGTGCTTCGTACTATTTGCAAAACTAACGATGTAAAACCTATGTTGCGAAAAATATTGATTGTCGGTGCGGGAAAATCCACTGCCTATCTTTTGGATTACCTTTTGGAAAAGGCAGCTTCCCAATGGTTGCACATTACCATTGGCGATTTAAACCCCGATAGTCTCTCCAAATCGGTAAAAGAACATCCTTCATGTACCATGCTACAGCTCGATATTTTTAGGGAAGATGATAGAAAAAGGGCCATTAAGGATTCCGATATCGTGGTTTCCATGCTGCCCGCCCGGATGCATGGTAATGTGGCCAAGGATTGTCTGGCCTTTGGAAAGCATTTGGTTACGGCATCTTACGTAAGTCCGGAGATTAGGGCATTGCATAAAAAAGTTAAGCAAAAAGGGTTAGTGTTTATGAACGAAATGGGCCTAGATCCCGGAATAGATCATATGAGTGCCATGCACGTCATAGATCGAATAAGGCGAGAGGGAGGAAAAATGTTGTTGTTCGAATCCTTTACAGGAGGATTGGTGGCCCCGGAGAGCGATACCAATCTTTGGAACTATAAGTTTACCTGGAATCCTAGAAACGTAGTATTGGCAGGACAAGGTGGAGCCGCAAAATTCCTGCAGGAAGGAACATACAAATACATCCCTTATCACAAACTTTTCAGAAGAACGGAATTCTTTGAAATTGAAGGATATGGTCGTTTTGAGGGCTATGCCAACAGGGATTCCCTGGACTATCGAAAAGCCTATGGGCTTGAGGATGTCTTGACCCTTTATAGGGGCACTATGCGAAGGATAGGGTTTTCCAAAGCTTGGAATCTGTTCGTTCAACTGGGCATGACTGACGATAGTTATACGATTGAAAACTCCAAAGGCATGTCCTATCGCGAATATGTCAATCTGTTTCTACCCTACTCCCCAACAGACTCGGTTGAGCTTAAATTACGACATTATTTAAAGATAGACCAGGACGATAGCATTTGGGGCAAATTATTGGAATTGGATATTTTTAGTGCAAAAAAGACCATCCCTTTGGAGAATGCGACTCCAGCTCAGGTACTGCAACGGATTCTTGAAGACAGTTGGACCCTGACCAAAGATGACAAGGATATGATCGTCATGTACCACAAGTTCGGTTATGAGCTATCAGGAAAAAAGCAGCAAATAGATGCCAATATGGTAGTTATTGGAGAAGACCATACCCATACTGCAATGGCCAAGACGGTAGGGCTTCCCGTTGCCATAGCTACCCTTTTGATATTGAATAAGGAAATTAAGACCCCTGGGGTACAGATTCCGATTACCAAGGAAGTATATGAACCCATTCTTTCCGAACTTAGCACACTGGGTGTGATTTTCAAGGAATTTAAGGTACCTTATTTGGGATATAACCCGGATTCCGTTGCTAGTTAAAACCTCTATTAGGATACTTATCTTCAGGGTCATTCAATTATGGCATTTTCTCTTTTCCATTTGATACAAAGGCTCATAAGAAGTTATTTAATTATATAGATTTCATAGTTTTGTCTCTAAATTGAAAGATATTCCATGAAATCCAGTAACGAAAAAGTAAAAATAGATGGTATCGACAAGAAAATTCTAAGATTTCTTATGCAAGATGCCCGTAAACCCATTTTGGAAATTGCCCGGAATATTGGCATCTCAGGTGCTGCCATACACCAACGTCTTCGAAAATTGGAGGCTTCAAGACTATTGGCAGGGTCTAAATTCATCATCAACCCTAAAGTCATGGGATACACCACCATGGCCTACATCGGGATATATTTGGATAAGGCAATGAGTAATCCGATAGCGGTAAAGCATTTGGAAAAGATTCCGGAGGTCTTGGAATGCCATTATACTACAGGGAATTGGTCCATTCTCATAAAAGTACTTTGTAGGGACAATGAACATCTGATGTATGTACTCAACAAGGAAATACAGCAAATTGAAGGTGTTTCCAGAACGGAAACCTTTATTTCCCTGGCCCAACAGATCGACAGGCAAATATCAATTTAATAGTTAAACTCGATAAGTACAATGGGCTCTTCCTCAGGAACACCCCCGGCGGCCAAATAGGCCTTTTGTGCCGCAATATTCGATTTTTCCGTAGCCACCCAAGCTTCCTTACAACCCAGTTCCCTTCCATATTCTACCAAAAACTTTGTCAACCTTCGGCCAATACCCTTCCCTTGGTATTCGTCCAGAACGGAAACTTCATTGACAAAAAGGTGGGGGTCTTTATCAGGATGGACATAGTGGAATCCCGAAGCCATTCCCACCACAGCATCTGCGTGATAGGCCAAGGCCAAATGATGCCTCTTATCCTCCATAAATTCAATGGTTCGGTTTGGTTTAATGGGATAATCGAACAACCGATCTCCAACACTTTGTAAAGCCGGCAAATCGTCAATCGTGGCCAGTCCTATAACTATACTTTCTTCCATAGTATTGGGCATAAAAAAACCTGTCAAGTGTTTTTAGCGAGACAGGTCTTATTTTAAACTATTTAATGGGAATTAATCCCTACCTCCAAAAACCTGCAATCCCCAGTAGACCAAGGTTGCCAACGAGCCAATCGCAGCTACCAAATACGTACGGGCCGCCCACTTTAGGGCATCCTCGGAACCTTTGTATTCTTGCTGGGTAACCATATTCTTTTGTCGTAACCATACCAGGGCCCTTTTACTCGCATCGTACTCCACGGGCAAGGTAACAAAGCTAAACAGCGTGGCCATGGCCATCATCACCAAACCGGCTACCGCAATATAGTAGCCCAGACCAACACCGGCAGCAGCTCCTAACATTAATCCGCCAAAAACTACCCACATGGACATTCCAGAAGTAACGCTCACTACGGGAACCAATTTGGAACGCATGGTCAACCACTCATAGGCCTGGGCATGCTGCACCGCATGACCGCATTCATGGGCGGCAACCGCTGCCGCGGCAGCGTTGCGTTGGCTATAGACCCCCTCGCTTAAATTAACCGTTTTGTTCCTTGGGTTATAGTGATCGGTAAGCATCCCTGCCGTAGAGATTACCTTTACATCCCGGATACCGTGGTCCGCCAACATTTTCTCGGCAATCTCGGCCCCACTCATGCCATTCTGTAAATGCACCTTGGAATAATGCCTGAATTTACTTTTAAGCTTTGCACTTACCAACCAGCTTACCAAAGCGATGGCCCCGATTAATATATAATATCCCATCATAACTTTTCAATTTTAAATATTCGTACTAAAGTTAAAAAAGATTCCCCTATCCATGGAGGTGACTTTTTCCTTTATCAAGCAAAAACCCCGCCAATGTCCCCAGAAAGAGTTTTGGGCACAGGTAGGATGACAAATACTGACAAAATGTACATTAAATTGATTACTTATCATATATTTTCCATAAAAACACCTTATGTGCCAGAACCGCTGGAATCCGTTTGCAAGCAATATGGATATATCATTGTGGCAGGTCCCATATATAAACCAGAGCACGGTACCCGGTACTATTATCAAATACATGGCTCGGGAAACATCCGTGGTAGATTTGTACCACCATACCATAGACCTAGCGCACAAAGGCCGACATGGCTCACATATAGTCTGTCTTCTGAAGCACGGGTCAAATAGATGTAATTAGGAATAAGGATTCCCCGGAAGGAAAACCCTTATTATCCTACGAT
Source organism: Ulvibacterium sp. (assembly GCF_965228935.1). Lineage (GTDB taxonomy): Bacteria > Bacteroidota > Bacteroidia > Flavobacteriales > Flavobacteriaceae > Ulvibacterium. The sequence goes on along the minus strand of NZ_OZ245846.1, from coordinate 1,816,009 downwards.
ATTTACAATCTTCCCAGGTACCACAATAACTTTTTTGGGCGTGCGGCCCTGTAATTGTTGTTGGGTCCTTTCATGGGCCATTACCGTTTTCTCAATCTCTTCCTTTGCCATATCCAAAGGAAGTTCCAAGGTAAAACGCATTTTTCCATTAAAGGAAATAGGATATTCCTTGCTGCTTTCGGTTATATAATCCGCTTCGAATTTTGGAAAGGAAGCATAGGAAATGGTTTCGGTATGGCCAAGTCCCTGCCACAATTCCTCCGCGATATGCGGGGCATAGGGCGATACCAAAATGGCAAGAGGCTCCAGGATTTCCCGACTGTTACATTTTTGGGCCGAAAGCTCATTGACACAGATCATGAAGGTAGAGACTGAAGTATTGAAACTAAAGTTCTCAATATCCTCTTCCACTTTTTTGATAGTCTTGTGCAAGGTCTTTAGATTCTCCTTGGAAGGTTCGTTATTCGAAACCGAAAATGTATCGTCCGCACCGGAATGGTACAACCGCCACATTTTTTTTAGAAAGGAATGCACCCCGGTAATCCCCGCCGTGTTCCATGGTTTGGATTGTTCCAAGGGGCCTAGGAACATTTCATATAGGCGAAGACTGTCCGCTCCGTATTCCTCACAAATCTCATCCGGGTTGACCACATTGTACTTGGATTTGGACATCTTTTCTACTTCACGCCCCACGATATATTTATCCTCTTCCAAAATAAATTCCGAATCCTTATACTCCGGTTGCCATTTTTTAAACGCCTCGATATCCAATTCATCTGATGAATCGACCAGAGAGACGTCAGCATGTATAGGGGTAACTTTTTTTTCTTGTATCAATCCTTTGGAAATAACGTTGCCCGTACCTTCCTCCCTAAAGATGAAAGCACTGGTTCCAGTAATCATTCCCTGGTTTATTAGTTTTTTGGCATATTCGTCCACGGGCACCAAACCCTTGTCAAACATAAACTTCTGCCAGAAACGAGAGTAGAGCAAATGTCCCGTGGCATGCTCGCTACCCCCAATATAGAGATCCACATCCTGCCAATAGTTGACAGCTTCCTGAGAAAAAATCGCATCGTCATTATGCGGATCCATATATCGGTTAAAGTACTGGGAGCTCCCCGCCCATCCCGGCATGGTATTCAGCTCCAATGGGAATATGGTTTTGTAATCGATCAAATCATTCCCCACCACTGTATTGGTTTCCATATTCCAGGCCCAGTGGGTAGCATTGCCCAATGGGGGCTCCCCGGTCTCCGTGGGGAGGTATTTTTCTACTTCGGGCAATTCCAGGGGAAGATATTTTTCATCCAGTATTTGCGGCATCCCATTCGCATCATAATAGACCGGAAAAGGTTCCCCCCAATACCGCTGGCGGCTAAAAACGGCATCTCGCAAACGATAATTGATTTTGCCTTTTCCCGCTCCGATTTTTTCAAGTTCCGTAATAATTTTCTTTGTAGCCTCCTTGTAACTTAACCCATTAAGAAAATCGGAATTGGCAATGATGGTCTTTTCCTTGTTGGCGAAGGCCTCCTCCGAGATATCCACACCTTCAAAAATATTAGGAATGGGAATACCAAAATGTTTTGCAAAATCATAATCGCGTTGATCTCCACAAGGAACGGACATCACGGCCCCGGTCCCATAACAGGCCAGTACATAGTCCCCGATCCAAACGGGAATGGGTTCCTTGGTAAAGGGATGCTCGGCAAAGGCTCCTGTAAAAGCTCCGGTTATGGATTTAACATCCGCCATTCGATCGCGTTCGGAGCGTTTGGCCGTAGCTCTCACATAAGCCTCCACTTCAGCTTTTTGTTCGGGAGTGGTTATTTTGGATACCAATTCATGCTCCGGCGCCAAGGTCATAAAAGTAGCTCCAAATATGGTATCGGGTCTCGTGGTAAAAACTTCAATGAAGGTTTCAGATTCCAAGCTACGGGAGTTGTCCAACATTGAACCTTGAACCTTGAATCTTACACTTGCCCCTTCTGATCGACCAATCCAATTGGTTTGTGAATCCTTAAGGGGTTGAGGCCAATCAATTTTCTCAAGTCCATCCAACAACCGCTGGGCATAGGCCGTGATACGCATACTCCATTGGGTCATCTTCTTTCGGATAACGGGATGTCCCCCGCGTTCCGAAACCCCATTGACCACCTCGTCATTGGCCAAGACGGTTCCCAAAGCCGGACACCAATTAACCTCCGTATCCGCCAAGTAGGTCAATCTGTATTTAAGTAATATCTCCTGCTTTTCCTTAGATGAAAAAGCGGCCCAGTCCTTTGCCGAAAATTGGGGCGTATCCTCATCACAGGACGCTTTTACATTTGCGTTTCCTTCCCCTTCAAACAATCGTATCAAATCCGTGATATCTTCGGCTTTGTCCGAATCGATATTGTACCACGAGTTGAACAGCTGTATGAAAATCCATTGTGTCCACTTGTAGTATTGGGGGTCTGATGTACGGACCTCCCGGCTCCAATCAAAGGAGAAGCCCAACTTATCCAATTGCTCCCTATACCTCTTGATATTGGCCCCCGTGGTTATGGCCGGATGCTGCCCGGTCTGAATGGCGTACTGCTCAGCGGGCAATCCAAATGAGTCATATCCCATGGGATGCAGTACGTTAAACCCTTTATGACGTTTATACCGTGCATATATATCACTGGCTATATAACCCAAGGGGTGGCCAACATGCAATCCCGATCCGGAGGGATACGGGAACATATCCAAAACATAGAATTTTTCTTTTTCGGAATCGTTGCTGGCCCTAAAAGTCCCATGCTTTGCCCAATATTCCTGCCACTTGGCCTCAATTTCCTTGAAATTATATTTCATTGAGAGGTTTTTAAAAGAAAATGATCATAATCTCATTGATGTGTACAGCAATGAAAGTATGATCTTTAAGTTTAGTTTAGGGCAAAAATAAGTTTATTGGACTTACTTTCCTATTTTTACACCATTGATAAATAGCTATGGGCAAATCCTTTGAGCAGTACCAAAGACGTAAGTTGATATCCTCATACTTTTCCGTAGTCTTGAGTATAGGTTTGGTATTATTTCTATTGGGGGTTCTGGGACTGCTAGTTCTCAACACCAATAAATTGGCCAATCATTTTAAGGAACAGATTACCTTATCCGTGTTTTTAAAAGACAATGCCAAGGAAGTAGAAATAGATCAATTACAAAAGAGTTTGGCCATGGCAGAATACACCAAGTCCGCTACCTATGTTACCAAGGAAGAGGCCGCGGAAATGCACAGTGAGGAAATCGGGGAAAACTTCTTGGACTTTTTAGGCTATAACCCGCTCAAAAACTCCATTGATGTAAATCTTAATGCAGACTTTGTTTCACCCCTTCAAATTGAAGAAATTGCGGCAGAACTTACCAAGAAAAGTTATGTGGACGAAGTGAGTTACGACGAGCCCTTGGTTGGACTCTTAAGCGAAAACGTAAAAAAGGTCAGTTTCTGGATTTTAACGGCCAGTGCCATTTTTACCTTTATTGCCGTTTTGCTCATCAATAGCTCCATACGGTTATCCATTTACTCCAAACGATTTATCATCAAGACAATGCAAATGGTGGGGGCTACCAAAACCTTTATTCGGAGGCCTTTCATATGGACCAATATAAAATTAGGGATGCTTGGTGCGCTATTGGCCCTGCTGGTTTTGGGCGTAGCTTTGTTCTACTTGGACGGAAACTTTCCGGAACTAGGGCTATTTAGGGATACTTCCATGTTGGTAGGCCTCTTTGGCAGTGTTTTTATCCTAGGAGTGTTTATTTCGTTCATCAGCACGTATTTTGCGACACAACGTTTTCTAAATCTTAAAACGGACGAATTATATTATTAAATTTGCGTATGGGTAAAAAACAGAAGGGCAAAGTAGGACAGCCGCCAAAGCCGGAATTTATATTTCAGCGAAAAAACTACCTGTTCATGTTCATAGGGATAGCTTTCATAGCACTGGGCTTTATTTTGATGAGTGGAGGAGGGAGTGATGACCCCAATGTTTTTAATGAGGATATCTACAATTTTAGGCGAATACGTTTGGCTCCTACCCTTGTACTTATTGGACTCGGGATAGAAGTATATGCCATATTGTTGAATCCGCATAAGAGGCGTAACTAATTTTGGATACACTTGATGCCATAATCCTAGGCATTATCCAAGGATTGACGGAATTTCTGCCGGTGTCCTCCAGTGGGCACTTGGAATTGGGCAAAGCCATATTAGGAGATAATTCCATTCCCGAAGAAAGTCTTCTATTTACTGTAGTGCTTCATTTTGCCACTGCGTTGAGCACCATTGTAGTCTTTAGAAAGGATGTCTGGGAAATTTTGGTCGGTCTTTTTAAGTTTAGGTGGAACGAGGAAACCCAATTCTCGCTTAAAATAATTGTCTCCATGCTTCCCGCCACGTTTGTCGGTCTCTTTTTTGAGGAAAAATTGGAGGCCTTTTTCGGAGGCGATATTCAATTTGTCGGCTTCATGCTGTTGATTACCGCTGTACTACTCTATTTTGCGGACAAGGCCAAGGACACGGACAAAAAGGTAAACTACCCTAAAGCTTTTATCGTCGGTATCTCCCAAGCGATTGCCATGCTACCGGGAATTTCACGAAGTGGTGCTACCATTGCTACTTCGGTACTTCTCGGTGTGGACAAAACCAAAGCCGCCCGATTTTCCTTCTTAATGGTGGTGCCGCTTATTTTGGGCAAAATGGCCAAGGATGTCATGAGCGGTGAGCTCAATTTCCAAAGCGAAAATGTAATGGCCATGAGTACTGGCTTTGTTGCCGCCTTCATTGCCGGTTTGGCCGCTTGTACCTGGATGATCCAGTTGGTAAGGAACAGCAAGCTCACTTATTTCGCAATCTATTGCCTCATTGTTGGACTTTTGGCAATTGGGTACAGTTTTTGGGGTTAAATGCACAAAATCCGTTTATTGTAAAGACGGCAAATTAATCTTGAAATGGATACCCTTACCAAGGAAGATTTTTTAAACGGACAACTCCTTTTAATTGATAAACCCTCTGGATGGTCTTCTTTCCAAGCGGTGAACAAAATCAAATGGGCCCTACGGAAAAAATTCCATCTCAAGAAGATAAAAGTAGGGCATGCCGGCACTTTGGATCCCTTGGCGACAGGGCTCTTATTGCTTTGTACTGGAAAGTTTACCAAGAAAATTGAAGAATTACAGGGTCAAAAAAAAGAATATACCGGAACGATAACGCTCGGGGCGACCACCCCGTCCTATGACCTGGAAACTGAAATCGATACCATTTTTTCTATCGATCATATAACCTGGGAGGCCATCCTTTTGGCCGCGGATAAATTTATCGGTGAAATTGAACAACGACCACCCGTCTTTTCCGCCTTAAAAAAAGATGGAAAACGGTTATATGAATATGCACGGGAAGGCAGGGAAATAAAAATAAAAAAGAGAAAAGTCGTCATCTCCGAATTTGAGATCAAAGCCATGGAATTGCCTACATTGGAGTTTCGAGTGGTCTGCAGCAAGGGCACGTACATTCGCTCCTTGGCCTATGATTTTGGTAAGGCACTGGATTCCGGCGCATATTTGTCCGGTCTAAGAAGAACCAAAATAGGGGGTTATAACGTAAATAAAGCCGTTGATCCCGTTGTTTTTAGCGAAAAACTTCTTGGAAAGCACAGCGCGCATTAGTATTTTTTGTAAGGATTGGCATTTCCGTTCAACGAAGATTTAAAATATTTTGATGAAATATCGGTTATAGCGTTATGGATCTAAACCGTCAGCAGTTATCTTTTCTAATCACATTTTTCACCATGGGTATCATAGTGTTAGGGCTATACAATATCCATTTGGGTCAACGACAGGCGGAAGAATATGTAGTAGAGATGGTATTGGACCAAAAAGTCTTGGAAGAGCTGATCAAGGAAGAAGAAAAAAAATTGGAGGAACTACAGGAAGCCGACCCCATTAAAAGTCATATGGCCTTTAATGAAAATGAAAAACCCAGTTATGGGAATCCAGAGCCTCTTAAAACCCTGGAGGAGCTTATGGAGGAGCAGAAAGCCGCTACGGACAGTGAGGACCCTTCAGATTTATTGGCGGATTCCGATTATGCGGAACGGGTAAAGGAATTGGCGAAGAAACGGGAGGAGCAAAAACAGCTTCTGGGAGAGAAAGAAGCCCAAAAAAAGGAGTTTACCAACAATCTGGCGAAACGAAGAACTTCGGTTTCTTTTTCCTTGGTAGGGCGTTCCAACTATAAGCTTCCACCACCTATTTACACCTGCATAGAAGGCGGAAAAGTAGTCATCAATATAAAGGTAGATGGGCTGGGTAACGTTGTTGAAGCCCACTTTAATGGAAAAAGTTCAGGCACTTCCAATGGGTGTTTGGTAGATAATGCAATCACCTATGCGTTGAAGGCCAAGTTCAATTCTTCCTCAAAAGCACTTCAAAAAGGTACGATTACCTATTTATTTCAAGGGAAGACTCGCTAAGATATCCCTTAAAGTAGTAATCCCTTTGTCCTTATTGTACCATACCTGAAGATCCTGCTTAAACTCCGAGGTAAGTGCTCCAAATGACTCCTTGAATTCCTGTACCATTTCGGTCGCGGTGCTTGGCCTCGGTCCCCAATCACCCAATACTTCCCCTGTAACTTCATCAATAATGATGAGTTTGGGAATGGATAAGGTTCCCTGAGTCAAAAAATGGCCCATTAGCTCAAGATTCTCATCGCGTAATAGGATTTTTAGCGAAATATTGACATTTAAATCCGCTATCTTGTTCATCACGGGCAAGGTAGGAGCGGCATCGCCACACCAGCTTTCGGTGAGTACGAGAAAAGTAATTTTTTTCTCGATTGCAGAGATTAATGCTGTGCTTTCCGCATCTATCTTCAGGGTCTTATCAAAACGCCTCATGCGTTTATCATTGAGTAGGGTATAATTGGCCAGAGCTTCGGTCTGTTTTGGGCCTGTAGATTTCCCTTCGGCCGCCAATTCACTTACCTTGGCCCGATATTCTTTATACGATAGGGTTCGGGGTAAACTTTCCTGAATTAATTCTTGAACGGTTCTGTACATTGTTGTTTCCATAATTGCATTGTCCTAGTCAACAAAAATATCGGTCACTTTGTTTTGATACGGTAACCTGGGTTACATTGGTAGATAAAAACAAACAATACTTACAAACCATAAATTCCTCACTTTTTTAAAGCATGGCCAAAGCTAAAGATCCCCTGAATATTCAGGGGACCTCTACGCCTTGCAACTTTCTCCTTCATAGTTCTATGGTAGAAGAATCCCTGGTCTCGAATCCAAGATTACCTCTTCTTCATTCTCCAAATAAATAATGTCGTTCAATTCCAAAATCATTCCGTGATATGGGTTAAAATTCTCAGGTAAATAGAAATACGAATCAAAATCCAGTTCAACGGTTTCCTCGTCTTCCATATAGGCAATGGTATTTACATCCAGATCGCAATCAACGACAAGGGTGTCATCCATTTGCCCATTTATTCCTCCTGCCCATAGCAAACAAGCCGCTAAGGCCAATGAAATCTTTTTATAATTGTTTCTGATCATGGTCAATTGTATTAAATATAGGGTTGTTAAATTATTTTCCAGTATGCCCAAAGTGGTCTATCCAAGAAGTTCCTTGGCCTTTATACTTTTTGAAATATCGGCGAAGAGTTTTGTAACGGTTTCTGAAAAGGCCTTCCCGTCGGATCTGGACAATGCCGCGATGGTACTACCGTCTTTCATCTTTAAAATACTTACTACCTGGACTTCGGTACCTTGGAATTTTAAAAGCTTCTTTAGATCCGATAATTTGTGCCTATCAAAGTATAAGGAAGCATAAATAAACTCATAATACAGGTTTGAAGGCCTACCGACCCTAAATAACATTCCAGGTCTGATCGGAATCTCTTCCGTGTTGGCCTTTGTTCTATGTTCATTCCTTTCGTCAAACTTGGGAAAGGGCAGTATTACTTCTTTTTTCATTCCTCCAGCTTTTAAAATATTCGGCCGGTTACCGGATATTTTTATTACACTATTGATAATACAAAGATAATAACTGGTCGAATGTTTTAAAAGTAATACTTAGTTAAACACAAGTTAAACATTCGCAATTCAATAGTAATACTATTGATATTGGCTCTGATGAACAGTGCGGGTGTAACTAGGTAGCGTAAAGGTGTTCCATATTCATCCTACTTTGGTATAGGGATGCAAACGTATTCCGACCAAGGAGGCTTTGAAATAAAGAACCTTCCTTGTACTACACTTTTACACAATTACCCGGGTAAGCAATTTCCGATTTTCTGCATTAATTTTGAATCTATATTTTGCCCTTCAAAATCCCAAAAAAGCCTTTTCCCTTTTTTGTTTGCGATTAGAGGTTTTCCGGATTTAAGGCAAGACTGTTGAATAGTTTGGCCTTGGCCGTAAAGTATTTGTTTTGTACTTCGTTCTGTTTTAATTCGGCGTCGATCAGACTGCTTTCACGTGAGTTGATAAGAAACAAAGAGCTTTCCCCAAAACTAAACTTACGCTCCTCGGCGGTCAATAACGTTTGATAATCATCTACGATATCGTCTATCAATACGTTCTGGGAATCAAAGGATTCCAATTCCCGATAAATACCCAATATTTTGTTCTGGATCTGTACCTCCGCATTATCCCTCTCAAATTGGGCGTCCTGCAACTTGAACTTCGCCAATTTCAAATCCCCACGTTCCTTTCTTAAAAATAATGGAAGTCTAAAGGTAACACCCCCTTTAAATTCCTCTGGCTCAAAGGAATTAATAAGTTCCGGGGTTTCGGTCAAAAAGTTATATTCCAAATCGATTTGAGGTAACAGTCTATTGGTTTTCAGCCGTTTATCCACTATTAAACCATCGATCTTAAAATCCAAAGATCTTAATTTGGGATGGTTCTCCAAGGTAAAACTATCCAGAGGTCTGCCCAAAATCTCCAGGGTTGCATCAATATCCTCCTCAACATAGACATCAGGGATTACATTGGGCTGTATCTCAACAGGAATATTATCGCTCAACCATAAAAAATTGGAAAGATCCAAGGCCGCTTTTATCATTCTTACCTTGGCCTGTTCAAGACTTAAGGCCCTATTTTGTACGGCAATCCTTGCCTCTACGGTATCTATTGATGCGATGTCTCCCGCCAAGGCACTTTTTCTAATACCTTCAAAGCGTATTTGGGCATTGGTCAAAAAATTTCTGAAGATCTGCGTATCCTTGTAGGCCTGCAACCAATCAAAATAGGCCAAGGAAGCTTCAAACAAAATCTGGTTTACCAAAAGATCCCGATCTACCCTGGTCTGCTCCCTAAAGAATTTGGCTTGCTTAAGGGTGGCCATGCGATCATTTATCCAAGAACCTCTTCCCAAGGAAACGGACACTCCGGCGCTATAAAGTCCGTCGGTCGGTACGGACAAGGAGGGATCTAGAAACTCACCCTCATTCTGTTCAAAATTTCCCTTCAGTTCTATACCGTACCAGGTAGGAATCTTGAACGTTGCATTAAGTTCATCGTAGTACTCGATTCCCTTAAACTCCTTTCGATCATAATCCACTTCAATTTTTGGATCAAAACCACCACGGGCCTTCATAAGGTTGGCCTGTCCAATTCCGATGTTCAGCTCGGCCTGTTTGGCCACTGGATGATATTTCTTGACATAACCAAGGTATTCCCTAAAATTAAGCACCAAGGTATCTGCATCCTGGCCATGTAGAGCCGATGTCATGCAAATGACGATAAGAAAAATAATATGCCTTTTCATATCTATTTTTTATCGGCATTAGCCATCTTACCATTTTCAGGCTGGTAATAATTTGGGGGAAATCCGTTGAGTTGTCGCCATAACTCGAACCAAATGGGCACATCTTCCAAAAGCGCAATGGTGTTGGCCCCGGAACCTACCCTCAGATCTTTTGGCCAAGGATGGTCTTCGGCATCCGGTGCCAAAAGGATGCGATATTTACCATTGTCGCTGATAAATGTTTCTATGGCAACGACAACCCCGCCATAGGTTCCATAGGAGAGATTGGGCCATCCACTGAAGATGATAACGGGCCAACCATCAAACTGTATCCGGACTTTTTCGCCTAAATGCATCAATGGTAGGTCAATGGGCCGAACGAAAGTCTCAACAGCCATTTCATATTGGGCCGGCATAATCCCAACCAATTGGTCACCTTCCTTAAAAGTTTCCCCAATTCCGGATTGTAGGGCCTTGTTGATAAAACCGGTCCGTGGAGCTCGAATGTAATAGAGATCATTTCGTATCTCATAATTGCTAAACTCATTCTCTAATTTGGTCACCTGGGCCTCCGAGTCAAATTGGTTTGATTGGGCAGTAAACTTATCGCTTTGTGCCTTGGCGATCTTATCGGCATATTCGGCCTTGACCCGGGTAATCTCCACTTCCGCATTGATCACTTCGTTCTTGCTGGCCAATAGCTTGTTTTCCTGGGAAATCAGTTTAGCCTGGGTCTCTTGCTGTTTTAAACGTTTTTCCTCAACATCGGTGACCGCTTTTAATCCTTCGCTCTCCAATTGTGAGGTACGGTCAAACTGTCTGTTCGCTATAATAATATTAGTCTTTGCGGCTTCAAGGTCAATACTATCGCTCTGCACTTTCAGCTTTGCCTGCAAAAGCTTGTTCCTGGCCTGCTCCAATTTTAACTTGAGTTCCTGTTTAAGTGCTTCAATTTGATTATCCAAGGCCTTTACCTTCTCCTGATAAGAAAGTACGGACATGGATTTGGCCTTGATCTGCTGTCCCGTTCTTTCGACCAGCATAGGATCAAAATACTCGTTCTTGATTTCGGAAATGTGCAATATGGTATCCCCTTTTTGAACGAAATCACCTTCCTTGACATACCATCTTTCAATCCTTCCCGGAATGGGTGACTGTATGGTCTGCGGTCTCTGATCCGGTGTCAATGTGGTGAGATAGCCCTCACCTGTGACATTCTGTGTCCAGGGTAAAAATAAGATAATCAAAAAAGCCACGGCAAATCCTATCAAGAACCTATTAAAGTGCTTGTAGTGCCTTTTATGGAAAACCTTTTCCGTGGATTTGTATCCCCTTAAATCCACGTTCTTGTTTACGCTATTTCTTGAGATATTCAACATAGAATCTATTTTTCGCTAGTTATTTTGCCTTTTTCCAAAGTGAGGATCCGGCCACATCGATCTATCCATTTAGGGTTTTGACTAACCACCATCAGAGCCCATGGACTATCCTTATGGGTAAGGAAATCCATAATGCGTGTAGCCTCCTTTTCATCAAATTGGTCCAAAGGATCTTTTAGAATAATTAATTCAGGTTTTCTTACTATACTACGCGCCAAAACTATTTTTTTGGAAATGGTGTAGGAAATCTGTTTCCCCTCCGGATAAATAATGGTCTTTAGTCCCTGGGGCTGCTCCTTTACAAATTGGGTAAGCCCAGCATTTTCCAATGCCCAATAGATATCGTCCATGGGCACGTCATCATCCCCAAATGTTATGTTCTCCAGGATAGTGCCTTCAAAGGGCGACTCCTCGGTCAGTGATTGGCCCAAGTGCGCACGGTAATAATTGAGATTTAGTCCCCTCAACGACACATTGTTAATAAAGATATCGCCCTCATCCGGTTCAATAATCCCCGCAATAAGCCTTAGCAGGGTAGCCTTACCGGAACCATTGGGCCCTTGTAACAAAATGGTACAATTTGGAGTTATCGTAAGGGAAACATCGTCTATAATCTTTCTGTTGGTCCCTGGAATTTTATAGGTGACCCTATCCAATTCCACGGTAAACCCTTCATGCTCCTTAAATGGTTCCTCACCTTTCTGGGGTTCCAATTCCTTATCTACCACCTGACCTAGTTTTTCCAAGGAAGTAAGGACATCATAAAAGGATTCCAGGCCCAGGATAAGTTTCTCTACGGAGGCGATGACCAAGAGGATAATAATCTCCGCAGCTACGAACTGCCCAATATTCATTTCTTGGTTCAATACCAACAGACCACCAATTAAAAGCAATCCGGCGGTTACCAATACCTTAAACCCGATCATCTGAATAAATTGGAGTACCAATATCCTAAAATGGCTTTCCCTAGCTTCCAGATAACCATCCACCAAGCCATCACTTTTCCTAAGGGCGTGATTGGTCCTACCGGACAGTTTAAAGCTAACTATGGAACGTGCTACTTCCTGTATCCAGTGAGCTACCTTATACTTGTTTTTGGATTCATCCAAACTGGTTTCCAATCCTCTTTGAATTGTAAATTTAAATACAATATAAATCAACACTATCAATAGTATCCCATAGATAATGAAGAAAGGATGGTAAAAGGAAAGTAGCAATAACCCAAAGATGATCTGGAGCAAAGCCGTTGGAAAATCCACCAAGAGCTTGGACAGCCCTTTTTGAACATTTAGGGTATCAAAAAAGCGATTGGCCAATTCGGGGGGATAAAAATTCCGTAGCTCGCTCATTCTTATTTTGGGAAATCTGTAGGTAAATTCAAAGGAGGCGCGTGTAAATATTTTTTGCTGGATATTCTCAATAATCCTGATCTGCATCAATTGTAATATACCTGCAAAGGCCACTCCTAGGGTAACCAGTACCACCAATATTATCCAAGAAGTACTTACTTGGGCTCCTTGAATGAGGTTTATAATGGCCTGAATACCCAGAGGCAGGGAAAGGGTCACAAGTCCGGCAAAAATGGCATAATAGAAAATTTGAAGCACATCCTTTCTGTCCAATTTCAGCAGCCCTACCAAGCGCTGCCATGCCGTCAAAATCTTTTTTGCCATGTATTAAGCTTTTAAGGATTTGAACACTAAATCAATGAAATATTGGGTAGGGGTTATATCTTCATTGCAGTCCGTTAGGGACGAAAAGTGTTCTTTTAGGAAATATTGATGCAAAGACCCTTCGATAATTGTACTTGAAAGACTGGATGGATAAGGATAACTGGAATCCAAGGCCTTTATCATATTACTTATACGGTTTATCAACCTCTTATAGATAACAAAATACCCCTCCTTGTTTTCCTCATCTACCTCTTTGGTCAAATAGGATTTTGAATACTCGTTGATTACGATTTTGTTCAATGCAACTTCATTAATATGCGAAAAGGCAGAATCTTCCTTGGTTTCACGGGTCATAATCTCTATCGCTTTTGTAAGTTTGTCCTTTGTATCGGGAATGCTGTTGGTAGAAAATACCAATTGATACTCCAACCACCCCCAATACCAAGAGGTGAGATATAATAGAAGTTTATGCTTATTCTCAAAATACCTGTAAATGGAACTTTCATTGGATCCGATTTTAGCACCTAATTTTCTAAATGTGAAACTTTCGAACCCCATCTCATGTATCATTAAAATACTTTCTTCCACTATTCTCTTTCCTAAATCAGAAGATTCCGGATCCTTGATAAATATTTTTTCATTAATCCCGATTTTCAATGATTGCAGTAGATGCTCCATGATTGTTCTTGTTTTGTAGTTATCGCACAAATATAATAGTAATACTATCATATTTTAATAGTTTAACAACTATTTAACGAAAGTAGCACTGCCATATGTAGAAGTATTGCTATATTTGTAATTAGAAGGCTGTGAAACTGACAATATCATAATGAAAATGAAGCCATTACTACTATTTATAGGAATTTTCGCTCCATTTTTTATGGGGAGTGCACAACAAACAGGTTTGTTGGTCTTGGACGATTATCAGAAAATTGAGACCTCCTATGCCTCTACCATACATGAAATACAACTTCCTGCGGAAGAAGTTATGGCCATCATGGGCGGTTTGAACGATTGGGACGGGATGAACAATTATTTCAACATATTTGGAAGTAAACTGATTGTTGAACGTATGGATATAAACAGTGATGGATCCAAACAACTTACACTAAGACGTGAGGATGGTAGGGATTTTTATAATCTATTCCAGACCATCACCGCAAAATTGATTCCTATTTCGGTTGAAAACGACCGGAATAGTGCAAACTCTCAAATATATAGTACACAATAACCTAAATTCAATATAATATGAAAACAGTAGTATTCTCCTTGGTATTTATGCTTGCAGGTTTTACGGCCATGGCACAGGACACTAGTGATTTGGTTGAAATTGGAGATGTTATGAGCATTAACGTTCCCGAAAACGGTAGTTTTACGCATATTCATTTTCCTCGAAAAAACCTTATCATAAAAAGAGGTGGCATAGCGGACATGAAAAGTGTCCATGGCAATAAAGTAGTGGTTACGGACATTAAGACCAAAGCTAATGGAAATACCATAGTCACCTTAAAACGTAAAAATGGTCGAAAATTTTTCAAGCACTTCCCATCCGTAAAAGCCGATCTGGAAAGTGCACTGGCGAAAGGCGAATTAAAAATTGCCGATTCCTCCCAAAAGGATGAAATTGCCAGAAGATAAAAGAAGATAAATCGTATTTAATTTTGTTCTCTCAGAGCACCGGCCCATTCACAATCGTATTCGCTAGACGGTTTTGGTCCCATGGCCGGTGCCTCTATTTGCAGAGATTTCAATGTATCAGGAAAAATGGACTGTTCCCGAAGATACGTTAATCCCAATTACTAAGGGAAAGTAAACATTAATAGTCTCCGAACCAATTGAATTTCTCATGAATAATTTTGGTTTTGGTCTCTTCAATATGTTCCAAAAAAGCCTTTGCCACGGGAGAGAGGTTTTTAGAACTTAACCAAACCAGGTTCCATGTTGTTATTATGGGCAACCCTTTTACAGGAATAATTTGAAGGTCTCCGTTACTAAGTTCGTTTTTAATGCCGATCAAGGGCATTATGGAGCTTCCCAAACCGGCAAGTACGGCCTGCTTTACCGCTTCGTTGGAAGTAAGTTCCATCTTCTTACGTATAGAAAACCGATTCCGGGTTATAAAGTTTTCCATAGCACCCCGAGTGGCGGAACCCGGTTCCCTAAATATCAAGGGGAGTTCCTCAAAAAGTTTCTTCCCATCCTTAACGTTTTTCAATATCATTCCAGAATGGCCAACAAAAAAAAGTTTGTTCTCCATAAGTTCTACGCGATCTATTTTTAATTTTTTAGGGAGTACGGATACAAAGGCAAAGTCCACCTCATTTTGTTCCAGGCTTTCGACCACCTTGGTTTTGTTGGTTACATCCATAATCAAATCGATTCCCGGATGTTTCCTCATAAATTCGGAAAGAAAATAGGGAATTACGTATTTACCGGTAGAAACTACCGAAATCTTCATACGACCGGCCAACTGTCCTTCGTGGAATAAGGTCTTATAGTTTATGGCATATACTTCGTTCAGAATCTTTTCCGCCGCCTCGGCTATCTCCTTTCCGAAATCAGTAATGAACAATTTACGTCCAACCACCTCGGTAAGGGGAAGTGAGAACTGGTCCTGAAAATTCTTGAGTTGAATGGAAACTGCAGGTTGTGTTAGGTGAAGCTCCTCAGAAGCCTTCGTAATACTTTGTGTTTCAGATATTTTAAGGAATATTTTGAGTTGATGAAGTGTATAATTCATAATAAATGTTAATATAATTCATAATAAATATAAATATTAATTTATTAATAATGGTGTTATTTTTGCTGCCAATAAATACAAATCAAATAATTAAAAAAAATCGAAATCCTAAGAAAACGTATGGACAAAATTACAGTAGCAAAAGGTGATGGCATTGGGCCGGAAATCATGGACGCAACCTTGGATATACTCTTAAACGCAGGTGCACAGTTGGAGATAGATGAAATAGAAATCGGGGAACAGGTGTATCTCGCCGGCAATACAGCAGGCATTGCCCCGGAATCCTGGGAAAGTATCCGTAGAAACAAGGTTTTTCTAAAAGCACCGATCACCACTCCCCAGGGCGGAGGATATAAAAGCCTCAATGTTACCACAAGAAAGTCCTTGGGACTATATGCCAATGTACGCCCATGCAAAAGCCTACATCCATTCATTAGTACCAAGCATCCGGATATGGATGTGGTGATAATCCGAGAGAACGAAGAGGATCTTTATGCCGGTATAGAGCATCAACAAACGGATGAGGTCGTTCAATGTCTTAAACTGATAAGTCGTCCAGGATGTGAAAAAATAGTCCGATATGCCTTCGAATTTGCAAAAAAGTACCACCGGAAAAAGGTCACTTGTTTTACCAAGGACAATATTATGAAACAAACGGATGGTCTTTTTCATAAAGTGTTCGATGAAATCGCCGTTGAGTATCCGGAAATAGAGAACGAACATTGGATCGTGGATATAGGTGCCGCTAAAATGGCGGATACCCCAGAGTTGTTCGATGTAATCGTTATGCCCAATCTTTACGGGGATGTCCTCTCCGATGTTGCGGCCCAGATAACCGGTTCCGTAGGTTTGGCAGGTTCCGCCAATATAGGTGAAGAATGTGCCATGTTCGAGGCCATCCATGGTTCTGCACCGCGAAGGGCCGGTCAAAACCTGGCGAATCCATCCGGGCTATTACAGGGAGCCATTATGATGTTGAATCACCTCGGGCAAACGGATATAGCCGAGAAAGTGCAAAATGCCTGGCTATGTACCATGGAAGAAGGTATTCATACCTATGATATCTACAAAGAAGGAACAAGTACAAAAAAAGTGGGCACCAAAGAATTTGCGGAAGCTGTCATCGCCAATCTGGGCAAGACACCCAAGACCCTGGCCAAGGTCAGCTATGAAAAAGGCACACCTTTGAATCTGCCCAAATATGAGCGTAAACCTCTTGCGGACAAGGTATTGGTAGGTGTAGATCTTTTTGTGCATTGGCCAGGTTTCGAAGCAAACGAAATTGGGCAAGTATTGCAGAAACTGGATAATGAAAAAGTAAAATTGACCATGATAACCAATAGGGGCATAAAAGTGTGGCCCCGTGGTTTTAAGGAGACCTTTTGTACCGACCACTGGCGATGCAGGTTCTCCGCACAGTCCGACCAAATGGAAAAAGATGAAATTGTAAGGCTTATGGGCGATGCCGTAAAGCATAATATCGATGTCATCAAAACTGAAAACCTTTATCAATTTGATGGAAAGCAAGCTTTTTCGCTGGGCCAAGGGCAATAGTAACAAATATGGTAAACCTCATTCTCGGGAAGACAAATGCGTTCCCCCCGAGGGTGAGGGTGCCATAAAATTGGTACAGGGCGTTTTCTCACCTGTGGAGGCCGCCGATGTACTTTTGTCATTGATCAATGATAAAATCAAGTTTCATACTGTCCAAGCACTTAACTTACAAAAAGGCTATCAAGAAGACACTTCGCATTCCGAGGAACGCATCAAGGAATTAAAGGAAGCAAAAAACATGGTAAAAGATCTTGTGGTAAAAGCCCATAAAGAGGGTATGAAAGTTGAGATAAGTAGCCCCATAAAAATCAGTCTTACCAAGTAACCTGCATAAATCTTATTTTTGCGCTTAATAACCAACGACCACTTAAATGGATTTACACCTATTGGTAGATAATCTTACCAATCCCGCATTGCTTTTTTTCTTTTTAGGCATTATTGCAGTACAGCTCAAAAGCGATTTGGAAATTCCGCCTAATTCCTCAAAGTTCATTTCGCTCTATCTTATGTTCTCCATTGGCTTCAAAGGGGGGCTTGAGCTTTCACATAGTGATTTGGATATGGAAATATTGTGGTCCCTGCTTTTTGGGGTATTTCTGGCCCTTTTCGTCCCAATTTATGCATACTTCATCCTACGTCGAAAATTTAATGTCGCCAACTCGGGGGCCATTGCAGCCGCCTATGGTTCCGTAAGTGCCGTAACCTTTGTAACGGCCGTTTCCTTTTTGGAAATTGAACAAATAGAGTTCGGGGGGCACATGGTCGCCGTAATGGCCTTAATGGAGGCGCCTTCCATTATTATCGGGGTCTTGCTAATGGCATACTTTCAAAAGGATAAAAAAAATGAAGTAAAACTTAATGGTGTCCTACATCATTCGTTGACCAATGGCAGCGTACTTCTTATTTTGGGCAGTTTGGCCATTGGTTTTTTGGCCAGCGATCAGCAAGCAAGAGGTATAGAGCCTTTCACCACGGATATTTTTAAAGGATTCCTGGCGGTATTCTTATTGGATATGGGCATTAGTAGTGGAAAAAAACTAAACGATTTTCTTAAAAAGGGATGGTTTGCTTTTTTCTTTGCTATCATCATTCCCCTAATAAATGGATGTATCGTGGCTATTGTAAGTTCAACCTTTACCGAAAGTGTCGGTAATCGGTTTTTATTCGCCATTTTGGCGGCAAGTGCCTCCTACATAGCGGTACCGGCGGCAATGCGTTTGGCTGCACCACAGGCCAATCCCAGTCTCTATTTACCCATGGCGCTTGCCATTACCTTTCCCTTCAACATCACCTTGGGTATGCCCCTTTACCTCTACATTGTCCAAACGTTTTGATCTAATACCTATCTTTGGTTTAAAGTTGAACCCTTATGGAAAAACACAGATGTGGCTGGTGCTTGGGAGACGACCTATATGAAGCCTATCACGATTACGAATGGGGCGTTCCCGTAAAGGACGACAACACCTTATTCGAGTTTCTGATATTAGAGTCCTTTCAAGCCGGTCTTAGTTGGATTACCATCCTTAGGAAACGTGAAAACTTTAGAAAGGCCTTCGATAACTTCGATTACAAGAAAATAGCGGTATATGACCAAAACAAAATCGATGTACTTCTAAAAGACTCTGGTATTGTACGAAACAAACTAAAGATACATGCCACGGTTACCAATGCCCAAGCCTTCATGGAAATACAACGGGAATTTGGGACTTTCAGTGATTATATCTGGGGTTTTGTGAATGGCAAGCCCATTAAAAATGCCTTCAAAAATTATACGGAGGCCCCGGCAAATACAGCACTTTCCGATGCCATTAGCAAGGATTTAAAGAAAAGAGGGTTTAAATTTGTAGGTAGTACCGTGGTCTATGCCCATATGCAGGCAACGGGCATGGTAAATGATCACGAAACCCAATGCTTTAGGTACCATGAGGTATAGCATCATCTTCTTATTAGTCTTGGTTATGGCCTTTTCACCATGTTTTGGCCAGACCAAATACGAGCGGGAGTTCCGTATCCTTAAAAAACAATTCCCGGAAAAAGCCCTGAATTATATCTCCGAAGAGATACAAGGGGCGAAAAGGGTTCGATTTTATAAGGAAATAGATAGTGCCAAGATCAGTTTTGAGGCCAAGTTCAAAAAAGATAAACTTAAATATAGCATCGAGTTCGATGAAAACGGAAAACTTGAGGATATAGAAATTACTATAAAGCAGGTAGACATCCCCAATTCGAGTTGGGCAAACATCCAGGAATACCTTAGTACGACCTTTAAGAAATCGAAAATCAGAAAGATACAACAACAATATCCCGTAACGGAAGGCGAATCTCCCGAAACTACCATCAAGAATGCATTTCAAAATTTATTGCTTCCTTCCATAAACTATGAGTTGATCGTAAATGCAAAAAAAGAATGGGAACATGAACAATTCGAAATTCTCTTCGACGCCAATGGAAATCTGCTGAAACTAAGAAAGTCGCTGCCACCTAATTATGACCATGTGTTATATTAAAACAATATGTAGAGGCCTTGCCCTACTATTGTTCCAGTCTGTAACGGCACAGAATTTTACCGGTTATTGGGAGCCGGAAGTTGCACTCAATTATAAAGTAGCCACCAATTATTCCCACAACTTTTCGCTCGATGTGCGTAATTATACCTACCGAACCAACGATCTTCAGTTACGGTCGCGTCATTTGGACATTGCCCATTTTTCCAAATTGGACATTGGCAATAGTCAGAGCTTGGCCATTGGGATTCAATACAGATTTAGGGATGTTTTCGAGGACGAGGAGCAAAACGAACTTCGATTTACCCAGCAATACAATATTACCCACCTGCGCGGTACCATTAGATTCGGAGATCGATTACGAATGGAACAACGAATTACGCCAAATAGGACCATCCATCGATTTCGATATCGATTTGCCCTGGACTTTGCACTACAAGGTGAAAAGTTGGATATAGGGGAGCCCTATTTTGTTGCTTCAACCGAAAGCTTGCTTAGTGTAACCCGGGGCAATGGCCCGGAATGGGATCAAAGGGTAACTACAAATATTGGCTGGTTGTTGAGTGGCCATACCAAATTTCAGACGGGCTTGGAATACCGTTTGGAGAACTATACGCAAAACACGGAAAATGTGCTTTTTCTATTCTCCTCCCTGATTTTTTTCCTGTAATAGCTTGATAAAGTCCGAACGAGGTATTTCCTTGGCTCCCAAACTTTCCAAGTGTTTGGTATGTAATTGGCAATCGATTAGATTATAATTTTTTGAAGCCAGTTCCTGTGCCAAACGTATAAATGCAAATTTGGAAGCGTTATCCGTAATACTGAACATGCTTTCACCACAGAAAACGTGTCCTAAATCCACACCATATAGACCCCCTACCAGAGTGCCCTTTTCCCAAACTTCATAGGATTTGGCATATCCCCTTGTATGGAGTTCCGTATAAGCCGATTTCATATCGTTGGTTATCCAAGTCCCTTGTTGATTTGCCCGTTTTACCGTGGCGCATTGGTGAAGCACCTCTTCAAAGCAGGTGTTTTTGGTCAATTGAAATCTACCGCTGTTCAAAACTTTGCGCATGCTTTTGGAAATTTTGATGTTTTCCGGGAAAAGTACCATTCTTGGATTTGGACTCCACCATAAAATCAAGGAATCCTCATTAAACCAAGGGAAGATGCCATTTTGATAGGCAAGCAAAAGCCGTTCTGGGGATAAATCGCCTCCTACGGCCAGTAATCCCTCCGAATTGGCATGCTCCACGGAAGGAAATTCCAGTCGCTCCGTTAGAAAGAACAAGGGGTTATTGGCCCTATCCTTTTGCATAGCTGATTTTATTTCAAATTTACGCAAAAATGAGTAGTCCAAAAACATAGATACAGCTACCAGCCATCATAAAAATAATGGTATAAGGCAATATTTCCTTTGCCTTGAGCTTGGTTATGCCCAGTAAAGGTAAGGCCCAAAAAGGCTGCAACATATTGGTAATCTGATCGCCATAGGCCAAAGCCATGATTGCCTTGGGTAAGGGTACATTCAACCGAAGCGCGGATTCAATGACCAAAGGTCCTTGTACCGCCCATTGTCCCCCACCGCTAGGAACAAAAATATTGACCAGACCTGCGCTGATAAAAGTAAAGATAGGGAGTGTAACCCCATTGGAAATGGATACGAAAAAGTTGGAAATCCCATTGATCATTCCGGTACCGGCCATAATGCCCATGATGCCAAAATACAAAGGAAACTGAATCAGGATTCCTGCCGTATCCCCTATGGCCGACTGTACCGCATGCAGAAAACTTTGGAAATTACCGTGCAAAATCAATGCGAGGCCCAACATAAAAAAATTGAGCATATTCGGTGTTATGTTCAAGGTTCTGAGCAATGGTGCATATTGAAAGGCGAAGGCGATTAGAATCAATACTCCAAAGGCTATTGACAACCATTTGGCATAATCAAGTCTTTCGGCTCCCTTTGGTTTCTTATCCGATATTCCAAGAAAGCTATAAACGGGCAAATCCAAATTCGTGGGCTTTGTAGTCCTTCCCAATCTTAAGGCAATAAGGGAAATAGTAACTATAACGATCATAAAAATAATCAGGTTCCAATTGCTGAAAACAGTTTGGGACGTGGAAACGGTATTGGGTAGATTTGAAAGAACCTGCGAATTGGATATGTTCTCCATCAAACTTTGCAAATGGCCGGCCTCGGATACTTTTATCGGTGCCGAACCGCTGATCCCGCCATGCCAAACCATTAATCCAACATAGCCACATGCCCCGATCAAAGGATAATTTATGGGAACGCCATTCTTCTGGGCGTGCTCACCTACCTTTCGTGCCAAAATCGCCCCAAAAATGAGGCCAAGGCCCCAATTGAAAAAGGAGACCAACATGGTAGGCAATGCCACCCATACCGCTGCATTGGACGGGTTCGTAACATAACTTGTCAATCTAAGGATAAGCTGTTCCATGGGTCTGCTCAGCACCAAAACATGTCCAAGGACCAAAATCAACATCATTTGATAAGCAAATACCAAAAGTCCATTGTTCCAAACACCACTTTCCCAATACCTAAGTATCGCGACCCAATGATTTTGATCGGACGTACTTTCCGTAAATAACAAAGCCAACAAGATGGTCAAAAGGGTAAGCAATACGGCAATCGTAAAAGGTGATGGCAGGTATTTTCGAAAGACATGTTCAATTGCACCAGTGAGGTTCATTAGCTGAAAGTAGGTAAAATGGAATGAAAATAAAAGGCCGGCCCAGTTTTGAAAACCGGGCCGGCCCGAAAATAATGCAATTCAATTTCTAAAAGGGCAAATCGTCATGATCCTCTTCGTTGAGATTGTCCACTGGTTCAAAAGCCTCCACTGGGGGTGCCGGCGGCATTTCTGGGTTGTTTTCCTCAGATTGTAAACTTTCAATGCGCCATCCTTGTATGGAATTAAAATATTTTACCTCACCCTGAGGGTTAGTCCATTCCCTTCCCCTGATATTAATACTGATCCTTACCGGCTGACCTACATTAAAATTGTTCAACAAATCGGTCTTGTCCTGAATAAACTCTACCAAAATATGTTGGGGATATTGTTCTTCCGTGGTCACTACCACTTCCCTTTTCCTAAAACCGTTATTACCAAAGGTCTTTGTTTCACCCACCATCTTAATTTTTCCTTGTATTTCCATAATTCCTATCGTTTATATATTGCTCTTTTTGTATTTCGTTTTATTGTGGAATTCCCATAAGATAGGTTCCCTTCTTCTTGCCTTTTTCATTTTTGGCAAATCCTTTTTCCCAAGTGTAATTTTCTTTTTTTAGCCCATCGAGTAATTTATCCAGATCCGCAAAGGTATACATTCTGGGTAATGAAGCCTGTCCGTCCCATGCATAGCATATAGGAATAATGGGTATTACATATGTAAATACAAGCTGTTTCCAAGTGAGGGGTTTTACAAAGGGAGTCATAAAAAGGACCATAACCATAAGGATACTGAGGCTAATGGGCAGCAATACCCACCAAACCAATAACGGAATATTATTCTCTCCCAACTCATAGATCAATAGCGGTTGGTGGTTTTCCTGAGCAGACTTCAATATGTCTCTGGCTTCCTTGGGCGGCATGTGATGAAAACTGTTGACCATGGTTTTGAGCCCTTCCGGGGCGGTAGCGATATCGGTGGCATCTACCGAATTTTCATAGTAACTGATCCCCGTTTCGGGAGTAGTATTGAATCTTTGGATAAACCCCTTATTGGGATATAAATCCGTCATTATCAATTCTACATGTTCCAAACCTCGCTTTGTACGTAAAATTTTCAATACCTCGGGCATGGCCCCGCCCGAACCCGAACCCATATCCACAATGCGGGATATTTTTTTATCCTGAATTACACCGGCAATCAAGCCGGCCAAGGCTTCCGAAGTTCCCATCATCTTTTGTAAGACCACTATTAAATTCGTCATACAGTTCCTGAGCCAATCGGGAAACCAGCTAAAATCCTCAAATTCGAATAGTTGGATCCTTTTCATAGGGCCAATAAAATTTTCCATGCGGAAAGTGCCTCATTTTTGTTCAAATAGTCCTGAGCCATTCTATGTAGTTTATTACGATCTTGGTCATCCACAATGGATTGCAATTCAATATTATCTTGTTTAAAAACGGCTACTTCCTCAAGGGATGGAATTTGTTGCACATTTCCCAACTTGCCTAAATCATTTCCGGTAAGTATCTTGCTAAACCGAATATCCTCTGGAATCCGGTCTACCCCAATACCCAAGGTGGAAAGAGGTTTGGGAACCTCAAAAAGTCCCTCTACTGCCCTAGTGTACCAATTGCCTCCCATACGTGCGACCTGATCTATCTTGTAGGGGTCTATATTTTCATTTTCATCCAAAACCGAGGTGTCCAAATGTATTTTCAACACTTCGGAGAAAATGAGATTTCCGGCCCCGCCTTCCTTGCCCAGAGGCTCTACCTTGTTCACTTTACACTCAAACTGTACCGGCGATTCAGCTACGCGATAGGGTTCTACCAAATCGGATTCCAACATGGTAAGACCCGCCTTGATAAACTCGTTCTCTCCTTCGGCATATTCGGTACTGGCCAAGGACATTTGCTGTACCATATTATAATCCACAATGTTGATGACCACTTCCCGTACTTTCAAAACGTTTTCCAATGTATGCTTAGTGGTATTGTCCCTGACCCTACGGGCCGGTGAAAAAATCAAAATCGGAGGGTTGGCACTAAATACATTAAAAAAACTGAACGGTGACAAATTTGGCCTTCCTTTGTCATCTTTTGTACTGGCAAAGGCAATAGGCCTAGGGCCCACCGCTCCTAATAAATAACCATGCAATCGATTCGTAGAAACCTCTCCTGGAAGTATGGAAACCATTTCCGCCATTGTCTTACAAATGTAGCCAATTTACTGCCTATTTAAAACAGGCACATGAAGTCTTTGCACACCAGAATTTGTCAAATTGCGTTATCTTTAAATATAATTAGTCTGTTGGATGAATTTTAATCCGAAAAAGAAAACGCCCAACCTCATTTTATTGATTTCCGCATTTGTAATCGTAAGTCTGATCCTGTGGAATACCAATAGCTTTTTCAAGAAATTTAAGGAAGAGGAACGATCCAAAATGGAAATTTGGGCTACCGCCCAATCCGAACTTTTACAGTCCTCGGAGGACATGGATTTAGGCAACCTTACCATTAAGGTATTACAGAATAATTCTTCAACTCCCATGATCCTGGTGAACAAGGATGGTTCCATAAAAACGAATAATATGCCCCAGGACTTGGTAAACGATTCCACATACCTTAAGGGAAAGATAAGAAAGTTCCAGAATGAAAACACTCCAATTCTCATAGACCAACAAGGCGAACATCTCGCAACCCTATATTATGGAAATTCCGAGGTATTGAACAAATTGAAATATTATCCGATAGCCTTATTGCTCATTATCTTTTTGTTCGCTGCGGTCATATTCTTTTTCTTTAAAACGAACAAGGCCTCCGAACAAAATAAGCTCTGGGCGGGTATGGCCAAGGAAACGGCACATCAGATAGGCACTCCCCTTTCTTCCCTTCTGGGATGGAACGAATTGTTGAAGAATGAAAGTATAAATCCCGATATCCCCCTGGAAATCGAAAAGGACATATCCAGACTGGAAACCATTACGGAGCGCTTCTCCAAAATCGGTTCCCTACCGGAATTAAACCCTCATGATATTGTTAAAGAGACCAGGGACGCTTTTGAGTACTTAAAACGAAGAAGTTCCAAACTCATCCACTTTTCGTTCAGTACCAAGGTAGATACCATATCCGTGCTGTTAAACCCCTCACTTTATAATTGGACCATTGAGAATCTGGTAAAGAACGGAATCGATGCCATGAAAGGTCGCGGGAATATCGCTTTGGAGATAATACCGGATGGGAAATATGTAAATATATTGGTTGCGGATACGGGCCACGGCATTCCAAAAAGTGACTTCCAAACCATTTTTAATCCAGGCGTAACCTCCAAAAAAAGGGGTTGGGGCCTAGGCCTATCCCTTGTTAAAAGAATTGTGGAAGAATATCATCGGGGGAAAATCAAAGTCCTTTCTTCCAATAAAGAGGGTACCATAATGCAGATATCCTTAAGAGTAAACCAGTAATTATGCCAAAAGAAAAGTTAGTGACCATAAAGGAGGCGGATATTACCAACAATTGTCCGGAATGTTTTAGTCAGGATATGAAAATTGCCTTTTTTCAAAAGCATACCTACGGTAGATTAATCCACAGGACTACCAATGAGATTACCCACCAAATCACCTGTAAAAAATGTAATTCCATAATATATCCCGTGGACTGGACGGATGATATTGAAAAAATCTTCGATTATTACCAAAAAACGGCGATTCCGCATAAAGCCTCGATACGGTTTACCTCGCTATTCTATGTACTTCTACTCGTATTGGTCGTATTGGTAGGGGCAGGTATATATCTGTTCATGGAAGGGGGCCTCACATTTTAGAGCGAATGCTTTCCGCTATGACTTCAAATTCTTTCGGGGTCAATGCCACCTTGTTTTGAAAAGTGGCATCCCGCATTCCTTGTAAAGGAATCAAATGTACATGTACATGGGGTACTTCCAATCCAATTACGGTAAGCCCCACTCTTTTGCAGTCTATAGCAGCTTCAATAGCTCTACCTACCTTTCTGGAAAACGCCATCAGGCCCATATAGGTTTCCTCATCCAAATCCATGATTTTGTCCACTTCATTTTTGGGAACACAAAGTGTATGGCCTTTGGAATTAGGGTTGATGTCCAAAAACGCGAAGTAGTTTTCGTCCTCGGCTATCTTGTAACAGGGAATTTCCGCATTGATAATCCTGGTGAAAATACTTGGCATATGGTTTATATTAAGACCTACCGGGTTTTCCGCCAAATGGACGGACAAGTTTCAACCTGACGTTATTCATTAATCTCTCGTAATCTCTAAAATATCAAATTTTAAGGTGCCATTGGGTACCGTAATCTCCGCAGTATCCCCCACTTCCTTGCCCAACAATCCCTTTCCAATGGGAGAGCTTACGGATATCTTTCCCGATTTCAAATCCGCCTCGCTTTCCGCAACCAGGGTATACTTCATTTCCATACCATTCGCCTGATTCTTCAATTTTACCGTCGATAGCACTAGTACTTTGGAAGTATCCAACTGCGATTCATCGATCAATCGGGCATTGGCCAAAGTCTCTTCCAGTTTGGATATCTTGAGTTCCAATAACCCTTGGGCTTCCTTGGCCGCATCGTATTCGGCGTTTTCGGACAAATCCCCTTTGTCCCTGGCCTCGGCAATGGCTTGCGATGCCTTAGGTCGTTCCACGTCCTTGAGATGGCTCAATTCCTCTCTCAATTTTTTAAGTCCCTCCGCTGTATAGTAAGATACGCTACTCATAACCTCATCGTTTATTAAATAAGAAAATCCTCTACTTAGACCGCGACGTACCCGGCTTTTTTTAGAGAGGATTTAACGCAAAGATACACAATTTTTGTTCAACTTTGCGTTCATTATATAAATCGGTCTTACGCTATGATGCGCATTCGGAGCATTGTTTTTATTGTATTTCTACTTTCTTGTGACAACGATCGTACCAACAGGAATCCGTTCTTACAGGAAATCGGTTTCCGATTTGACGTCAATTTGAACCTTCCTTTGTACAGCCCCTTGACCAATGTGGGAAATGCCGTTTATATAGGGACACAGGGGGTGGGAACACGGGGCGTTTTTGTAATCAATGCAGGCTTTGACCAATTTAGGGCATTTGAGGCCAGTTGCCCCAATCATGCCCCGAATAATTGTTCTACCATGGAATTGGACGGACAAACCGCTACCTGCTCCTGTGAGGGTTACGAATACAGCCTATTTACGGGACAGCAATTGAATAGACCGGACGATGGCAATCGGTATTATGATATGTTGGAATATCGTGCTTCCTTTAACGGGAACACTGTTATCATTTCCAACTGAGCATCCATTTCACAGTACGCCGAGAATCTTATCCATGACCCAACTGGTATGTAGTCCCGAACTTCCCAACGAAGGATGTACAGATTCCCTGAACAAATGACTCTTCATATAGGCAACGTGATATTTCTGAATATACTGAGGATTTTCAATTTCTAAGGTTTCCCTTCCTTGTCCGTTCTCCAATTCCAAAGGGTTGTCGTGAAAGATAGAGAATGAAATCTTCCCTTCGTCTCCAACTATTTCCACCGAATCCTCGTGGCTATAACTCCCGAAATTCCAATTGCCATAGCCGGTTATACCACTTTCGTGTTCCCAACAGGCCGTGACAGCATCCTTGGCCGAATACAATCCTTGCTGGTTCAAAGCCACTCCCTTGGCCTCCACAACCTGGCCCAATAGATAGCAAAACAAATCCAAACCATGGCTTGCCAAGTCATCAAAATAACCTCCTGGGGCAATTTTGGCATCGGTACGCCAATTGTAGCCGTTGCTTTTATCCAAATCCGAAGCCGGCTTTGAAAGCTGCCATTTTATAGTTCTTACCGTACCGATAAGGCGGCCATCCAACCAGCCCTTTATCTTTTCAAACCGTGGAAGCGACCTCCTGTAGTAGGCAATAAACAATGGAATGTTCTTCTTCTGGAAGGCCTCGTAAATTTCCAAACTATCCGCATAAGAGGGCGCCATGGGCTTTTCGATGCAACAGGGTTTTCCGGCCTCGGCCACTTTTAGCGCATAGTATTTATGCGAATCGGGAGGGGTAGCAATGTATACGGCGTCTACTTCATCATCCGAAATAAGGTTATCGGCATCCGGGTAAAACTTGGGAACACCGTGCCGTTTGGCATAATCCTTGGCTTTTTCAACATCCCTGCGCATTACTGCCACCAGTTCAAAGCCCTCCGTATTTTGGTACGCCGGTCCACTTTTGACCTCTGTCACATCGCCACAACCTATAATACCCCAACGAACGGTTTTCATATCAGCTTATCATTTGTTCAACAAAAGTACACGTTTACAGATAGTTTAAAAACGTACCGTGGCACCCAATAAAAAATTGATTCCCGCCTGTGGGTAGAATCCAGCACCCTCAAATGTGGTAATACTTCCCGAGGAGTCATCATCAAAGGTGAAAAAAAAGCCGTTGGAGACAATGTCCTGATCAAAGATATTGTTTACCAATCCGGAGAAGGTAATACTTTTAAGAAAGGTATTCATTTCCCATACGTATTGAACGTTCAAATCGGTCTGGGAATAGGCTTCAAGTACAGAGGCTTCGCTATCTATATTGCCCATGTATTGTTTGCCAACATACTTCGTCAATGCGGAGATCAGCCACTGTTCCGTAGGGGCAAAACCCAACTGATTTCCGATGACCAGATTCGGCGAATAGGCAATATTGGTATTGCCCAAATCCTGGAGAACCCCATCTCGTTCAAATACAAAATCCAGATTCTTATTGGTGCTCAGAGCCACGTTTGGCCTCACCCAAAATTTATCTCCCATTTGAACATTGGCATCTACTTCCAGTCCCAAACGATAACTGTCCCCTACGTTGGCCCGCAAGGGGGCTCCTACATCATTGAGTTCCCCCGTAAGCACCAATTGATCTTTATAGCGCATGTAATAGACATTCGTATTCAACTGAACATCCGGGGAAACATAGCGCCAACCCAATTCAAAATCATTGAGTTTCTCAGGTTTGGGATTGCCATTTTCATAATCGTTTCGATTGGGTTCCCGATTGGCCCTTGCATAGGAAAAATAGAAGTTGTTGTTTCGGTTCAAATCATAGGTCAACCCTACTTTGGGGTTAAAAAAGTTAAAGGTATCATCAACAAGTCCGGTTTCCTCCCCATTGGCTTCATACCTAACCCGCCTGTATTGCATATCCCCAAAAAGGCTCCATTTTGGGTCTAGTTTGTAATTGGCTTTGGCAAAAACATTAAAATCAGTCTTAATGGAGGTATCATCATAATACCTATCCCGAATTTCACTATTGGAGGCAAAACGGGCCCAAATGACCTCTCCAAAATGATCTCCCTCATATTTGTTCCATCCTCCACCGAGGATTACATCCCATTTGTTCTTCCGATAGTTTGCGGAAAATACAGTCCCATAAAAATCGTTATCCAACCAACGCCTACGGATCAGGTCCGTCGTATTCACTTCCTCGCCATTGACCGTAAGCGGTTCAAATCCGTAAGTGGCAAAATCATCGTCTTCCCTAAACTGTTCAAAGAATCCTCTTCCGCGTGTATAGTGCAAGGCAATATTGGTACTCCAATTTTCCGAAATGCTTTCGTTCCAAAGCAATTGTGCATGATCTTGTTTATAGTTGTCCACTTCATTTTCATAGAATTGTGTATTGCCATCTTCATCGGTATATATGCCTGCAGGATTAAATGTTCTATTCGTGCGTAACGTCTCGGCATCGATACCGAACCACGATTGATAGGTTATTTCATGCCCGCCAAAAAGCAACGCCTTGATCAAGGTATTGTCATCTTTGAAGGCGCCCTGCAAAAAATAGGACTCAAGTTCAGAAGAGGCCCTATCTACATAGCCATCCGAGGTAATTCTGGACAGGCGTCCCGAAATCTCGATCCTATCGTTCAACAGTCCGGAACTAAACTTAATGTTATTCCGCAAGGTAGCGAAGCTACCTATTGAACTGGAGATTTGCCCATAGGCTTCTTCGGAAAACCCATCGGTCAATAAGTTTAAGCTGGCACCAAAGGCCCCCGCCCCATTGGTGGATGTCCCTACGCCCCTTTGCAATTGCAAACTTTCGGTAGAGGAGGCAAAATCGGGCATGTTTACCCAAAAGGTTCCCTGCGATTCCGCATCATTATAGGGAATTCCGTTAATGGTGACATTTACCCGTGTTGCATCACTTCCCCTGACGCGTATTCCGGTATAGCCTATCCCGGCACCGGCATCGGAAGTGGTAACTACCGAAGGTAGAAAATTCATCAATATAGGGATATCCTGCCCTAAATTTCTGGGAGCTACCTCCTCCTTCTTCAAATTGGAAAAAGTAACCGGCGTTTCCTTGGTTACGCGAATCGCCGAAACAAAGACCTCGTCCAGTACAATTTTCTTTCCTTCCAAGGAATCTGTTGGATTTTGCTGGGCCAAAACGACCATGTTGAGCCCAAAGAGGGTAACTGTTATGAATACAATTTTCATGCGATGCTTCCTATTGTTTGTAAGAGGTCGCATGTAACCGCTATTTCCGAAAGCGGTAGTAGATAAAAATTTAGAATAAAGCAGTTTCATCCGTACTAAAAAATTAGCGACGAATAAAAGGGGTTATTATTCTGTGTTAAACTTGATTTTTTGTTCAATTAAGAACGAAAGAAATTCCAAAAAGCGACTTGCGCGTTCCTTGGCGGCATTACCCGCCCAGGTTCATTGGGTATAATCTCAGCTTATCCTGGACTTGTAAGAGTCTTTGCCCTTAAAGTTTTGTCAGGAGTTCGCACCCCTTTGAGATGGGACAAACTTACAACTCAAACTACACATATCATAATCTTTGGAACAATTAATGTCCTATTGTAAACCCTGACCGCAGTTTATACGTATTTACAATACCCAGGGGCATTATGTAGATATATGGACAAATCCAGGAATAGATTTACGTTTAAGGTGGCCATCAGTTACTTGATGTTGTGTGTACTTGCCTCGGTAGCGGGATACTTTATCTATTCGGAGATACAGGTTCTGGTTAATAACAAAACCGCTGTTAAAAGTGATATCAAGTTATTAAAGACAGGGGCTTTGGTCACCCAGATCTATGAAGCGGAAAGTCTGTCCAAATTGGCGTTGCAGACCAAGACCCAACAGAATTTCAATGCATATGCCAAAAAAATCGATTCTGTTTTCATTGAAATAGATTCCCTGAAACAACTAGCCATCGATCCTTCCCAAAAAGTGAAATTGGACAGCGTAAAATTGTTATTGGAACAGAAAGTAGCCAATAGCAATGAACTTCGTAGCCTAAAGGTAAAAAATGAGAACAACCGCTCAATAGACAATGTAATAGAGGAGTTCCGGAAAATGGAGGCCTCGTTCGGAAAACTCACGGTATACAATTTTGAAAAGAACCCTGAGAAACTCTCCCCATATAAACGAAAGGTATTGGAAGATTGGGTCGCCTATTTGAACGAGAACATTCCTGCGGATACTTCTTCCATTCCAGACTCTGAAAAAATCGATTCCGTTCTTAACGCTTCCAAGGCCCTCTTGACCGAAGCTAAAATGAAAGATGCAAGGACGCAACGTTTCCTGGCCCAAAAAGAAAATGAAATTAACCGTACCGACCTGGAGCTCTCCCAACAACTGCGTAACATTGTTTACGCATTGGAGCAGGAGATAGTGCTGAACACTTATAACGATAATTTAAAAAAGCAATCCGCCCTACGGAAGAGTATTCGCTTGGCCGGTTTGGCAGCCTTATTGGGCTTTATTGTTGTAGGAATTTTTACTTTTTTGATCAACCGCGATTTTTGGAAGGTGCAGACCTACAGGCAGAAATTGGAAAAAGAGAAAAAATATTCCGAGTCCTTGTTAAAAAGTAGGGAACAATTAATTTCTACGGTTAGCCATGATCTACGAACCCCTTTGAACACCATACAAGGATATGCGGAACTTATGGAAAATACGGAGCTAACCCAAAAACAGGAGGGATATCTAAAGAACATAACCTCCTCTACCGGTTATGTAGGAAGTCTGGTAAATGACCTTTTAGATTTTTCAAAATTGGAAGCGGGTAAGTTAAAGATTGAAAAAATCCCCTTTATACCCGCATATCTTATCCAAGAAACCGCCGAAAACCTTCAGGCTCTTTATGCATATAAAAAGCTGAAGCTAAAGCTCGAAATAGATGCTTCACTACAAAAAACGGTATTGGGCGATCCCTTCCGCCTGCGTCAAGTACTTACCAATCTTATTGCAAACGCCTTTAAGTTTACGGAAGAGGGCCATATAGAGGTTAAGGCCCATACCTTTAAGGAAGGTAAAGAAAATAGTATAGCGCGGATATCGGTCACGGATACTGGCATAGGGATTCCCAAGGAAAAGCAAGGACTTATTTTTAAGGAATTCGCACAGGCGGATACGGATACCGAAAAAAAATTCGGAGGGTACGGCCTAGGACTTACCATATCCAAAAAGTTGACGGAATTGCTTAACGGGTCATTGAGTTTGGAAAGCAAGGTAGACCAAGGTAGTACATTTACCCTTAAGCTACCCCTGCAAACAACGCAACAGAAATTAGGTTCTGTAGAGCGAAAAATTCCTGACTTGGCATCTGACCTCAGTATATTGATCATCGATGACGATACCGCTCTTTTAGGTATGTTACGAGAACTTATGGCAAGTATGGGAATCACCCCTCATATCTTTACCAACTTTCAATTCGTAAAAGAGGATTCCCCTTTGACCTATAATCTGGTTTTAACGGATATACAAATGCCCCAAACAAGCGGTTTTGAAGTCTTGAAGAAATTAAGGTCCGGGCAATACGAACATTATAAGGGCCAACCCGTTATCGCCATGACAGGCAGAAGGGATTTTAAAATCGATACCTATACCTCTGAGGGATTTGACCAAGTTCTACGAAAGCCCTTCTCCAAAGATGAACTTGTTACCGTCCTGAAGTCAATGGGTATGGACACTAAAAAGACACCCGACACAAAAACTAAAAACCCTTCTGAAGAAGGAAAGTCCAAAAATTATAGCTTAGCTATTATCCATTCCTTTTTGGGAAAAAACGAAGATGCCATTTTTGAGGTTTTACAGACATTTTTAAATGACACACGGATTAGCATGGGCTTATTGGACGAAACGATCAAAGCCCAGGATTACGCTCGGCTAAATAATGTTGCCCATCGTATGTTACCCATGTTCAGGCAGCTTAAGGTGGAAAAATGTTTGCCTTTATTGGAGAAATTTGAAATGGCGACCCCTGATTTCATAAACACCAATACCCTCCATAACGATTTCCTGTTGCTAGAGCAAAAAGTACGCCTATTGATATCTGAAATGGAGAATAGGTTGGTTACAAGTCCAAGTTATAGTGGTTGATTTTGTTGTAAAGTGTTTTACGGGTAACCTGTAATAATTTTGCGGCTTTTGACTTGTTGAAATTGGTCTTTTTCAACGCTTTGATGATACGGTCTTTTTCAAAATCGGACTTAGAGAAATTTTCAACCTTTATCGAACTATTATGGGTAGACCCTAAAACCTCTTTAGGCAGGGTTTCTATCCTTACCTCATCACCCACCGTTAAAAGTACCGCCCTTTTGACCACATTTTGAAGTTCCCTTAAATTTCCCGGCCAATGGTACTGTTGAAAGGCCTCCCATACTTCCGCCGAGAAACCATGAACTTCCTTGTTCAAATTTTTATTGGCCTTGGCCAAAAAATGGTCAGCAAACAAAATCAAATCTTCAAACCTTTCTTCCAAGGACGGGATTTGAATGGAAAACTCGTTTAACCTGTGGTACAGGTCTTCCCTAAAGTTTCCGTTTTGAACGGCAAGTATCAAATCCTCATTAGTGGCCGTTATAATACGAACATCCACATGAGTTTCCTTGGTACTGCCTACCCGTTTTATCTTCCGCTCCTGTAGGGCCCTCAACAATTGGATTTGATTTTCATAGGAAAGGTTCCCTACCTCGTCCAGGAACAAAGTACCTCCATTGGCTGCTTCAAAGTTTCCGATTTTGTCTTCAACGGCCCCGGTAAAACTCCCTTTTATGTGACCAAAAAATTCGCTCGCGGCCAATTCTTTTGGAATGGCTCCGCAATCCACGGCCACAAAGTTGTAATCCTTGCGCTTGCTGGCATTATGTATCGCTCGAGCGGTGACCTCCTTACCCGTTCCACTATCTCCCGTAATCAATACGGACATATCGGTAGGTGCCACTAGCTTAATATAATCATCCAACTTCTTTGAAGCATCACTGACTCCCAATATGGTCTTTTGATCTGAATTTCTTGAATATTCTGAAGATGTTTCTTTTTGACCGGGTTTTTGTGCAACGGAATCGTCATGTGTAACTTTATATACCTTTGCTTTTAATGCATTCTCAATGACCATGATAATTTCTTCGGGAGTAAAGGGTTTGGAAATATAATCATAAGCACCCTGCTTCATGGCCTTTACCGCTGTGCCTACTTCCGCGTAGCCCGTCATAAGGATAACAGGGATTTTGGGTTTTACTTTCTTTATATCGGCCAATAACTGTATCCCATCGGAATCCGGTAAACGCAAATCTGTTAAAATGACATCAAAATCAGTGGATTTAAACTTTTTCTTGGCATCCGTGGCGTGGTAGCAAATTTCCACTTCATATCCTCTTTTGGTCAAAAACTTCTGTAGCATTTGGCAAAAGGCGGCATCGTCCTCGATGATCAAGATGTTTGGCATAAAAAAATTCTTGTACGCTATATGTACGTAAAAATAGCATAAGAAAGCTCTTTGCCTTTTAAAATTATCATAAATTGATACAAGAAATCAGGGGGTGAAATCAGTGGTTCAACTTTGGTTACTCCACTCTTTTGTAGCACCCTCTTTCATAGGTAGAATCCTTTTATTCACGAGATTAATCTATCTACCACCATTTTTAGATCGAGGATGAAAACGCGGGAACTCTCCGGTATCTACAGGTAAATTCAGTTAAAGTTCTTTGAATACAATTCTAAAAAATGACATTCTGCAGACCAAAATCAATTCTATGGCAACTATTTGGAAATAAGGTACTTTAAGAAAAAACTTGCTGATTCCTAGAGACGGGTTAGCTCAAATAGAAAGGGGTCGCACAATGACGACCCCTTTCCGACCAAACCAACTTGATACAAAACAAATAACTCAAGTTATTTACATTTCGATCCAGTTACCACTTTCGTCAGCATACAAAGTTCCAGAGGTTCCATCCTCCAAGGAAACTTCGAGCTTGTATTGTTTCGATTCGTTAACGTAAGCCTTGTCTATGGTAGCGGTAGGATAATTTTTGGCTACTGCGGCGGTTACCGCTTCTGGCAATTCACTAGCGCCGATTTCCGAAAAATCATCCTGGGCGGCAACGGCCTCGGAAGCATCTATCTGGGCTTCAGCAGTATCTTGGGCAAAAGCTGTTAGACTTCCAAGAGACAATGCTAAAACAAAAACTAATTTTTTCATGATTTTCAAATTTTAATGCTATTATTAATTAAACATGAACCATAGAAAGAAAAAATGATACCAGAATCCAGATTAAGGTTTAACAATCTCACTATCAATTAATTAAAAAGAATCAGATTTAGCTAGCAGTGTGTAATTGTGGGTATTTGTTTTTTAAACCGTGTAAAACATACACGGCTGCACATTGTAGATGAAAAAATCTTGGGGTCAAAGGAGCTATCGACAGCATTTTTAATTGGTATGGAACGTTGTGCAACTGAGATCTTGAACGATTTGGTCTTTTCGCTGCATTAATACACCTATTTGGAAACGGCTTATTTGGGTATCTTTTATGGATACCTAACAAAAATCCCTAGCCATGAGGCCAGGGATTTTAAAACCAAACTAAGCGATATATTAATTAACTCTATGGATATAATACGTGCTTAAATTACATCTCTATCCAGTTGCCCTCGGCATCTGCATACAACTCAACTTGCTCACCGTCCTCCTTGGCTACTTCAAGTTTGTATTGGGACTGCTCGTTCATGTAAGCCTTAACTACTGAAGCTCCTGGATGTGCAGCTTCCAAAGCTTGGGTGATAGCTTCCGGTAATTCTTCCAAAGCTACTTCGTTAAAACCATCTTGGGCCTCAATAGCTTCAGTTGCAACTTCTTCCAAGTTTGTAGTTGCTTCTTCGGTTACCTCTTCTTGTGCAAAAGCAGTCATGGTTCCTAGGGCCATTACTGCAACTAACATTACTTTTTTCATTTTTCTTGTGTTTAGATTATTGTATTTGTTTTGTTACTTGCCCATACCAAAGGGAAAATAATGCCAAGGTGGCGGTTTTTAGGAAAACAGATATAACTAATTGAAAATCAATGTCTTGATAAAACATTACTTCTTAGCGTAATTGTATAGCGGTGTGTAAAAACTTAAGAAAAGTGTATAAGATTTACACACATTTTCCATGTTTGTATTTATAGTGAAGATTTAATGGGTTTAGCTTACTTGGTGAGAAGGTTTTAGTAAATCGTTTACTGTTTTGACCGGGTTAAAGGTAGACAATGGCACTTCCACGAATATGGTATTCCAAAAGGCCATGGCACCGTTCCATAGGCCCGGAAGTTCCAAGGCTTTTAATTCCCTGCCTTCCTTTGTTTTTCCTGTAATAAATCCCTGTTTGGGGTCTATGAAATTCAGCAAATCATATTTTGCTCCTCTATAATCCTTGATCCCACAGACTAAATCCACAGGGTTAAAATGAGTGGAGTTCCTAAAAATGGCTACCTGCCCACTGTCATTCATGTCTACTTGGGCGGATTCCACAATCTGTAAAGAAACCGTATCATGCCTATCCCGAATCCAGAACGGGCCTCCTCCAGGTTCTCCTTCGTTCTTGACCATCCCGCAAACGCGTATGGGCCGGTTTACTTTGTCCTTTAGTATCCTAACCTGCCCTGTTGTGTCCAAGCTTGAAAAATTATCGGAAAACCGAACGTTTAGCCGGCTGGTCAAAAAATCCTTTATTTCACCTAGTTTTTCTTTTTCATGTGGGTCTCCATCCAAAAATCTCGCATATTCAAATGCCTTTTGTTGAACCTCCAATAAAACTCCTGCCAATGTTTTTTTGCTGTCCGATACTTCCTCCAAGACTTCTGGAACAACCACGTTATCTATATTTTTAATGAATATGATATCGGCATCCTGTTCGTTCAGATTTTCAATCAATGCCCCATGTCCGCCAGGTCTGAACAACAACGAACCATCAGTATTACGAAATGGGTTGTTTTCCATATCTACGGCTATGGTATCGGTAGAAGGCTTTTGATAAGAATATCCGACCTGAAAGGAAGTGTTTGTCTCAACGGATACCCTCTCCTTAACCGAACTGAATTCTTTGTTGAACATTTCCTCATGCTGTGGGGAAATCGTAAAGTGTAGGTTTGCAGTAGACCCGGTCTTGGCATAGTTGGCGGCTTCCGTCAAATGCTCCTCAAAAGGGGTAGCCACATATTCTCCATAATTATGGAATGGCAAAAGCCCTTTGGGGTAAAAACCATAGTTAAGGGTATTCTCGGACATCATTTCCTTAACGAATACGTATATTTCCTTCCCTTTGATATTTGCTTTTTCCGCTATTCTATTCCGTACCAAATCATAAAACGGAAGGTCTTTTAAGCCTTCTGAAAACTTCTTAAGGTCAATATCCTTAGTTCGCTCCAAATAGTCCTCCAAACTTTCGTGGTCAGGGTCATAGGTATCCAAAAAATTGAACAAGGCCTTGAACATCCGGGAAGCCGCCCCGGAGGCAGGCACAAATTTTAATAGCCTAAGCGCCTTGCCGTTCTCCTCAAAATAGCGAACCAGCCGGGTCTGCTGATCTTCGGAAAACTTGGAAATCCCGTCTCCTATTACAGCTGCTTTTTCCAACCGGACAAAAGGAATTCCTTCCTTAAAAGTCTCGATTTGACCTACTACAGTTTCTTTTGTAATTCCCTTGTTCTCCAGTTGTTCCCAGTCCTTTTCCGAAAGCCGTATCATTTTTCCAATAAATTATCTATATGTTGTATGGCGGTCGACAAACGTGTCTTCCTATCTCCTTTTAGGATCACAAAATTACGGTTATATTTTTCTAAAGTTTCCTTAAAATAAGCAAACATTCGTTCTCGTTCATTGGGTTTGTCCCTGAGGTCGTCCCCTACCCAGGGAACATCGATATACGTCAAGAAATAAAGATGGTACGAGTTTTTCAATGCATACTTTTCGAGCAATGGATTACAATGCCCAACATAATAGGCCTCGGAATATACTTTGGTCTCCAACAAATCCGTATCACAAAGAAGAACTTTTGTCGCTTTTTTGGTCAGTTCGTTTTCAAGCTTCATTTGACCTTCGGCAATGGGCAACAAGTCGTGGGGTTCACAGGTCTTGCGCTCATTGTTCCACTTGTCCTGTAGATATTCCCGTGCATATTCGGGCACCCATACGGTATTGTAGTGTCTTGCCAACTGTTCCGACATAGTTGTCTTTCCAGTAGATTCAGGGCCATACAGTACTACCTTAACAATGTCCGAGGGCTCTTGTTCAAGTCTTTCTTCCATGAGAAATATCCGAAAATGGCAATTATGGTTAAAATGAAAAACAGTATAGCACTAAAGATAAGTCCTTTGTACAAATAGAGTGGAACGGTAATGATGTCACCAATAATCAGATATATCCAATTCTCCAACTTCTTTTTGGCCATAAGCCACATCCCTACGAAAAAAAATGCCGTTGTAAGTATATCTGTATATGCTGTCCAAGTATTAAACCTGTCCATAGCCGAGTAGATAATGGCCACAAAAACAATGGTTGCCATAAAAAGCAGGATCGACCATCTCTTTTCCCTTGGGGTCATTAAGGTAACCGGTATAAAGTGGGTCTCGTCCACTTTTCTTGTCCAGGCAAACCAACCTACTATACTCATGACAAAATAGTAGGCATTGATAAGCATATCTCCCAAGAGACCATAAATCCATAAAATATATACCGCTATTCCCGTTGCGATTATTCCTGTGGGAAAGACCAATATATTCCCACGTTTGGAGTATATAACGCTTAATAGCGCAAAAAAAGCACTTACCAATTCCAGGACAACAATATGGGTGGGGGTGTCCTGATACTGCGAAAAAATCCAATCAAAAATGAGGCTCATACCCGCTTCGGTCGGATTTTACTATTTTCATATACAGCAAACCTTTGTCCATCAACTCAAAAGCCACCTTTATCTCGGCATGCAGTACCGCCATTACAGCATCATAGTCGCCATAGACCTGGGTACTTAACGGATTTTCCAAGATGGTAAGCCCAGAGGCCCTTAGCTTTTTAATAAAATTTATGATGTGCTTCTCAAAATCATCTTGTAAAGGGGAAAAAGTAAGCTCTACGGAAATGTGCATAATTCAGTGCTAGGAAAGTTTAGTGAAATATAAACCGCAAACTTATCAACTTTTTAGCGCATATACGCAGCAAAAGTTTTCAAATTCCAAAAAATGGATATCATAGTATGATAAATTTCCATGATACAAAACTTCGGCAGTTGTGGTATTATCCGCGAACGAAAAATCCTTAACATCTATGTGATGCAAAAAACTGATTCCGGGATCAGAACATATTTTATAGAGGGATTCCTTGGCTCCCCAGACAATGGTGAGTTTTCGGACCAAGGCATCCGTATTGGCTATGGTCCGATACTCCTCAATGGGCGTAAATTTATGGGCAATGCGCAATATCTTGTCCCTTTGCCTTTCGATATCTATCCCTACCTCCGTGGTATCACTGACAATGATACCGGTAAAATGGCCGGAATGGGTGATAGAAATCTTTTTACCATCCACGAGGTGAGGCTTACCTGCGGTATCATAGTACAGATCAGCATCCACATATCCTGCCTCCGCCATCAAATGCCGAATACTTAGAAATCCCCTTCGGTGCAATTCGGATTTCATCCCGTCTATCCTTTTTTGACAATGAGGGGTCAACTGGATTCTTTTAGATAGCTCTTCTTCGGATTCCTGGATCTTCCAAATATAAACCAATATCGATGAGTTGATGGGTATAGTCTTATACAGAGGCATGCTATTCCTTAGGATATTTGTAACTTTGCAATCGCAAAAAAGGAAGTTTTCCTGTTTAATCTAAAGTAATAAATAAAAATCAGTATGAGCACCAAAATCGTTTCTTACGTACCCTATAAAGTAAAGGATATTTCACTTGCCGATTGGGGAAGGAAGGAGATTGAATTGGCAGAGGCCGAAATGCCGGGTCTAATGTCCCTTAGGGAAGAGTTTAAAGATGAACAACCTTTAAAAGGAGCACGAATCGCGGGATGTCTGCACATGACCATACAAACTGCCGTATTGATCGAAACTTTGGCGGCCTTAGGTGCTGAAGTTACGTGGAGTTCCTGCAATATTTTCTCTACACAAGATCATGCCGCTGCAGCCATCGCCGCTACAGGTATACCCGTTTACGCGTGGAAGGGTATGAATGAGGAAGAGTTTGATTGGTGTATAGAACAGACCCTTTTTTTTGGTGAAGAAAGAAAACCCTTGAACATGATCTTGGATGACGGGGGCGACCTTACCAACATGGTGCTGGACCAATATCCTGAATTGACCGATGGCATCAAAGGGCTTTCCGAGGAGACCACTACCGGGGTACACCGATTATACGAACGTTTCAAAAATGGGGTTTTGCCCATGCCGGCCATCAATGTGAACGATTCCGTTACCAAATCCAAATTTGACAATAAATATGGCTGTCGCGAAAGCGCCGTGGATGCCATACGCAGGGCAACGGATACCATGTTGGCAGGAAAACGTGTAGTTGTTGCCGGATATGGAGATGTCGGTAAAGGCACGGCCGCGTCCTTTAAAGGGGCCGGTTCCATTGTTACCGTTACAGAAATTGATCCCATTTGTGCCCTACAGGCCTGTATGGACGGTTTTGAAGTGAAGAAGTTGGAGACCGTAATCGGCAATGCCGATATTGTTATTACCACAACAGGCAACAAGGACATCATCCGGGCGGAACATTTTAAAGCTTTGAAGGATAAGGCCATTGTTTGTAACATAGGCCACTTTGACAATGAAATCGACATGGCCTGGTTGAACAAAAACTATGGAAATACCAAGGATGAGATCAAGCCACAAGTAGATAAGTATACCCTAGACGGAAAAGACATTATTGTTTTGGCCGAAGGACGGTTGGTAAATTTGGGCTGTGCGACAGGGCATCCCAGTTTTGTGATGAGCAACTCCTTTACCAACCAGACACTGGCACAAATAGAGCTTTGGAACAATAGTGATAAATACGAAAACAAAGTGTATATGCTGCCCAAACATTTGGACGAAAAAGTGGCAGCCCTGCACCTTTCTCGTTTGGGTGCCGAACTGACCGAACTAAAACCGGATCAAGCGGAATATATCGGGGTTGAAGTACAGGGACCGTTTAAGCCGGAATATTATAGATATTAGATTTTAGATATTAGACGATAGACTTAAGACCGCTCGAAAGTTCTCGCTTTTAGAGCTAAGAAAAAGGCCCTTGCATTGCTGCAAGGGCCTTTTTCTATACTAACTTAGTTGAATCGAACCCTAAGGTTATATATCAATATTGGGTTGCTGAAGGTTCATTCTCGTCCAACAACGATAAGAAAAGCTTAAAACGGGCTATACCCAAATTTTTGCCCTCCTACGGAAGCATCGGCCATAAGACCCGCTTTGGGCAAGGCAAAAACGGCCACCCCATCCACATACTTTGCATTTGCGGCAATACCGGATTTTAACGCTACCGCGGAGGCCGAGGCTTCAAAGGCAAATTTGCCCTCCTTAAATCGGTCCAGGTCCACATCGGTCTCAAAAAAGATTACCTCTATTATAGATTGCCCCCCTGCTTGGAAGCCCACATTTATTTTTTTTAGATCGGCCATGCCTATAGCATTGCCTCCTTCTTCATAGACGACCCCATTTCCGGAGGCACCTCCGATAATGAAGCCTCCTTTGCCTACATTCGGAAAAATAACATAACCGGCGGAGTTATCAAAAAAGGACTCCAGACCAGGACTGGTCTTTAAGAGCGTTTTCTTGGCCTTAACGGCATCTTTCATGATTTTTTTGTCCTTTTTGTTCTGGGCTTCAAGATTACCCACAAGGAAAAGGAGTAATACTACGGGAATTAATTTAAATGTTCTCATATGCCATGCTGTATTTATGGCCGCAAGTTACTTCTTTTAAAAGGCACACCTTTTGGGATTAACAGAAAATTAAAACATCGATTTACAAATCGAACCAGGGAAACTACATATCCAACCATCGCTTAAATTTGGTAGTCCGCTCCCTGGAAACAATGACCTGCCCTTCCTCTTTGGGTAATAGCCTCAGCAACAATCTACTATTGAAGTAGGTATGGATTTCAACTACCGCCTTTACAGAAACCATGAACTT
This sequence comes from Ulvibacterium sp., assembly GCF_965228935.1. Taxonomy (GTDB): domain Bacteria; phylum Bacteroidota; class Bacteroidia; order Flavobacteriales; family Flavobacteriaceae; genus Ulvibacterium. The sequence goes on along the minus strand of NZ_OZ245846.1, from coordinate 1,773,193 downwards.
TCTGTTGATCCGAAAGAATTGGATGGGATTTAAAATCTCCTCGAGCTGGTCTATGGAATATTCAATAGGGTAGGATTGGTTGGCATGGGTATGTAGATGGATAAGCCCTTCGTACGATTTAAAATAGGCGATCTCATCCACATTGAAAGAGCGAAACTGGTTGCCCACCTTTACCATAAAACGGTGCTTATATTCTTTATGGAATAGCTGTTTTAGATGCTCCAAATGCTCCGTTGAGGATGTCCCGTTCCTGGTCAAATTCTTGCGGAATTTTTCCAATGCCTTTTTAAGTTCATTCTTTACAATAGGCTTCAACAAATAGTCGATTCCATTATATTTAAAGCCCCGAATGGCGTATTCGTTATAGGCCGTGGTAAAAATTACCGGAGGATGCTCTTCCAGTTTATCCAAAACGTCGAAACCATAACCATCGTTCAATTGAATGTCCAGAAAAATCAAATCGGGCAAAGTATTTTTTGAGAACCATAAGATGCTACTCTCTACGGAAGTTAAATTGCCCACTATAGCTATCTCCGGAGATAGTTCCCTTATCAATTGCCCCAATCTTTTAGAGGCAAATTCCTCATCCTCTATGATTACCGCCTTCATTTTACGAAATTGAAATTAAGCTCGTTTTATGAATAGCCTTGTCCAATAAGGGAATAATAACCTCAAAAAAATCGATTTCCTCCCGTACCAATACCTGTTTATTGGTGTAATAGGAATAGCGCCTTTTGATATTGTTCAATCCCAATTGAGTCGTCTCTTCCTTAAGCTCTCTTTTTCTTAAGTTATTCCTGACCACCAAGGCATCATGTCCAATGTTGGATATCTGGATTTCCAAAGGCTTTTCCTTGCTATAGTAATTGTGCTTCAACGAGTTCTCCACCAACATTTGTAGGGACAAAGTCGGTATCCAATAGTGCTCCACGGAAATCGTAATCCTGGTTTTAATACTTACGGCATCCTTGTGGCGAACATTCATCATAAAAACAAAGGCGTCCAAAAAATTCAACTCCTTTTGTAGACTCACCAAATCTTGTTCCCGGTTATCCAAAATGTAACGGTAACTTGATGCCAGCCGAGTCACAAAATCAGATGCCAGATCCCGGTCTTCGTACATTAAAGAGGTAAGCGTATTTAGACTATTAAAGAGGAAATGCGGGCTAATTTGATTCTTTAGCGAGGTGTATTTCGAAGCCATCATTTCGCGTTTTAGGTCTTCCATTTGTTTTTCCAATTCCTCCTTCTGTTTCATGGAAAAATAGAATAGATTTATGAAAATAACCGTTGAACCTATCAACCCTGCTCTAAGGAAATCCCCTCTAAACTGCAACAATGGGTCCTCGCACCTAATATCTATAATTTCCCGAAGCGGGAAAAGTGCCAGGTAGTATATAACTGCACTTAAAGGCAATAGCAGGGCCATGGTCTTCAAAAAAATTCGTATACTGTTCCTTAGATTAAGTTTCCCTTTCCTTAACTGTCTTTTTATCAACCAGTCATTATACTCCCATGTGACCATAAAAAACAAGAAGGCCGAACCATAGTAAAAAAGGCTGGAAGATGAAAAAAAAGCCTGCATCCCTCCCTGTTTATGCTCAACGGTAGTCTTTATCAAAACAAAGACGATGTTGACCACCATCCATCGAAAAAGAAACTTTCTGATCGCCTTTTTACCTAACATTTTCTTACAAATTCAATTTTAAAGATACAGAAGTCCTTGGTAACACCACTTATACCAAAATACAACGGTCAAATTTCATCTTGAACTGTATATATTCCATTTGAGCCGTAAAATGGCCATGTAAAAGACCCTTTTTCGATTCAAATACGTATTCGACCCTACAAATGAAAAAATCGCAATATGCCAAGTTTGGTTAGGGTTCGGTACCTGCACTCGGACATCTTTGCCTAAAAAGTAAAAACGTCATGAAAAAACCTCTTGTTATTTTTCTCTTTTTCCTGGTTTGCTGCACGTACGCCCAAGTAGGGGTCGTTAAAGGAATCGTTTTGGACAAACAGTCGGAAAATCCCTTGGAAGGGGCCACCATAGAACTCTTGAATACCGAAACGGCAACAGGGGTCATTACTGATTTTGATGGCCGGTTTGCCCTAAATAGCGTGCCCATAGGGCGACAAGTTCTTCGCATCAGTTACATAGGATATGAAAGTACTACAATACCCAATATTGAAGTAACCACTGGAAAGGATGTATTTCTTACGATTACCCTTTTGGAATCCTTTAATCAATTGGATGAAGTTGTACTGACCTCGGATACCAACAAGGATAAACCTTTGAACAAGCTGGCCACGGTTTCCGCAAGACAGTTTGGTGTGGAGGAAGTTACCCGATTTTCCGGGGGACGCAGTGATGTAGGCCGATTGGCGGCTAACTTTGCCGGGGTTTCCGCCCCGGACGATAGCCGTAACGATATCGTGATCCGAGGAAACTCCCCTACTGGCTTACTTTGGCGTTTGGAAGGTGTTCCCATTCCAAGTCCTAATCACTATTCTACCTTGGGTACCACCGGAGGGCCCGTTTCGGCACTGAATCCAAACCTTTTAAAGAATTCCGATTTCATTACCTCCGCCTTTCCTGCGGAATATGGTAATGCGATTGGAGGCGTGTTTGATCTGGGATTTAGAAAGGGAAACGCGGATGATTACGAATATACCTTACAGACCGGAATTTTTACGGGCGTGGAGGCCATGGCAGAAGGACCCATGGGCAATAACAATGGTTCCTTTTTGATAGCCGCACGATATTCCTTGGTAGGCTTATTGGGCATAGGTGCCGGGGGAACGGCAGCTACGCCCAACTACAATGATGTTTCGTTCAATCTCGATTTTGGCAGGGGAAATCTCGGTAATTTCTCACTTTTTGGCATTATCGGGAATTCCGATATCGAGTTTTTGGGAGACGATATCGATGAGGACGACCTCTTTGCGGCCGAGGATGAAAACACCTTTGTAGAATCCCGTTTCGGGGTCGTGGGATTAAAGCACCGTTTGAGTCTGGGGAATAGCTCCTTTCTCCGGACTATTGTATCAGGTTCTTATTCGGGCAACGATTTTGCGGTAGACCGATTTATTGAAAAAAATACGCCCCAAGAACGCCTTATCCGTTATACCGAAGCGGATAACACCGAGACGAGACTTACGTTTTCGACCCTGTTCAATTCAAAAGTGACCAACAAACTAACCTTACGTACCGGAATCCTAGTGGAAAATTATAGAATAGAAAGTTTGCTTTTGGACAGAAACGAACAAGCGGACAATGATGGTGACGGTGACCCAGATCTGGTAAATTTTAGGGATATCGACGAAAATTTAAGTATCCTGCAACCATATCTTCAAGGACAACTTCGGCTTACGGAAAAATTGACCTTGAATGCCGGGTTACATTCCCAATATAGTACATTGAACGAACAATTTGTTGTGGCGCCCCGGGCGGCGGTCAATTATAATTTTCTTCCCCGCCACAATATCAATTTGGGGTATGGGCTACATCACCAGCCCGTTCCCTTGCCCTTGCTTTTTCTAAACGAGAATGTAGGCGGGGAACTGGTACAGACCAATAGAGATTTGGACTATGTACAAAGCAGCCATTATGTATTGGGCTACAATGTAAAGTTGTCCGATAGCTGGCGGGCAAAAGTAGAGGTCTATTACCAGGATATCGAAAAGGCGGCGGTAGAGGCCTTCCCATCGAGTTATTCTACCCTAACGGAAGGGGCGGATTTCGGATTTGAAAATGACCGTGTATCCTTGGTCAATGATGGTACAGGCTTTAACCAAGGTATTGAACTGACTTTGGAGAAATTCTTTAGTAGGGGCTACTACGGGCTACTGACGGGTTCATTCTTTGATAGTAAATATGAAGGTAGTGATGGTATTGAACGTAACACCCCGTTCAACAATGGGTACGTAGTCAATTTGCTGGCAGGAAAGGAATTCAAGACAGGGCCCTCGGGAAAAAATGTATGGTTCGTGGATACGAGATTAACGACCTCTGGAAGCCGTTATTTTACACCGGTGGACCTGGAAGCCTCACAGCAGGCCGGTTTTGAAATCCTTCAAGAGGATAGGGCCTTCAGTGAGCAGTACGACGGTTACTTTCGCTGGGACGTAAAGTTTGGTCTAAAAATCAATAGCCGAGACAAAAAGAGCTCCCATCAATTCTATTTTGATCTTCAAAATGTGACGGCCAACGAGAACATTTTTGTGCGTAGGTACAATCGTTTGACCAATCAGGTTGACCAAGTGGATCAAATTGGTTTCTTTCCTGATTTCGGGTACAAATTTCAATTCTAAAAAAAGTAAACAGATGCGATTTTCAAATCATTTAAAACAGCGTTTAATCGATAGATACGGCCCATGGGCTTTGGTGACCGGGGCCTCTTCCGGTATTGGGAAAGAACTTGCGGAAAGACTTGCAGAAGCCGGATTAAATATGGTACTCACAGGAAGGAACGGAGAAGTACTCCGGGATTTTGGTGATGCATTGGAAGAAAAATACAAAATAATCGCAGAAGTCATAATAGCCGATATAGCATCCACTGCGGGTATTTATTCCTTAATAGAAAAGGTATGTGAGCTGCCCATAGGGCTTTTTGTGGCCTCTGCCGGATTTGGAACTTCCGGACAATTTGTTCATTCCCCATTGGAGCAGGAAACGCAAATGCTAAAAGTGAACGCGTTGGCTTTATTGATGCTTACCCATTATTTTGCCCGCAGATTCGCGGAACAAAAGAAGGGGGGCATTATCTTGATGAGTTCCATTGTCGGTTTCCAAGGTGTCCCCAACGCAGCCCATTATGCCGCTACTAAAGCTTACGTACAATCTATTGGCGAAGGGCTCCACTATGAATTAAAACCTTATAATGTTGATGTACTTGCCGCGGCTCCCGGACCTGTAAACAGTGGATTTGCCGCCGTGGCGCGTATGGAACTGGGAAATGCCTTGAAACCTTCGGATATTGGAATCCCCATCTTAAAAGCTTTGGGCAGAAAATCAACGGTTTTTCCCGGTCGGCTCACCAAAATCTTGATATTCGGATTACGGACGGTACCCCGTTGGGGGAAAATACAAATCATGAAACTGGTAATGGGTGGGATGACAAAACATCAAACCTTAAAAAAGCATGGAAATGGTCATTTGTCAATTAATCGCCCCAAATCATAAAAGTAAAAATCCCTTTCCTCGTTCATAGCCACAAAAAGTCCGTTTGGGAAAGTAGCATTCAAAGGTACGGTTACTACGTCACAACCATCCGTTGCCACCGTAGTCAGATTCACCGCTTTTATGAAGGTGTTGTCCTTTCTAGAGAAAATGTTGAACTCCCCCTGTTGCTGGTTGGAAACAATGAGGTAACCCTCTCCATTGGCATAGGTGGCCAAGGCTATACCTTCAATGTCCTCCAAAAAATATTCCCCCCCAAAACAATGTAGTTCATCATCGCCCTCATTAGGTTCCGCATAATACTTACGAATGCACACTCCTTCGTCCGAATAGTAGACAAATCCATTTTCATCGTCCACGGCAATGGCCTCAATTTCCTTTTGCCCGCTGAACTTTCCGAACTTCCGTACCAAATTGATTGTTACCCCTATACTGTCCGCTAACAATTCATATTGGTAGAGATAATTATCGGTCGGCCCTGTTTTCCTTCCGACAATGGCATACACAACGGAGTCCTTTGGGGACTTGTAGAGTCCAATGCCCATGGGCAGTTTGCGCTCAAAATCAGATTCATCTTCAAAAACGGGGAACCCATCCCCGTCCAGGGGCTTCATATCCGGTATGGAAAACAAACGGATTTGTTGCTTTTCCCTTTCCGTAAAAACCAGAATATCCACCTCTGTGGAATCGTTCAACCGGAATCCATATTCCACGTCCACATTATTCGGTCTACGAATATTGCGGATGGTCTTTTCTTCAATGATTTTTCCATTCAGGTCGTAGGCATATATGGCCCCATTCGTTTCCTTGTCCGTTCCAAAAACAATACTTTTTGAAGCATCTTCCGGGTTGATCCAAATTGCAGGATCATCCGTATCGTTTATGGCCTTTTCGGTAATCACATCCGGTTTTATGGGAGGTAGGCTGCTTCGGTTACAGGCAACTACCAACAGATAGGGAAGTATGTATAAAATGCTTTTCATTCCTTGTAAAATTGAGATTGGTCAAAGACCGCCCTTAAAGGCGGCCTTTATCTATTGCTGTTTTGTTTGGAAAGGGTTATTTCTTGAACAAGTCATACTTTAATCCAAAAGTAAATCGTAGTCCGTAGTACTCTACTTGTTGGGTACGTTCACTTACCCCTTGGAAAAAACGCAAGGGCTGGTTGGTTATATTGTTCAGATCTGCGTAGATCCGTAATCTGTTGTTGAAGGCATAACTGGAATTAAAATCCAGAAAAAATTGCTGGTCATAGTAGCGATCCTCAAAAGCGTTCCCGCCTAATTCATCTACATAAGAATCGGAGAAATTAGCGGACAGCCGGGCGCTAAAGCGTTTTCCGGCATAACCCAGGGAGGCATTGAACATGTTGGGTGCCGTATTGGGCAGATCCATATCGGTACGTTCATCCCCATCTTCATTACGGATACCGTCCGCACTTGAAGTGAGGTGGGTGTAGTTTAAAAAGATATTGAAGTTCCGAGCAAATCCGGGCAAGAAGTCCAACTGGCGTTGAAATGAGAACTCTACGCCAAAAATAGAGGCTTGATCCCCGTTTAAGGGTTGAAAAACATCAAAACCTTCCGTTCCAGGCCCAAAAGAATCGTCCGGTGCCTCGGAAATAAACGTATAAATAAAATCGTCAATGCTCTTGTAGAACAATCCTCCGGAAATTATCCCAATACTCTCCAAATAGTGCTCCGCCATCAAATCGAAATTCATGGAGGTGGTAGGATCCAAATCTTCATTGCCAAGGACAATCTCATCGTCCGCATTTATAATTTCGGCCCTGGGAATAAGGTCCTCATAATTAGGGCGTGCCAAGGTATTGCTCCAGGCCAACCGTAAAATGGTATTATCGGTAAAATCATACTTAAAATGAACGCCGGGTAAAACATTGGTATATGAATTGTCCCCACTTACTTCTTCCGAAATTACGTTGTCCTCGATAAAGGTAACACGAAATCCATCGGACTCCAGTTGGGTGTTCTCTACACGGACCCCGGCCAAAACACTTAATTTATCGGACAGTTTTTGGTTCATCATTACATAGCCCGCTATAACATCCTCACGAATATCGAAATTACCGGGCAAGAACTCTTCCTCAACCGATGTACCGTTATCTTCGTTCAAATCCAAACGGCCCAGCCACACCGGATCGGGGTAGAGGCCAGCGGCGTATTGTCCCCCAGCCAAAAAATCGGGATCCGTTTTGTTGACCACCGGAATGTCGGACATGAATTCAAAAGTATCTCCCAGATCATCGTACGAAAAGAAGTTATTGTCGCGGGTCTTGTTCTTAAACCTTCCCCTAGCGCCAAACTTTAGGGTTCCGTCACCTTTACCAAAGATATCCGCGGGCAACTCTACATTGAGAAAAAGGTTGATGTCGTCCTCATCGGTATATTGGGTCTCATTGGTAATCTCATCAAACTCAAAAATGGATGTATCGTTGGTGTTCGCAGGATCCTCTGCGGTCATAATGGGGAATTCAGGATCGGTATTATCATTATTGACGATATACTCCGTTGTATATTGTGCATAGCGTTCGTCCAAGCGTTCCTCGGAGGCCTTGGCGTAGGAGGCCAACCAGTCGATCTTGGCCTTGCCCCATAAATGATTTCCACCCAGCGTATAGTTTTGCATCCGTTGGTCTTCCAATCGGGTATTTTTATTGCGGTCATCATCAATACCCCCTTTGGTCTCCCGCGCTACTTCGGCGGGGAAGCGGGTAGGGGTATTGTTGGTCAGGGTGAAATCGCCTTCCGGAACCTCATCCCAATCCAATAACTCCGTGGCGACTACATAACGGTTTTCCCGATCATCCCTCCAGTTGTACATGGTCTTTAGGTAAATGGAGTTATTCGAATCGAACTGGTAATCCAGATTAACGGAAAAACTGCGTCGTACCCGTTGTACCAAATAGGTACGTTGTTCAAAAACGTTGGTATACGGGTTTACATCTATTTCCTCTTCCTCATCCGCAGCATTGGTAAAGGCAAATTCATTGTCCCATTCCGCCTCAACATTATCCGATCCAAAATCGTTATCCTGGATCACAGCACCTAACATCCATCCAAACTTGCCGTTCTTGCTGCGGTCACCCAAAAGGAAAGAGCCGTTGAGGTTCCTTGTATTGGTAATAAAATTGATCCCCGAGCCCAAGGTGGTGGAAAGTCGAAACCCTTGAGGGGCGCTACGTGTTACCAAGTTTATGGAACCTCCAAGGGCATCACCATCCATATCCGGGGTAACTGCTTTGTTTACCTCTATGGTCTGGATCATATCCGATGGTATTAAATCCATCTGTATATTTCGGTTATCGCCTTCAGCGGAGGGGATACGGCTGCCGTTGAGGGTCACGGAATTAAGCTGTGGCGAGAGTCCCCTAACAATAACGTCCCTGGCCTCACCTTGATCCACTTGCATGGTAATTCCCGGAATACGCTTAACGGCGTCTCCGATATTGGCATCCGGAAATTTCCCAATCTGATCCGTGGAAACCACATTGGTAATATTCAGGTTGGTCCGTTGGGTGTTCAAGGCTTTGGCCTGGCCACTAAGCCCCTGTGCGGCCACTTCCACCTCGTCCAATTGATAGTTGGTGGGGGTCAGTTCCACTATGATACTCGCCGTTTCACCACCGGTGACCGTAACCTCTTGGTCAATATCGGCATATCCGATATAGGTAATCTGTACATTGTAATTTCCTTCCGGAACATCCACAAGGGTAAATCTTCCGTCAAAATCAGATACGGTTCCCTTGTTCAATACTGCTATAAAAATGTTGGCACCAGATACATAAATACCGTTTTCGTCGGAAATTGTACCCTGAATATTCCCGGATTGTGCCATGCTTTTCGCTACTCCCAAAAAGACAAATAGCGTTACAAAAAGTAGTTTTAACAAGTTGTTCGCCTTCATGATTTCTTGAATTAAGTTTTAATCCAAAGCTATAGCGATCAAGTGGTTAGCGCATGTTTTAAAGGGCAACAAAAGGGAAACAAAACGAATCATCGGGGTAAACAAGAAGGCAACAATCATAATTAATTTACATTACAATAACCATTGCCAAAACAAGAAAGTAAAATCAAAGATCGACCATGAAATTCACCAGCTCTTCCTTTTGATCTATCGGCAACTTTTTACGTAGGCGATATCGGGCAACCCGAACACTATCCGGAGTGACCCTTAGGATAGAAGCAATCTCCTTTGAGGTAAGGTTCAATCGCAACAACATGCCCAGTCGCATTTCGGCCGGGGAAAGGTTGCTTTCTGAAAGTGCGGAAAGTTTTTTGATAAAGTCTGGATGAATCTCCTTAAAGAAATTCATGAACTCGTCCCATTCGTGCTCTTGTTGTAGATTAAAGTCGATTTCCTTGGCCAAATCCTTTATCTTGATACTGGAATCCATGTTTTTCCGGGATGCAATGTTCCTTAGGGTATTGGACAAATCGAGCAGGATTTTGTTCTTTTGGGATAAATGCAGGCTATATCTCGAGAGTGCCGCGGTCTTCAATTTAATCTCCCGTTGCAAGTTCTTTTCTTCATATTCCTTTTTTTCCAATTCCGCCTTTAGCGTACGTTGTCTATATTCCTGTAACTTCAATTTGGCCTTTCGTTTTCTCCCCATATAGCTATAAAGGATGGTCAAAATGGCCGCTATGGCAAAAAGGGCTACCCATAGTAGGTTTTGATTGGCCCGGTTTACCTTGTTCTGTTCTTTTAATAGCTGGATCTCCGTTTCCTTTTTGTTGGTTTCATAAATGGTCTGTAAAACGTTGAGCTGATTGGTATTGTGTGCCTGAAGCCATGCTTTGTTATACTTTTCGGCTTCCATAAGATGCTTATGTGCCTCCTTGTATTTCCCGATCAACGCATAGGCTTTGGACAGATCCTTGTTGGCACTTTCCAGTTGATGGTAGTCATGGATTCCATCCGCCACCAAAAGTGCTTTTTGCGTATAATCAATAGATTGGTCATAGTTCCCCTGCTTTCGATATATGTCTCCCAAGTTATTAAGCAAGTTGGCCTCTTCCCGGGAGCCTTTGTCCTTTAAATATCCGTAGGATTTGGCAAAATACTCGTAGGCTCGGTCATACTGGCCCAAATCCTCATATATGCTACCGATATTTTCGTTCACCATTGATATGCCGTTATCATTTTCCAACTTTACAAATAATGCCAAGCTTTCCTTTTGGTAGTTCAATGCCTGCAAATACTCTCCTTGTTTTTCATAGCATGAACCAATTAGGCCTTTTGAAACGGCTTGCCCTTGGATATAGCCCAAATTATCGGAACTTCGAAGGCCCTCATCAAAGAACTGTTTGGCCATTTCGAACTTATTTAAGGAAAGATGCACTTTTCCTATACTATTATTAAGGATAGCATACAAGGTGTCGTTCGTATTGGAATCAACAAATTCGATGGCCTTGTTGTATTGGTCCACAGCTTCGGAATACAATCCGGTTTTGCTATAAAATTCCCCAAGTTCAAGATGGCCCAAGGCAACCTTTCTCGGAGAAGATTGTAGTTTTACCTTTTCCAAATTCGCCTTAAGCCTAAAAAAGGTAGAATCCATTCGTCTATCGAAAGAGGGTGAGCCTTCTTCCATTTGACCCCTGCAAATGGCTATGGAAGCCAATAGCAGGGAAAAGCGAAAAAAATTACGCAGGGTCGGGGTCATTAAAAAGCTTTTAAAAGCCGAAGTATATCATTTACAATTACTATTGCATTATGATAGGGTTATGAAAACTTTAAAATAAAAAACCCCCACTTCTCAGTGAGGGTTCATCCAATATTTTCGGAAAGATTTCTAAGCCTCAAACGGCTCAATGGAAACATAGGATTTTCCACCGGCTTTCTTTTCAAACTTTACCAAACCATCTACTTTGGCATGTAGGGTATGATCCTTGCCGGCATACACATTCTCGCCAGGGTTGTGTTTGGTACCCCGTTGTCTAACGATGATGTTTCCCGCAACGGCAGCTTGGCCACCGAAAATCTTTACGCCTAAGCGTTTCGATTCTGATTCCCTACCATTTTTTGAACTACCTACACCTTTTTTATGTGCCATGATCTATCGTTTTTCGTTCGTTCTCTATTTTTCCAATGCCGCAATCAATTCGGCTTTTTTCATTGAGGAATAGCCCGTAATATCCTTGGCTTTTGCCATTTCCTTTAGTTCGGCCACGGTTTTCTTGCTTAAATCCTCCACCGCTTTGGGTTCTGCCTTGGGCTTAGCGACTTCTTTTACCGGAGCGGCCTTTGGAGCTTCTTTTTTTGCTTCGGCCTTTTTGGCGACAGGCTTTTCCTCTTTTGCCTTTTCCGGAGCGGCTTTTTTGGCCCCTTTGGCAATAATGCCTTCTACAACGATTTCCGTAAGGAATTGTCTATGACCGTTTTTCTTACGATATCCCTTGCGTCTTTTCTTCTTAAAGACAATCACTTTGTCACCTCTAAGGTGCTTCACGACTTTGGCCTCAACAGCGGCTCCGTCTATAGCCGGGGCGCCAATAGTTACATTCTTGCCGTCATCCAAAAGAAGTACATTGTTAAAAGTTACCTTTTTACCTTCTTCCGTCTGTAAACGGTGAACATACACTTTTTGGTCTTTCGCAACTTTAAATTGCTGCCCTGCCATCTCTACAATTGCGTACATAGCGTGTATATTGATTTTAATTTATAATCCTCCGTTAGGATTTCTCCGCCATAAAACCTCATGGATTTTTTTCATAGGCGGGTGCAAATATAGGGGTAATTCACTAATCCACAAGTGATTTTAAGGAGTTTTTAAACCGATTTGTTTTTCGGATTGTTGCTCGTCTTAAAAAGCTGCATAAAAGAAAGTGTTAGCACCAAGGAAGTCGCAAAACCCATGACGGCGACCGTAAGGAAAACTATCCCCTCAAAATTGTGATAATCTTTGGCCCAAACGGTAGAAAGCTCGTTCAAAAATTCGATGTTGAGTTCAGTGGAATACAAGGCGAAAAACAAGGTGAAAATTAAGGTAGCCACGCCCCCCGTAATCAAACCTGCCGTAAATCCTTTTCCATAATTGAATCCCTCCTTATCCTTTAACCTAAAAAATTTAATGGCCTCGTAAATTCCAAAACCGGTAATTACACCATTGAAAAGACTATAAAATACATTGATATGCAAATTGAATAGCGAAAGCATAAGGAAATAGGCAATAAGGCAACCACTTGTGGCCACACCAAATCGTATGGGCAAGGCAAACTCCTTCATTTCCAATAGCTTTATGTTGATGTATAATTACTTAAAAGTACAAAATATGATAGAAATTCTTGTTAAAGCCTAGCCGGGATCTTATTCAATTCCTCAAAAAAATTATATTCGTGTAACAATTAGTACCCGATTACTACTTATTTCAAAGGACGTACAGATCTAACCCACCTGATTATGAAAAAAATACCCTTCTTTTTACTTGTTTCCCTCATGCATGTTGCAAGCATTGGTGCCCAGGAGGTTGCTTTTGAAGAATACGACCTCGACAATGGATTGCACGTAATCCTTCATCAGGATAACACGGCACCTATTGTTGTGACCTCAATGGCCTATCATGTGGGCGCAAAGGACGAAGACCCTGAACGTACGGGATTTGCACACTTTTTTGAACATCTTCTTTTTGAAGGAACCAAAAACATCGGCCGCGGGGAATGGGATAAAATAGTTTCTTCCAAAGGAGGAAGAAATAATGCCACCACTAATGATGACCGTACCTACTATTATGAAGTTTTCCCTTCCAATGCCCTGGAAACGGGCCTTTGGCTGGAATCCGAACGGCTGTTGCACCCCGTAATCGAACAGGTGGGCGTGGACACCCAGAACGAAGTGGTGAAAGAGGAGAAAAGATTACGTGTGGATAACCGTCCTTATGGAAATTTACTTACGGAGATAAAGAAAAACCTTTTTGTAGAGCATCCCTACCGTTGGACTACCATCGGTTCCATGGAGCATCTGGACGCGGCCACCCTGGAAGAGTTTATCGCTTTTAACAACAAATTCTATATCCCGAACAATGCCGCCTTGATCGTAGCTGGCGATATTGATATCCCATCAACGAAAAAAATGATCCAGGACTATTTTGGGCCTATTCCCAAGGGCGCTAAAATTGAGCGCAGTTTCCCCAAGGAAAAATCGATTACACAGGAATTTAAGGCAACGGCCTATGATGCCAATATCCAAATTCCGGCAATAGTGGCCTGTTATAGAACACCTTCCTTTACGACAAGGGATGCCAGGGTGTTGGATATGATATCCACTTATCTAAGCAATGGGAACAGTTCCAAATTGTATAAAAAACTGGTCGATGACAAAAAAATGGCCCTTGCCGTACAGGCGGTAAACTTAAGCCAGGAAGACTACGGTATTTATGCCATTCTGGCCCTTCCTTTGGGGGAAACCCCTTTGGACGCCTTGGTCGTGGAATTTGACGAGGAGATTCAAAAATTGCAGACAGAGCTCATTTCGGAAAAGGACCATCAAAAACTATTGAACCAGTTTGAAAATCAATTTGTGAACTCCAACGCTACCCTTGAGGGAGTTGCAGCTTCCTTGGCCAATTATTATCTGCTCTATGGGGATACTAACCTTATAAATACAGAAATAGACTTGTACCGTTCCATAACCCGGGAAGAGATTAGGGACATTGCCAAAAAATACCTGGGCTCAAATCAACGCTTGTTACTGGAGTATTTACCGAAAACGGAAAACCAATAAGATGAAAAAATCGATTTTATCACTCTTTTTATTGATTACATGTGCCCTAACGGCGCAACTGGACAGAAGCAAGGAACCAAAGATAGGGCCTATTCCCGAAATCAATTTAGGGGTTCCCCAAACTTTTAAGCTGGACAACGGTCTGCAGGTTATCGTGGTAGAAAACCATAAGCTTCCTAGGGTTTCCTATACGCTGGCCATAGATAATCCTCCTTATGTAGAAGGTGAAATAGCCGGGGTAAGTCAGTTAACGGGCAGCTTGCTGGGCAAGGGTTCTACAAATATCGATAAGGATACCTATAACGAAGAAGTGGACTACATGGGCGCGACCATAAACTTCAGTTCTAGCGGTGCTTCCGCTTCCGGCCTGTCCAAATATGCAGACCGTATTCTGGAGCTACTTGCAGATGCGGCACTTAATCCCAATTTTACAGTGGAAGAATTGGAAAAGGAACGTAACATTCTTTTGGACGCCCTTAAATCCGGGGAAAAAAGTGTAGCCACAGCAGCTAGAAGAGTAGAAAGTGCATTAGCATATGGGGTGAACCATCCGTACGGGGAATTTGTCACTCAAGAAAGTATAAAGCGGGTTACCCTGGAGCAAGTGGCATCCAATTACCGTAACTATTTTGTTCCCAAAAATGCCTATCTGGCCATCATAGGTGATGTAGATTTCGAAAAAACAAAGGAAAAAGTCACTGAACTTTTTCAGTTATGGCGAAAGGCCAGTCCACCGGTTTTTACACTCGCCGAACCAAAAAATGTACAGTACACCCAAATAAATTTTGTGGATATGCCCAATGCGGTACAATCCGAAATTGCCGTACAGAATGTCATAGATTTAAAAATGGGGGACGAAGACTACTTTCCCTCGTTATTGGCCAACAATGTTTTGGGCGGTGGTATGCGCAGCTATCTCAATGCCAGTCTTCGTGAGGATAAGGGATATACCTATGGTGCAAGATCAAGTATCGGGGCGGATAAATATGTCTCTCGCTTTCGCGCCGGGGCAAGTGTGCGAAATGTAGTTACGGACAGCGCCGTAACGGTATTTCTGGATCAATTAAAACGAATCAGAAATGAAAAGGTGGATGCCGAGGAAATCGAAATCTCCAAAGCCGAATATGTAGGGGAATTTGTTATGGCCTTGGAACGACCGGAAACCATTGCACGTTACGCCCTTAATATCCTTACAGAAAATCTACCGGAGGATTTCTACACAACCTATCTGGAAAAAATCAATGCGGTAACCGCGGAGCAAATCCAGGAGGCCGCCCAAAAATTCATAGCCTTGAACAATTTCCGTATCGTAGTTACCGGAAAGGGAAGTGAGGTCGCGGAGAATTTGGAAAAGATCCCCTTCAATGGAAAGAACATTCCCGTGAGGTATTTTGACAAATATGCAAACGCAACGGAAAAACCGGATTATAGTGCCGAAATACCAGAGGACGTTACGGCCAAAGATGTTATCCATAAATACCTCAATGCCCTAGGCGGCAAGGAAAAACTGGAAGGGGTACAATCCTACGCCATAGTGGCAGAGACCGAAATGCAGGGTACAAAATTGACCCTAGAACTGAAAAAAACCGCCAACAATCAGTTTATGCAAGATTTTAAGGTGATGGGCAATTCCGTAAACAAGCAGGTTCTGGATGGGAATATGGGTTATATGGTAATGCAGGGTCAACGCAAGGATTTGGGCGAAGAGGAATTGAAAAAGGCAAGGGAGGAATCCGCCCCATTTCCGGAGCTCAACTACTTAGACAACGATCTTTTACTGGAGGGTATCGAAACTGTTGAAGGCAAGAAAGCCTATAAACTGAGAATATCCGATGAAAAATCGATTTTCTATGATATGGAAAGTGGCCTTAAGTTACAAGAAGTCAATACCACGGAAATGCAGGGACAGCAAATGCAACAGGTTTTGATCTATGACGATTACAAGGAAGTATCCGGCATACAGTTCCCTTTTAAATTGACCCAATCCATGGGGCCACAGAGTATGGAGTTCTTGGTACAGGAAATAAAAGTGAACGAGGGGGTCTCCGACGCGGATTTCGAATAAAAAACAAGCACGGAAAGGATTTAAATCCTTTCCGTGCACCCTCAATTAAATAAACACTAACCAATCTTGCGAATAGTAGCCTCACCAATTACGATGCCCCTATCTATTTTTGGACTGCCTTCATAAGTAACATGGGTTTCCCCGTAACAGGTAACCTTAAGTCTATCGGCTACGTTTACCCTAAAATCGCTCTCACCATAGGCCAATATTTTAGTGTCCGCATTGTCAATTGCCAAGGTGTTCACCTTACTTTCGCCATAGGCCGTAAATTTTTGATATCCAACGGTTCCTTTTTGAACTTCGAAATAGCTTTGTCCGTAAATAGTGACTTTGAGCTTGTCCAAATTAACCTCGGAAAGGTAAACCTGTGATTCCCCATAAATGCGTAAGGTAAAGTCCCTTTGATCCAAAGTGCTTTTACAACGTATGACTTCTTCACCCCTAACGGATAAGGTTCGCAGACTTTTATAGGTGATAATCGCCTTTACCTCGGCTCCTTCATAGTAAGCCCTGCTCATATTGTAACCGTTACCTCTTACCTTTTCATTTCTATCCAACGTTTTGGCACCATCCAGATAGATCCGCAGGGTTTTGCCTTCGACCTCCACGTTGATTTCATCTTCGGATACGTTGGCATATTCGAAATACACGGATTCCTTATCTCCTTCTACCAATGTCGCACTGATATAGGGGCTAAGGATAATCTTATCAAATGAGTCTACCCGCAGGGTCTTGGTCTGGGCATCCACATGAAGCACGCCAAAGGTCAGAAAAGTCAGGATCAAAGTGTAAAAAGTATTTTTTTTCATTTTAGTAGATTTTATTGTTGTTGTCTTCCGATATATTAGAGACTAGAGGTAGAACCATTTGTTACAGTTACAAGCCAAAAAAATCAAAGACCCTTTTCATGAATTTTTAGACAAAAAACGGTTCAAAACTATTTCTTCACCTAACTTTGCAAAAACCAATGGAATTGAAAGCTTTTTGGGCGTCATTTTTTGTTTTTCTCTACGTCTTGGCCATGCTTCGCCCTGTATTTCCTTTGTTTGAATATGTAGTAGATCAAGACTACATTGCCGAATTTCTCTGTATCAACAAGGATAAAGTAGAATTGCATTGCAATGGAAAGTGCTACCTGATGCAAAGACTGAGTGAACAGAACGAGGAGAAAAAACAAAATCTCCCAAAAATAGCGATGGAGGAATATCCCATCGGTTTTATTGATGTTCTCGCGATCCCTAGGCAAAAGACGGGAATCACCAAAAGTGCCTCAGTCCTTCAATATAGTAATAACTACAGCTTTCTATATAGCGACTCCAGCTTTCGTCCACCTAGCTTAAGCGTTTAATTTTTTTTTTTGCAGGTTCAAGTCTAATCGAAGGTAAAGGACCTGCCAACCATCTATTTCTAAAAATTCAAAAAACACATAAGTGAAACTATATATATCTGCCATTTTAACAATGGCAACTATGATGCTTTGCGCTCAAGAAACGAATAGTACGAACAACGAAAAATGGTCTGCAGGCAGACCAGATGGACACGCCCCTATTTCGGTAATGGGAGACCATATGCATGGTAAAGGCGAATGGATGTTCAGCTACCGATACATGTATATGAACATGGAGGATTTAAAGCAGGGGAGCGATGATGCCTCTTTTGATGATGCCCTGGTCAATTATATGGTGACCCCTACCCAAATGCCGATGAACATGCACATGCTAGGTGCCATGTTTGCCCCAAGTGACAAACTTACGCTAATGGCCATGTTCAATTACCTGTCCATGGAAATGGACCATATAACCCGCATGGGCGGCACGTTCACTACCGAAGCTTCGGGATTGGGCGACATCCAAATTTCCGGACTCTACAAGTTCTTCAACAAAAACAGGCAGACGATGCATGCACAAGTAGGATTTTCAATTCCGACCGGAAGCATCACGGAAAGTGATGTTACGCCCGCATCTTCACCCAATGAGGTGGAACTGCCCTATCCCATGCAAATCGGAAGCGGTACTTTTGACACCAATTTGGCATTGACCTATTTGTGCCAGGGAAACATTCTATCCTATGGAGGCCAATTGCGAGGTATTTTCCGTTTTGGGAAAAACGATAGGGACTACCGTTATGGAAACCGCTATAGCCTAAACAATTGGTTGGCTGCCAAAGCGACCGATTGGCTAAGTTTTTCTTTTCGCTTGGAAGGGGTGTTGGTCGGTGAAATAGAGGGCATAGATCCCAATTTGAACCCCATGATGGTCATAACCGCCGATACCGATAATTCCGGAGGAAACTATTTGAACTCCGGGATAGGGTTTAACACCTATTTGCCGAATGGTCTGTTAAAAAACCTTAGGGTCGGTTTTGAATTCGCTTTTCCCTTATACCAAGATCTGAACGGGATACAATTGAAGAACAGGGAAATGATGACCTTCGGAGTGCAGTATGCATTCAAATAATTAAAAATCAAACTAATGATTTAGACCATTTCTATCAAGGCAAACTTGCTATCTCCGTGATGGGAATGGTTTATATTTGTAAAAAACAAAAAATGAGAAAAGTAATTTTTCTATTGGCAGTTTTAATAGCTGCGGCATCCTGCAAAGAGGATAAAAAAGCAACAACGAATCCAAATACCGATCAGATGGAAAAAGTCATGGGCATTCATGACGAGGTCATGCCCAAAATGGGTTCCATCAGTAAGTTGGTAGCGGAGTTAAAACCTAAAGTGGATTCCACGGAAATGGGGATGGAATACGGAAAGGCAATGAAGAACCTACAGGCTTCGCATCAAAGCATGATGGACTGGATGAGGGGTTTTGGAGATCGTTTTGATTCCGATGAAATCCTCAACGGAAAAGCACTTACGGAACAAAAGCAAAAATGGTTGGATGAGGAGGAAGTAAAGGTAAAGGCCCTTCGAGAGGAAATCAATTCCAGTATAGAACGTGCGGAAGCGATATTAAAAAAGTAAGGACTAATCCTACCCAAATAGTAGTCAGAAAAAGTGTGCAGGCCGGTTTTGACCTTTAGGGCCGCTGCTTCCATCTTAAAGTTTCCATGATTCTGCGAATATCCTTTTGCAGATAGGCCGCTGCGGGATAAATGGAATCATAGTTGGGTTTGGCATAG
Organism: Ulvibacterium sp.; assembly: GCF_965228935.1. Classification (GTDB taxonomy): domain Bacteria; phylum Bacteroidota; class Bacteroidia; order Flavobacteriales; family Flavobacteriaceae; genus Ulvibacterium. Next base: position 1,754,072 of record NZ_OZ245846.1, on the reverse strand, counting down.
AAATAGAGCGATCCGGTGACAAAATGCGAGGTACTGTCCGTAACATAAAACTGGGCTTGGGAGGCTGCATTGCCGCTAACTTCATAGAACATCCCAAAAACCTGCTCTTCGGGATTCAGGAATTCACTGGCCTCTATACCATCTGCCTTCACTACATGTTCATAGGATAGTTTTTGGGCGTCTGAAAGTAACTTCTCCAAATTGTCATTTACCTCCTTATAGGTGATGAAAATGGAGCCTTTAATGCCGGGATAATCCAGCGTAAGTGAATTGTCCCCTTCATTTTTCAATCGGGCCATAGTATTGTATTGGAATTGAAAATTCTTTGTTTCCAAATTCTCCGTTTTAAGATCCGGATACTCCAATCGCAACATGGCCTTGGGTTTGGGAATAACATTCTCCTTGCAACCCATACTCAAGAGAACCATTATGAAAGCCAAAAAGCCAAATTTATTTCTCATGGGGAAGCGTAACTTTTATTTGTTTCAAGCGTTTTTTATCCAAGCTTTCGACCACAAATTGGTATTCCTTAAAAAGAACCTTTTCCCCTTTCTTGGGAAAACTTCCCGCTATTTCCAATACAAAGCCGGCAATGGTCTCAGATTCTCCCTTGTTCTCCTCAAAAAGCTCCTCGTCGGATATTTTGATAACCCGATAAAAATCCTTTAAAGTGGTCTTGCCCTCAAAAACATAGTTATAGTCGTCCAATTTGGAAAAAACCAGATCCTCATCATCAAATTCATCACTGATATCCCCAACAATTTCCTCGATGATATCCTCCAAGGTCACAATGCCGGATGTACCCCCATATTCATCCACTACAATGGCCAGATGGTTTTTTTTATCTTGAAATTCCAGCAAAAGATCATCCAATTTTTTGTTTTCCGGCACAAAATAGGGTTCACGTATCAAGGATACCCAGTTAAAATTTTTTCTATCGATATAAGGCAGCAGATCCTTTACATAAAGTACCCCCAAGACATTGTCCATATGTTCCGAAAAAACAGGAATACGGGAATACCCATTCTTCTTTATTTCCTCAAGAACTTCGGGAAACTTCATCTCCTCGTCCAGGGCGAAAATATCGATACGCGGACGCATTACCTGTTTGGTATCCGTATTACCAAACGATACGATGCCCTGTAATATTTTCTGTTCCTCCTTGGTCGTATCACCCTCCGAAGTAAGTTCCAAGGCCTGGGAAAGGTGGTCCACACTTAAATTGGACTTTTGTTTGCCCAATTTATTGTACAAAAAAATAGTACCAGATCGCATGGGAAGGCTCAACGGGGAAAAAAGAAAATCGAGTACTTTAAGAGGATAGGCCATGAAATGCGAAAATTGCAGCCGGTTCCTGTTGGCATAGACCTTGGGAAGGATTTCGCCGAACATTAAGATCAGAAATGTGGCTACGATCACTTCCAATAAAAAGCGCGCGGAAATGAAACCTAACCAAACCTGATTTACGTTCGAGAAAAGTGTATCCCCTATACTATTGAACAAAAGTACTATTCCAATATTTATTGTATTGTTGGCTATAAGAATAGTGGCCAATAGTTTTTTGGGACGTTCCAACAAACCAACAATAAGGGTACCCTTGCCCGTTTTCTTTTCCGCTATTTCATTGATATCCGTTTGGGAAAGTCCAAAAAAGGCTACCTCTGCACCCGAAACAAGAGCGGAACAAGTCAACAAGATGATAAGAATACCAAAATTCAGTGCCAAGGCACCATCAAAACCGATATAATTTAAAAATAAACTAGGGGGGTCAGGATCCAACAGTCACAATTTTATTTTTGATACCCTAAAAAGGTAGGTCGTCTTCTGGTTCCGGTTCACTTACGTGAGCGGTATTTTCAACTGGCTTTGTCCCAGGGTTGGCAGAAACAGGTCTTTGTTCCTGAGGGGTATTGGATTGTGCATTGGCCATACTTTCACTTTTCGTGGAAAGGAAGGTAAAATCCTGAACCTGAATTTCCGTAGAATAGCGTGTATTACCATCTTCACCTTGCCATTGACGTGTTTTTAAACGGCCTTCCACGTATATCTTGTCTCCTTTGCTTAGGTATTTTTCGCAAATCTCGGCGGCCTTGTTACGGACAACAATATTATGCCATTCCGTATTGGTGACCTTTTCACCGGTTTGCCTATTGGTATATGTCTCATTGGTGGCAATTGGAAACCTCCCTATGCAACCCCCTCCTTCAAAATAGTGCATTTTGACCTCATCGCCCAAATGGCCTATCAACATCACTTTGTTCAATGTTCCGCTCATGCTCTTGTAGTATATTTCTGGATTGAAATCAAAAATACGAATTTTTGAATGCTTTTATGAAATCCGAAATTAAAACCGGAACGGGATAACTTTCCAAATCTTCCCATGAAATGCCATTCTCAAGCTGGGCATTACTCTCTATGATCCAAAATTTAGTATATAGATGTTGGTGCGAGAGTTTATGTACTATTAATGACTCATTGTACAAAAACAATTGAAAGGAATCATCACCGGATATCAATTCCTTTAACTCCTTCTCATTTAATTCGTTTTCCGATTCCAAAAGAGGGAACTCCCAAAGGTTTTGCCATATCCCCTTACCTTTTCGTTGACTCAGCCTCGTTTGATTATTCGAATCCACCCATACCAAATAATTGAAATTTCTTCTTCTAACCTTGGTCTTATTTTCTTTTATGGGCAACGTTTGTACCAAGTTTTCCTTTAATGCCGCACAGCTTTCATTTAAGGGGCAAAGTAGGCAGTATGGCTTTTTAGGAGCACATTGTATAGCTCCGAATTCCATTATTCCCTGGTTGTAATCCCTTATGTTTTTTCTGTCCATGACTTCCGTGGCCAGTTGCTTAAAATGTTTTACCCCTTTGGTACTGTTAATGGGAATATCCGCCCCAAAGTAACGGGCAAGTACACGATATACATTTCCGTCCACAACCGGCCGTGGCTCATCAAAACAAATGGATGCTATGGCACTGGCCGTATAATCCCCAATCCCCTTAAGTTTTAGAAGTTCATTGTAGGAATCGGGAAAACGGCCTCCATATTCCTTAACTACGGTCTTGGCCGTTGCGTGCAGATTCCGTGCCCTGGAATAATAACCCAATCCTTGCCATAGTTTTAAAACCCGCTCCTCGGATGCCTTGGCCAGATCCTGTACAGTGGGGAAATTTTCAATAAATTTTAGATAATAAGGTTCCCCTTGTACGACCCGGGTTTGTTGAAGAATGACTTCTGAAAGCCAAATTTTATAGGGATCCCGAGTGCTCCTCCAAGGCAAGCTTCGTTTATTTTCAGAATACCAATGAAGAATTTTTTGGGAAAAAGACATTTATACAAATACTAATGTGCAAAAGTAGCTGTTTATATACTTAAAATTAGCTCGTTAAGGGGAAAGATTCAATTTAATTTATATATTTGCAAGCCGAAAAAACATACTGAAAATCTAATTATCAAAGATGACGAAAGCGGAAATTGTAGCGAAAATCTCAGACAAACTGGGAATTGAAAAGGGAGATGTCCAAGCCACTGTAGAATCCTTTATGGAAGAAGTGAAATCCTCATTGGAAAGTGGGGACAATGTTTACTTGAGAGGTTTTGGAAGTTTTATTATAAAGACCAGAGCCGAAAAAACAGGTAGAAATATCTCCAAAAATACCACTATAAAGATACCGGCCCATAACATTCCGGCATTCAAGCCTGCAAAGGTTTTTGTAGAAGGGGTTAAAAGCAACGTCCAGGTAAAATAACATATTCAATTAAAAGGAGAACTCTATGCCGAGTGGTAAGAAACGAAAAAGACATAAGGTTGCTACCCATAAGCGCAAAAAGCGCAGGAGAGCAAACCGACACAAGAAAAAGTAGTTTTTGCGACTACTTTTTCATTTTAATACGTTCATTGACATAGAAATTCCCAAAAGAATTTCGACGGGTTTGTACAACCTGTTTTACGAATTGTTCAATCAGCACATCCGCTATTCTGCGGATGGCTATAAATAAAATCAGGTGAATAGAGAATTAATCGTAAGATCTAGTTCCGATGCCGTCGATTTTGCCTTGTTAAAGGATGGAAAGCTGACCGAATTGCACAAAGAGGAGGACAACAACGATTTTTCCGTTGGGGACATCTTTTTGGCCAAAGTGCGTAAGCCTGTAACCGGCCTCAACGCCGCCTTTGTAAACGTAGGCTATGAAAAGGATGCATTTTTGCATTATCATGACCTGGGGCCTCAGCTCTCTTCCATGTTAAAGTTTATCAAAAAGGTAAGCACTGGAAAACTAAGGGACTACTCCCTAAAAAACTTTCCATTTGAAAAGGACATTGACAAACATGGTAGCATAAACGATGTTATCAAGGCCAATCAATCCTTGTTGGTGCAAATTGTTAAAGAGCCGATATCTACCAAGGGACCAAGAATAAGTTCCGAGCTTTCCATAGCTGGGCGATATCTGGTAATGGTACCTTTTTCAGATCGTGTTTCCGTCTCTCAAAAGATAGGAAGCAACGAGGAAAAGGATAGGCTTAAGAGACTTGTAAAAAGCATTAAGCCTAAAGGTTTCGGGGTCATAATCCGAACAGTTGCAGAAGGCAAAAAAGTGGCGGAACTGGACAAAGATTTAGAAAACTTGCTGAACAAATGGTCGGCAATGTGTAAAAAATTGTACAGAGCGCGAACACCCTCAAAAGTATTGGTAGAGCTTAACCGAGCCTCAAGTATACTGCGGGATGTTTTCAATGATTCCTTCACAGGAATCCATGTTGATGACGAAACGCTCTATGGACAAATTCAGGATTACGTACAGGAAATTGCATCAGGAAAGGAATCCATTGTAAAGCTTTATAGTTCTTCCGTTCCCATTTTTGAAAAATTTGGAATAGAGCGGCAAATTAAAACTTCCTTTGGCAGGACGGCTTCTATGAGCAAAGGGGCCTATCTGATCATAGAGCATACGGAAGCCTTGCACGTCATTGACGTGAACAGTGGCAACCGATCTAACAAAGCCAAAAATCAGGAAGATACGGCCTTGGAAGTAAACCTTCTGGCTGCCTCGGAAATTGCAAGACAACTGCGCTTACGGGATATGGGTGGCATTATTGTGGTAGACTTCATCGATATGGTAAAGGCACCGCACAGACGCAAGCTTTTTGACCATCTTAGGGATGAGATGAAGGATGACCGGGCCAAACATAAGATTTTGCCCCCTAGCAAATTTGGTCTTGTCCAAATCACACGACAACGGGTGAGACCGGAGATGAATATCAAGACTACCGAGGAAAATCCCAATGGTAATGGCAAAGAGGTGGAAGCCCCAATAGTTCTGATAGACCGGATAAATTCCGATCTGGAAAGGCTTCTAAAAGGACCTGCAAAGGATAACAGCATTACGCTGAATATTCATCCGTTCATTGCGGCCTACCTTTCTAAAGGTTTTCCGTCCATACGTACCAAGTGGTTCTTGGAACATAAAAAATGGATAAAAATACAACCTAGAGATGCCTATACGTATCTAGAATATCGTTTTAAAAATAAGGATGGCAAAACCATCTATTAAAAAAAGCGATCCCGAATTGGGGTCGCTTTTTTTGTTTATTATTTTTGTCGAATGCCTTTTAAACCGTCCTATATCCTCCCAGAAGCTATTAAAAAATTGGAACGCTATTGTGCCTACCGGGAGCGTTGTCATAAGGAGGCGGTATCCAAGTTAAAAGAAATGGGGATGATTCCCGAAGCCATAGATCAAATTATGGCTCATTTGGTTTTAGAGGGCTACCTCAATGAGGAGCGTTTTGCAAAAAGCTTTGCCCGAGGGAAGTTTACCATTAAAAAATGGGGAAGAAACCGTATCACAAATGAGTTGAAACAACGCAATATTTCAAAGTATAATATACAAACGGCACTCCGGGAAATTGATGAAGAGGACTATCAAAGGACGTTGGACACGCTAGCAAGAAAAAGAGTAAATCAATTGACCGGTAAAAGTCTTCCCGAAAAGCGGAGAAAACTGGCGGATTATCTGTTCTATAGAGGTTGGGAAAATCATCTTGTTTATGATAAGATAGAAGCCCTGTTAAAAGAACAGCACCTTTGACCCTTTCTCCAGGAATTCGTTGGATTGAAGTTTAACCATTTCCAAAAACTTCTTAACGTCTTATACTTCAATACGTTTGTTTGTCTCTTGAATGGCCTCCTCATTTTTCCAATCTATCCACCTTTGTCCCTTAAGCCTGCGCATTAGGCCATCATAATGTCGCATTATTAGGATATTGTAAATCGCTCTGGTAACGTTTCTAGGATTGCGGGCCATGGCTCTAAGGCTCATGGAAAATCCAGGGGTAAGGTATTTCATATAATGCCAATATCCTTCTGGCATATATAGTACTTCACCATGTTTTAGATGCGTCCTATACCCTTTTGCGTGTTTCAAGGCCGGCCATTTTTGAAAATCAGGTTTGGAAAAATCAATACTTTCATGGGTAATCAAGGAATGTGGTATTTTATAGAGATATTTGGTTTGCTCCCTTGAAAAAAGGATACATTCCTTTTGACCTTCAAAGTGAAAATGGAAGATATTGGCCAAATCAATATCATAGTGCATAAAGGTATGGGAATCCCTTCCTCCGAAAAAAAGCATGGGCAAGCCTTTCATAAATCGCAAACCTAGGTCCGGATAATCAAAGTCCTTTTGAAGTTCGGGAATCTCCTTTAGGATATTCCAAAGAAAAATACGGTACCGGGTCGGTGTGGTCTTCAATAGGTCAATATAGTCCGACATATTCATCTGTGCATGCGGCTCGTTAAATCCATCTTCATGATGCACCGGTCTATCGTCATACAAAGGAACTATCTTGTCCCCTGCCATTTCCCGCATATACTCCAGATTCCATTTGGAATACGCCGGCCAATGAAGTGTACATTCCTCGATTACAACGGGTTTTTGGGGCTTAAAAAAAGAATCTATAAACTCTTTTTTTGTAAGAGTTTTGACTCTGGGGATGTTTTTTAATTCCAAGGGTGTTCAGGTTATTTAAACCTCAAAGGTAAAAAACCTTACAAAATGCTTTCCTAAAATTAACCTTTGGTTAAGAGACTACCTCGCGATTTTTGCCTTTGCCTTGGCGGCTTCGTTACGTTCAATACTATGTCCGGGACGGGTCCATTTAGGCTTTTCGCCCAAGGCCTGAAGTACGGAATCCGAAGCCTCCACTGTCTTAGGTTGAGCGTGCTTTTCAAAAGGTTTTTGACTATTAAGCCCAAGTAAAGCGAACATTTCCATATCCTCATTGACGTCCGGATTTGGAGTGGTCAACAATTTGTCACCGGCAAAAATTGAGTTGGCTCCGGCAAGGAAGCAAAGCGCTTGCCCTTCCCTACTCATTTGGGTGCGACCAGCGGAAAGACGCACTTGGGTCTCCGGCATTACAATACGCGTTGTCGCCACCATACGTACCATATCCCAAATGGCCACCGGTTCAATATCCTCCATAGGAGTGCCTTCCACGGCCACTAATGCGTTTATGGGTACGGATTCGGGCTGAGGGTTCAAAGAAGACAGCGCAACGAGCATTCCTGCGCGATCTTCCAGCTTTTCGCCCATACCGATAATACCGCCACTACAAACCGTGACATTACTTTTCCTGACATTGTCTATGGTCTCCAAACGATCCTCAAAGGCACGAGTGGAGATAACGTCCTTATAGTAATCCTCGGAAGTATCCAAATTGTGATTGTAGGCATAAAGTCCGGCTTCTGCCAAACGTTTGGCTTGATTTTCAGTTAGCATGCCCAGGGTACAACAAACCTCCATATCCAATTTATTGATCGTACGTACCATTTCCAACACTTGATCAAATTCAGGGCCATCCTTTACGTTTCGCCATGCAGCTCCCATACACACCCTTGAGCTTCCGGATTCCTTGGCCCTTAATGCCTGGGCCTTAACATGGGAAACGGACATGAGGTCATTTTTTTCTATATCCGTATGATATCTGGCCGCTTGGGGACAATACCCACAATCCTCGGAGCATCCGCCCGTTTTAATGGACAACAAAGTGGAAACCTGTACCGTATTGGGATCATGATGTTTTCTGTGTACTGTTGCCGCTTCATACAGCAATTCCATAAGAGGTTTGTTGTATATATTTAAAATTTCCTCCTTGGTCCAGTTATGTCTAGTATAGCTCATAGCATTGAAATATATCCAAATTAAAATTAGCTAATTAAAAATTAGCCGCTAAGGAACAACATCGATATTAGCTAAAATATGATATTTGTTTGTTTTTTGGTCAAACTTTGCCCAAAACAATACTAACGGCGTTACCTCCAAACCCTACTGCATTGATTAGTATTTTAGTGATTTTTTTTGGTTTTCTTTTATGTGTAACGAAGGGTATCGCAATAAATTCTTGGTGTAGCAACATCATGATAGCCATTTCCAAACTTAGCATTCCCGATGCCCCAAAGGCATGGCCTATTTTCCACTTATTTGTGGTCAAGGCGGGCAAATTTTTTCCAAATATTTCTTTGATGGCCTTGAACTCCGAAATATCCCCTTTTATGGTTCCTGGTGCATGCATTACAATGATGTCTATAACGTCAGATGGAACATTCTTCAATGCCATTTCCATAGATTGCTGGAAACAATGTGCATCACTCGAGATGGAAACATAATGCTCCAAAGGTTCCGTAGCATATCCGATTCCTTCTATAATCGCCAATGAGTTATGACGGACGCCCTTTTCCAAACAGGCAACGGAGGCCCCTTCGCCCAATACCAATGAATTTTTCTTTTTTTCCAAATCCAAAGCCCTACATGGATAATCCAAGGTATGCTCAGTACCCGATTGGAAGCCGGCATATATTTTTAACGCCTTCATCTGGGCCAAGGTAAAAGGGGTGAGCGGAGCCTCACTACCGCCCACCAAAAACTTATCGGCCATTCCGCTATTGATCCAGGCCATTCCGTTCAACAAGGCATGTAAGGCGGTAGAGCACGTAATGGAATGTGAAATTTCAGGGCCCTTGGTCTTCAGGTCATGGGCTATCCAAGAGGAAATATTTCCCAGGGTCGTTGTTGGCGAACCAAGTGGGGAAACCTTACCAGTTACCCTAAAGTCCTCATGATGTTTTTCAAAAAGTGCGGTCGCCCCCCGAGACGATCCTATATTAATACCAAAGTCATCTCCTTGTCTCCATCCTGCTTTTTGTATGGCTTGTCTGGAAGCATATAGGGCATACAGCACCGTATCATCCAGGTTTTTATATTTGGTATCGGAACTTCTTATGGAATCAATGGTGCGCTTTGCCGTTTGCGACAATGGAGCCACCCAATCCTTATGATCGCCCAAACTTCTTTTTTCAAAAAAGTGGTTTTCCTGTTGATAACTGTTCCAAACATCCTCAGTTGATTTTCCCAGTGAGGAAATAGAAGAAATAGCGGTTATGGTGATGGGTCGGTTCGGCATAGGTTCGGCACAATTCAAATACTATCCAAAGCACTTTTTATAGTAGTGTAAACCTTTTCCAACTGTTCCTCCAAAATAACATAGGGCGCCAAAATGTAAATGGTATTTCCAAGAGGACGCAAAAATACACCTTTATCCATAAAATATCGGAAGAGTTTATCCCTAAGATTGCCATAACGTTCCGTACGCACATTTAAATCCAATGCGAAAATGGTACCGCATTGTCTAGTGTCCGCTACTTTGTCATGCGCCCGGATTTGTTGTCTAAAATCTTTATGGGATCTTATGATACGTTTAATACTATTTTGAATTTCTTGGGAGCGCAATAATTCAATACCGGCCAAAGCTGCGGTACAGGCCAAAGGGTTTGCCGTATAGGTATGCCCATGGAATAGTCCTTTGGCGATTTCGTCGCTGTAAAATGCATCATAGACCTTTCTTGAACAACTGGTAATGGCCATGGGCATTAGCCCAGCGGTCAGGGCTTTGGACAAGCAAATAATATCCGGATTGGCGGTCAATTGATCTGATGCGAAATAAGTACCCGTTTTCCCGAATCCGGTCATGACTTCGTCCGCAATAGTCAAAACATCATTCTTTTGAAACAGTTCAAGGATGCGGTCCAATCCTGCCGCATCATGTACTTTCATTGCGGCAGCCCCCTGTACAAGCGGTTCATAGATAAAACCCGCTACATTGTTATGCTTCAGCCGAATTTCCAGATTTGATAGGAGGCTCTCGATATTGTCCTTTGTAGGAACTGGAATTCGTTCTACATCAATAAAAAAATCCTCAAAGGGACCATTGTAAACCGATAGCCCCGAGACCGACATTGCTCCGAAGGTATCCCCGTGGAATCCCTCCTCAAAAGCCAAAAGGATATTCCTTTTGTCACCTCTGTTAAAGTGGTATTGCAATGCCATTTTTATCCCTATTTCTACTGCTGTAGAGCCATTATCCGAAAAGAATACTTTATCTTGGTTCGGTGGTAAAATCTTCATCAGCTCTTCCGATAGTTCTATGGCAGGCTCATGAGTAAAACCACTAAATACCACCTGATCCATCCGATACATCTGTTTTTGTACCCTCTCCAGGATAAAATCGTTGCAGTGACCATACATACAGGTATACCAAGAGGCAATACCGTCAATGTATTCCTTGTTATCTTCATCATACAAAACTGCCCCCTTGGCCCTAACAATACCCAATGTTTTAGGGTGAGTCTTATGCTGGGTCAGTGGATGCCATATGTGTTTCTGGTCTCTTTTGGAAAGATTTTTAGCTGTCATAGAATTTGATAAATCGCCTTTTTATCTATCTTGCGTTGATGGGAAACAACCCTGGTCGGATGCTGCGCAAAGTTATAACATCTCTTACTCCTAAATACCATAAACTTAAGGACAAATCTGTTTTTCTTTTGCTTTTCGCAACCTCCTTCTTTATACGATTTCCTTTTTTCTTTAGGGACTATATAGACCGGGACGAAAGTACCTTTATTCTTATGGGGCAATCTTGGGTGGATGGCTATTTGCCTTATGTAGAACTCTGGGATTTAAAGCCTCCCATCACCTACCTCTTTTTTGCCAGCAGTATCTATATTTTTGGGAAGAGTTTCCTGGCCATTCGTTTCTTGGGCACCTTGGTGGTTGCAATAACCGCCTTTTTTACTTACAAAATAGGAAAGGAGATGGATTCCAAGAAATTGGGCTTTTGGGCCGCAATGGCCTGTATTGCCCTGCAAAGCCTCTTTGGAAGTTTACAAGGCGTAATGTCCGAACATATTTGTATGACATTTTTTATGCCGGGACTTTATCTACTCATAAAACATGAAAGAATATTTTGGTCCGGGTTATCTGGAATCCTGATGGGGCTAGCAATGATGACCAAATTGAATATGGCCTATGCCGTACTCCTTTTAGGGATATACGTTCTCTATCGTTATACAAAACAAAGGGAATACAATAAGGCAATACGATTTTCCTTTTTCTTCGCAGGTGGAATTGTCACTGTGGTATTACTTACGCTAATGCCCTATTTCATATCGGGCAGTATGGAAGTTTGGTGGAAATCGGTCATTCTCGCCCCATTGGAATATACGGATGCCAGGCGGTATTCCGTGCTGAAGATGGCACCCACATTTCTTCTCCTGGGCCTATTTTTTTACTATGCTTGGAAAAAGAAACTTTTGGATTTTAGGGCCCCTCCGGTTCAAATCTTGACAATCGCCATTTTGGGCGTACTGCTTTCCTTTATCAAAGGTGGGCGAATCAATAGTCATTATTTGATACAACTGCATCCTATATTGATAATTGTGGTGGGTATGGCGGTAGGCAAAATTCCAATATTTCAAAAATTCGACTATAGGCCTTATCTATTTTTTTTGACATTAGTAGTGCCATTAGAAAGTTATTTGGAGTACTATGCCGTAGTAAGGAACAAAATAGAACGGGGCACTTTCTTTAATGGTGAAGGATTTACCGTACCGCAGTACTTGGTCAATACAAATACGGACACGCAAAACATTCTATTTTTGGGCTATCACATCGGGTACTGGGTACTGGATGCAAAGCCGCCGACAAAAGCGGCAACACATCCCAGTAATATCTGTAGGGACGAATTATTTCCCTTTTACGATAATCCAAGGAGTTCATCTTTACAGGAATTGCAGTATATCTTTGAAGAAATACGACCTAAGGTCATTGTTGTACGGAAAAACAGATTGGTTTTCGATAAGAAGGAAGTGGAAGAAAACGAATATGTGGATGCCTATTTGGAGAAGTATTATACGGTTTTTGCAACGATTGATAAAGCCGAAATCCTCCAACGTTCACATTGACTCCAATACAGCCCGAAATCTATCCGCATATTTTTTTATGGTTTCCCGATCAAAGCCCGATTCTTCTTCAATCCTTCCTATCAAGGATACCCCTGTCTTATGAAGTATTATGCTTTCCGTATGTGGATTGGCATCCCCACTAAAAATCACCGAAACCTCGTATCCCTTTTGTTGTAGCCAACGGATGGTCAATAAAGAATGATTAATACTTCCTAAATAGTGCCGGGAAACTACCACTACCTTATAATTGGGCATGATGATATCCAAAATTGTATCTTCCTCGTTTAAGGGAACCAGCAGACCTCCTGCACCTTCTATAATCAAATGATTGTTTGTTTCCGGCTCAACGATATGTTGCCTATCAATACGGATACCATCTATTTCAGCGGCAGCATGGGGGCTCATAGGAGAAGTCAGTTCATAGCTGCCTTTATGGATTACACTCTTGGTATTGGAAATGAGTTCACGTATTTTATGGCTATCCGTATAATCCAATTCCCCGGCCTGAACCGGTTTCCAATAATCTGCTTCCAAGGCTTCAACCAATATGGCCGAAGCAATGGTCTTCCCCACCTCAGTGGATATTCCGGTAACAAATATTCTTTGCATTCTTAAGGTTTTGTAATCATGCCACAATTTAGGCATTTGTACTTTCTTTTTTCAAAAAAAGGAAAGAGTTTGTGGAAAAGACTTTTCCGTTGATAGTAAGCTTCCGATTTTTGAGCTTTACAATTGGGGCAAATCACCGGATTTCCGTTTTTGTCCAAGGCGTAGGAACGAATTTCATCATAAATTGCCTTGGCCCTATCTTTGTCCCTGTTGTATACCTGCACCCGTACTCCGCCAATGGCATTACTGATCAATGGATCGGAATTTAAGGTATTCTCGTCCTTCAAAAAAACAGGAATACCCTCGGATTCCAGTTTGCCTTTCAGTACTTGAACATCCGCTGGGTATTCAAAAGAGGCCAAGGTGTAAAATCTTTCAACCATAAACATTCAAATTATGGGAGAGTATTTCCAGGGATTTCTCAATTTCTGTTTTGGTATTGAAGCTATGTAAACAGAAACGCAACCGTTCCCTTCCTTTCGGAACGGTCGGGGAAAAAATGGGCTTTACATCAAAGCCCGTATGTTGGATATTTTTAGCAATTGATCCAACGTGTTGATTTCCAGGAAGTATACAACTTTGAATGGCCGAATGACTCGGAACAAAAAAGGAATCAAGCCCGTTTACATGTACCCTATCCTTAAAATAATCTATATTCTCCCTGAGTTTTTGCGTGGAATTGACCCCTTTTGGGGATATCAAATAGTGGTACGCCTCAATAATCGTTGCCACGGAATGTGGGGTCAGGGCGGTAGTATAAATGAAACTTCGCGCAAAATTCACCAAATAGCTCTTTAGTTCACTACTCCCCAAAATTGCGGCCCCATGACACCCCAAGGCCTTGCCAAAGGTGATCATTCGGGCAAATATTTCCTTTTGAAGCCCCAACTCATCAACCTTACCTTTGCCCATTTCTCCAAAAACGCCAATCGCATGTGCCTCATCAACAATGAGATTAAATCCGTTTTGGATACAAAAACTTGAAAGCTTTCTCAAATCGGGAGAGTCCCCGTCCATGGAAAAAACCGATTCGGTAACGATGTAAATCTCGGTTTCGTCGGTACTTCGATTGCTTTTGGAAAGACACCTATCCCGCAAATCTTCCAGGTCGTTATGTTTGAACTTGTAGCTCTTGGCATTGCCCATTTTAATCCCGTCCCGGATACTGGCATGGATAAGCTCATCAAAAAAGACAAAATCGCCGCGTTGCGGAACCGAACTAAAAAATCCTACATTGGCATCATAGCCCGAACCAAAAACCAATGCGGAAGACACCTCATGAAATTCGGCCAAGATTTCCTCCAATTTCATATACAATCCGTGATTGCCCGAAAGCAAACGAGATCCCGTGGCCCCATTTGATGTAACTCCCCTTTCTTTTAGGAGTTCAAAAGCATTGGAGAATATAGTTTTGTTCCTAGCAAAACCCAAATAATCATTAGAGGTAAAATCCACCAAATCCAAAGGTTCAGCTAAGTTTCTAATATAGCTATCCTCCTTTCTTTTTAAAAGTTTCGCCTTCAATTTTAAGGGAAGTTTGGCCATATTCAAATTTACTACCTTTATTAAAACTTCTTGATATGGTCAGCTATAAAAGGACGTCGGTAGAAGATGAACTGGTTCAGATTTTAGAGCTACAAAAAAGAAACTTACCGGAATCCTTATCGAGGCAAGAGAAACATAGCGAGGGCTTTGTAACCGTATCCCATTCCCTTGACCAATTAAGAGCGATGCATCAGGTCTGCCCTCACATCATTGCAAAAGACCAGGACAGGGTAATCGGCTATGCCCTATGTATGCATCCCAGGTTTGCCGAATTCGTAGCTGTTTTAAGACCCATGTTCCAAGAAATCGAGACTATAGTCCCCGAAGGGAAGAAGTACATGGTCATGGGGCAAATATGCATTGATAAGGCTTATCGTAAAAAGGGCGTTTTCCGGCAATTGTACCAAACTATGAAAACCGCATTGTTCCCAGATTATCCCGTGATTATCACCGAAGTGGATACGGAGAACCAACGATCTTTAAGGGCACATTATACGGTTGGTTTTAAAGATTTAAAAACGTATCGTTCCACCAATCAGGAATGGCAATTGATTTCGCTAGAATAAAATCCCTCTTTGTTTTGCAGCAGGTTCTTTAAGTTGAAAAATGGCCTGATTGACTAATCCGCCAGAACGATAACCTTGTTATCCTTCATCTCAACAGTACCACTGGTAATAGGAAGAATGGTCTTGCCGCTGGCATCCTTGCTAAACTTATCTTGATAAAGCTCATCGATGACCACATTGCCATCAACCTTTACCTGCCCTTGTTGTAACAATGAGACGATAGGTGCATGATCCGTCAACATCTGGAATTCCCCATTAATGCCCGGTACGGTGACCGAAACGACTTCCCCGGCGAACAATGTAGCTTCAGGTGATACGATTTCTAAATACATATGGTGTAAATCTCGAATTACAAATATCAAATTCCATGTTGGAATTTGGGATTTACCGGGCAAAGCTCGGTTTATGCCTCGGCTAGCATTTTCTCTCCGGCTTCAATAGCTTCTTCGATGGTTCCTTTGAGGTTAAAGGCCGATTCTGGTAAGTGATCCAATTCACCATCCATAATCATGTTAAACCCTTTAATGGTATCCTTTATATCCACCAAAACCCCAGGTGTACCGGTAAACTGTTCCGCCACATGGAACGGTTGCGACAAGAAACGCTGTACACGTCTTGCCCTTCCCACGGCCAGTTTATCTTCCTCAGAAAGTTCTTCCATACCCAAAATAGCAATGATATCCTGAAGCTCCTTATAGCGTTGAAGTAGCTCTTTTACCCTTTGCGCACAACCGTAATGATCTTTTCCCAAAATTTCCGGGGTAAGAATCCTGGAGGTAGAATCCAAGGGATCCACGGCCGGATAGATTCCAAGTTCGGCAATTTTACGGGACAATACCGTCGTCGCATCCAAGTGGGCAAATGTTGTAGCCGGAGCAGGATCCGTTAAGTCATCCGCGGGCACATAGACCGCCTGTACGGAGGTAATGGAGCCTCTTTTGGTAGAAGTAATCCTTTCCTGCATAGCCCCCATCTCCGTGGCCAAAGTAGGTTGGTAACCTACTGCTGAAGGCATACGTCCCAATAGTGCGGACACCTCGGAACCGGCCTGGGTAAATCGGAAAATATTATCGACGAAGAAAAGCACATCCTTACCTTGACCTTCCCCTGCACCGTCCCGGAAGTACTCGGCAATGGTAAGTCCGGAAAGGGCAACACGGGCACGGGCACCCGGAGGTTCGTTCATCTGACCAAAAACAAAGGTAGCCTTGGACTCCTTCATTGCCTTTTTATCTACCTTGGACAAATCCCATCCTCCTTCTTCCATGGAATGTAAAAAGTCATCCCCATATTTTATAATGCCGGATTCCAACATCTCACGAAGCAGGTCGTTTCCCTCTCGAGTCCGTTCCCCAACCCCGGCAAACACGGAAAGACCACCATGTCCTTTGGCTATGTTATTGATCAATTCCTGAATCAATACCGTTTTACCTACTCCAGCACCGCCGAACAATCCAATTTTACCTCCCTTGGCATAAGGCTCGATCAAATCGATTACCTTGATTCCGGTAAAAAGAACTTCAGTAGAAGTTGAAAGGTCTTCAAATTTTGGAGCCTCACGGTGAATCGGCAACCCATTTTTTCCCTCTTTTGGTAAATCCCCAATTCCATCAATGGCATCCCCAATTACATTGAACAAACGTCCATATACTTCTTCACCTATAGGCATCTGAATGGCATTTCCGGTAGCCAGCACCTCGGTTCCCCTACTCAAACCATCCGTTGAATCCATGGATATGGATCTTACGGTATTTTCTCCGATATGGGATTGTACCTCCAACACCAAGGTCGACCCATCTTCTCTAGCGATTTCCAAAGAATCATAAATCTTGGGGAGATCTGATCCCGATTCAAATTCAACATCCACTACCGGGCCTATGATTTGAGAAACTTTACCTGTAATTTTTGACATTACTTCTATGTTTATGCTATTAAGGTTAGGAACTGTGCTCGAAAGCCTTAGTTTTTTCGGCTGCAAAGATATGGTATTCCGTCTTAACTGGAAACTTCTTCCTACTGTTTTTTGACCAAAAAAAGGGTGTCTCATAAACACCCTTTTAAACCTTTTTTTAGTCTTTGGTTATGGGTTTATCGTCCACGAAAGGTAATAAATGGATCCAACGAGTCCAGTACCCACAGCGGTGAAATATTCGTCTGCCAGGAGATTGGATCCCCCAAGTTTAAAGACCGATTTTATCTTCGGTACGGCATAATTGATCTGGGCGTCCAGAACAGTATAGGCAGGTACATCCCCATCCGCAAAGGAAGCTTGCCAGAAAAAGGTATCGCTCCATCTGTAATTGACATTGAATCCAAAGTTCTTAAATAACTCTTCATTCCCAAAAGATGCTTTCACTTTATGCTTAGGTGTATTGAATCCTGGCCTAAAGTCCGGGTCGGAAGCCTCGTCAAAATCAAAATCCGCATAAGTGTAGTTCACTCCCAAATCAAAGTTACCGAGAACCCTGGTGTTAACCCCTATTGTGGCACCGTACGAGTTTACATCTGCCGTGGAATTGGTATAGGCCTGGAATTCCTGACTATCCCCGGTTCTTATTTCCGTAGCGGCCGTCTGCAGATTGGTTTCGTCCTTGGAAAATGCCACAATTACCCTCTCAGTAGCAATAAAATCTTGGAAGGTATTGTAGTATCCGCTCAAATCAATGGTGAATTTGCCGATCTGTCCGCGATACCCCAATTCAAAAGCAGAAACCTGTTCTGGTTTTATGGGATCGGGATTACCTACTTCCAACAAGGAGGTGTCCGTAAAGTTGGAAGCCCTAAAGGCATCTACCGAACTTTTTGAAAAAGAGTTTTCATAAGTGTCCCTGGGTACAAAAACCGCCGTGTTTCCGGTATTGTTGTTGGTTACCGAAAACGTACGTTTTTCCAAGTTGTCAGGTGCCGAACCTACTAAAATTACGTTCCCTAAATCCAATCCAATAAACAAATCTTGGGTGGTGGGGTTCCGAAAGCCCGTTTGAAAGGAGGCCCTAAAGTTATGGTTTCTTTTGGATCCGGCAGTATAGGCCAATGAAGCCCTTGGTGATAGGAAGCCATCAAAAAATTCATTTTTATCATATCGAATGGAACCTGTGAACTTTAGCCTTTCGTCCAAAAATTGTTTTTGGATCTGTGTGTATAAACCAAATTCCTGATACGGAATGGATCCATCCAAATCCGTAAAAATCGTTCCCTGTGAATTGAGTACATACTCCCTAAAAGATCCCCCTATTTGAATATCGGCGAAATTCTCGGTCAAATGACTAAAATTATAGTTTGCATCAATATGGCTTAATTTCGTATTATCTATAAAGCGTGATCCCGTGGCCAAGTCACCATCAGCAATTACTGCATTGAAGGCACTTTGAAATTGGGGAGTCCCAGGAATTAATCTTCCGGTATCCGCCGCTTGTCGTGCCGCGGCATGGGCCGCTTCATCATCCAGTAGCACCCCAGTCCCTATACCTAATTTGGCCCCCGCGAAAGCAGCCACATAATCCCCAAACCACTGGGCATTGGACTTCCACCTGTTGTTAACGTTTATTCCAGTAAAACGCATATCATAGGAGTTACCGGCATTTTCCGATGTGATGTAGCCTCTTAGAAAAAAATTATTGTTCTTGAACTCCAACTTATGCTGTTGCAAAATAAAATCATCGATATAATATCTACTGGCCCCGTGAAAGATAGTAGAGCCACGACCTATCCTACCATTATATATAATCTCGAAATCGTCTCCGAACGGCCTGTAGTGGACCGCTCCATCAAACTTGACACTCTGGGCGCCATAATCGGTCAAGTCCCGTTCTGCATACCCCGTCCTGGAAACCACCGCTGAACCCAAGGTACCGGATGGAAATCCCGTGGCGGCATCAAAATCTATGGGTATGGCAACCTCATCGCCAAAAACATTCAATCCGTTATACGCGGGATTACTTCTGTCCGCTCCGGGAATACTTAGATCTTCTTCATTTACCGCAAACCAGTCCGTACCTTCCAAAATGGAGAAATTGGCCTTTACCGCGAATTTGTCGCTGAACGCATGGGCCACCCTTATCCCAATATCATAGTATGAATTATCCCCCGCTGCCTCTTGGGAAGTCAATCCAGTTTTGCCATAAACGCTTATCCCCTGAAAATCAAAAGGACTTTTGCTTCGCATGAACAGAATACCGTTGAAAGCGTTGGCCCCATATAATGCGGAAGAAGCCCCAGGCAATATCTCCACACTTTGTACATCCAGCTCGTTCATTCCGACCAGATTTCCCAAAGCGAAATTCAATGCCGGGGAAGAGTTATCCATACCATCGACCAACTGCACGAACCTTGAGTTGTCTACAGCAGCAAAACCCCTAGTATTCAAGGATTGGAAAGTCAAACTACTGGTATTGATATCCACTCCCTTTAAATTCTCAAGTCCACCATAAAATGAGGCAGCGGAGGCGTTTTTAATATCCTTAATCCCAAAACGCTCCACGGATACGGGGGATTCAAAAATACGTTCCGGGGTCCTGGAAGCGGAGATGACCACCTCATCCAAAAAAGTCTGGGTCTCCGAAAGTACAATGGTCAATGTTTGATTATTCTCCGTAACATTTGCGGATCCATCGGAATACCCTATACTTGTAATTCTTAACTGAAAAGGGGGGATTTCCGAAGTCTCCAATTTAAAAAACCCATCAAAATCCGTGACCGTACCTATGGTCTTGTCAACAATGACCACATTGGCGCCGGGTATGGGCTGGTCATTCTCATCTACCACTTTTCCATTCACCGTTGTTTGTGCGAAACCAACCGTCACAAGCATCAGCATGGATAATAATAGTGTTGTTCTCATGTTAACTTTGAGTTAAATTAGTTCGTAGGGCAAGATACAGATTTTTACAAAGGAACAATCATAAAATGGAAAAAATTATGCATGCATAGTATAATAAATATAAAAAAGCATCGAAAAAAATAGGAAATCAATAATTTGAAAAGAAAAAGGCCACGAAAGTTGTCCGTGGCCTTTTTTGGATATTCTTTGTTAAATCTATCATTCAACGGTAACGGATTTCGCCAAATTACGGGGCTGATCCACATTGCAACCTCGCATGACAGCTATATGGTAGGACAAAAGTTGCAGAGGTACCGTGGTTAAGAGCGGTGTAAGGCTCTCCAATGTTTCTGGAATCTCCACTACATGATCTGCCAATTCTGTCACTTGCTCGTCACCTTCAGTAACGATAGCGATAATCATACCTTTTCTTGATTTTATTTCTTGAATGTTACTCACTACTTTTTCATAATGCCCTTTATTCGTAGCAATTACTATTACAGGCATTTGCTCATCGATCAAGGCAATAGGGCCGTGTTTCATTTCAGCAGCAGGATAGCCTTCCGCATGGATATAGCTTATTTCCTTTAATTTTAATGCTCCTTCCAGGGCAACGGGAAAGTTATACCCCCTGCCGAGGTACAAGCAATTGCTGGAATCCTTATATACATCTGCAATAATTTCAATCAATGGATTGGATTCCAACGCTATTTGTACTTTGGCAGGAATGTTTTCTAATTCCGCTAAATATTCATGAAATTTCGATTCTGAAAACTCTCCTTTTTCCTTACCTAATTTAAGGGCCATTAAAGTTAGAATGGTAATTTGTGTCGTAAAGGCCTTTGTCGACGCTACACCTATTTCCGGTCCGGCATGCGTATAAGCCCCTGCATCGGTTTCCCTGGCAATGGAAGACCCCACAACATTACATACCCCAAAGACAAAAGCACCCTTTTCCTTGGCCAGTTTTATGGCCGCCAAAGTATCTGCCGTTTCACCGGACTGCGATACGGCAATAAGTACATCCTTATCCGTAATTACTGGATTCCTATACCGAAACTCCGAGGCGTATTCCACTTCCACGGGGATTCTGGCCAAATCCTCAAAAATGTATTCTGCCACTAACCCGGCATGCCATGAAGTTCCACAAGCCACGATAATAATCCTATCGGCATTGACGAATTTTTCCAGGTGTTGGTCTATTCCTGCCATGCGGATTATGCCTTGATCGGCAAGAAGCCTTCCCCTATATGTATCCAAAATGGCATGGGGCTGCTCATAAATCTCCTTTAACATGAAATGATCATAGCCTCCTTTTTCAATTTGCTCCAAGTTTAATTGTAGTTCCAAAATCTTGGGATAGGCTATGGCGTCATCCTTGATTTTGCGCAATTTGATTTCCTTGCCCAATCGAACAATGGCCATCTCTTGATCTTCCAGGTACACGGCATTGTTGGTAAACTCTATGAAGGGAGAGGCATCCGAAGCAATGAAGAACTCATTTTCGCCAATTCCGATAGCCAAGGGACTACCTAACTTGGCCACTACAATTTCATCTGGTTTTTGTTTGTCAAAAACTGCAATAGCATATGCTCCGACCACCTGATTCAAGGCAATTTGAACAGCCTGTCCCAGTTTTACCCCTTCGGTCTTCTTTACTTCCTCAATAAGATTGACCAAAACTTCGGTGTCCGTATCTGATGTAAAGGTGTAGCCCCTTTTGGTCAGTTCCTTTTTGATGGATTCGTAGTTTTCTATAATCCCGTTGTGGATAATCACCAAATCGCCAGAGTTGGAATAGTGGGGATGGGAGTTGACATCGTTGGGCACCCCGTGAGTAGCCCAACGTGTATGGCCTACCCCTAGGTTCCCAATTAGGGAAATGCTATTTTCCGCCTTATTTTTAAGGTCTTCGACCTTACCTTTGGTTTTGGAAAGATTTATGGAGCTGCCATCATATAGTGCAATACCAGCACTATCATATCCTCTATATTCCAGACGTTGTAAGCCTTTTACAATAATGGGATATGCATCTCGGTGTCCTATATAACCAACTATTCCACACATAATTAAATAAGGTTTTTAAATAAGATGATTTTGAGTATATGGCAAATCTAATGCGATATCGTTAAATTTCACCACTTTTTGGATGTAAAACGTATAATCTCTGTATTGTGGTATGGGGATGAAGAAAATATTGCTTGATGGAAATGAAATTATGAGACTTCGGAGTAACCTTTTGATATTAATTGGTTTCCGTATAGAAAATCTCAAGTTTCAATTTCTTGTCCTCATTCTCAGGGCCAATGTCACTTCCGAAAAGCACCGTGCCCAACGGACTTAAAGTGGGAGCAAATGGAAAATCCCTTTCCTCATTGGTCAGCATGACATTTCGTGTTGCGCTGGCTCTAATATCCGGGGTTATGGTAAGTGCCAAAGTCGCATTGGTGGAATCCCGAAGTACCAAATCATTGATGTAGTCGGTAATCTTTAATTTATATCTGGATCCTTTGTTGTTTGATTCCACGATTAACCTTCCATCATAACTTTCATTTACGGCCGCCACCAATAGCTGTCCTGTTCTACCATCGATAAGTCTCTGAGCACCTGACAA
Organism: Ulvibacterium sp.; assembly: GCF_965228935.1. Taxonomy (GTDB): domain Bacteria; phylum Bacteroidota; class Bacteroidia; order Flavobacteriales; family Flavobacteriaceae; genus Ulvibacterium. Next base: position 1,731,613 of record NZ_OZ245846.1, on the reverse strand, counting down.
GTATACAGGGACATTGGTCTCAGCGTTATATAGGTACAACCTAGGAGGTTCTGCCGCATCGCCAGCGGCATCCAAAGTTTGGCGATCTACATAAAAAATGAGATTGGCTTCATTTATTATCCAATTGTTGGCCTTTATCTGGTTTAAGATCTCTTCCCCGTTTTCCTCCTCAAAAAGATTTATTTCCGTAAAGGATCCCGAGCCTCCTTTCAAATAAATCCTAGAGGCATTTTCCGGAACATCCAAGGCATCCGTTATTTGAGGGGGAAAGGATTCATTTATAAACGTATTGACGGCATTGCCATTTATCCCGCCTGTAGCCAACCGGTTAATTAAATCAATTGAGAAAGTGCTTTCCCTTACCTCAAGAACATCGTCCGAGACATCATCCGTAGTCCCATTGATATCTATGGCCTCATATTCATACACAATATCCAAGGATACATTGGGATCGGTAAGATCCAAAAGAACCATAACATCATCAGAAATTGGGGTTATTGAAAAGTGAAGTCCCCTTAAAAATTCGTTGAAATTGGCTTGACTCAATAATTCAGAACTTCCTTCCTTATCCAAAATATTTTCCTGAAAGAAATCGGTATCCAAAGAAATTCGTATCCCCGGATCCAAACGATCAAACTGTTCCGACTCATCCACATCTTCCGTGGCGGGGTCGTCTTCCCTAGGAATCAATATATGTTCATTACTTACGGTTATCTCTTCATCAAAAAGAACATCGGACACAAAAGCGGGAGAGAACCGCTGTGTGGAATAGTACTCCTGAGCTTCTTGAAAATTGGTGTCGGGATCCAGATCCCTTAAGAAGTAGGTAGAACGTTCTATTTTTAAATTAAAGGATAATGGGGTTTCATTATCATATAGTTGGCCATTGACATAGATACTATCCAGTTCAAACCTCTTTGGAAACTGGTTGCCCAAGGTAGAGTCATCCAACCCATCATTGATTCCGTCTCCATCCGTGTCCACATTCAAGGGATCCGTGCCATTGGCCCTTTCCTGATTATCATTAACGCCATCACCGTCCGAGTCACTGTTGGGGTCTTCCGGATCGACATCAAATTCGTCGTCCACTCCATCCAAGTCTCGATCCCGCTGCTCATCCCCGGCCCTTAAATAGGGTATGTATAGAATAACCTCCTTTACCGTTTCATTTTCAGGTATTTGTGTTGCAGATGAACTGTCTGGATTATCCTCCGTCTCTTGGGTAAATATTCCAAAAGTAGGATTGCTGGAAGATAGGATCAATTGGGAAGTTATGCGCGCCTCTGTCTTGCCATATAGGGGGTCATCGAAAAAACCTAGTTGGTATAAGGGAAGTTTATTGGTCCGCACCGCTTCTATCTTCCTGTTAAATGCAAAGACATCATAAACTGCCTTGTCCGTAGTAAAAGGTTCGCCCCCAATGACGCTGGCACCTATAGTGGTCAAATCTTCTTCACAAGAAACGGATAGTACCACAAGTAAAGCCCCTGCTACGGCAGAAAATTTAAATCTTTTCAAAAAAGTCATTTAGGATTACTTTAAAACTTGTGTGTTGTAAAAATTAGCATATGCCTCTTCAAATTCTTGCAAGGAAACATAAGGTAACACGGGTTTTTGAAGGTTGGAAACGTGATTTAACAAATCTTCCGGAATTTCTTCCGCGGCTAAAATAACGGCATCCGAATAATCTACCGCCACTTTTAACAAATTATTATAGTCGGGGGTTTTCAAAGCACTTATATTCTCCTCAGGTACACCGTCAAAGGCGATTTTCTCCATCATTCCCTCATCCAATTCTCCTTCAAAACTGCTACCATAGACCGATGTTACTATTTTACTATCCGCAAATAGAGGTTCATCCGCATAGTACTCCCTGAGATAAAGTGGCAACAAAGAAGCCATCCAACCATGCACATGAATTATATCCGGGGACCAATTTAGCTTCTTAACGGTCTCCACAACTCCTTTAGCGAAGAAAATAGCACGTTGGTCATTATCGGGAAAAAGGTTACCGTTTTCGTCGGTAAAAGTGGATTTTCGCTTAAAATACTCGTCATTGTCAATAAAATATACTTGTATCCTCTCTCTCGGAATGGAAGCCACTTTTATGATCAATGGCATGTCCATATCATTGATGACCAGGTTCATACCGGACAATCGTATTACTTCATGCAATTGATGTCTACGCTCGTTGATATTACCGTATCTCGGCATGAAAATACGTATTTGGCCACCTTTGCTGTTGACCATCCTTGGCGCTTCATAAGACATTAGGGAAACTTCGTTCTCTGGTAGGTAGGGGACTAATTCTGAAGATACGAACAATATCTTTTTACCATTCATAAAAGTCGTATTTTATTTATCGGACAAGCGTAGCCGCAAAATTACAAAAATTATGCAGATTAGCCGTAATTATAGTAAGTTTGCTGGCCTTTAGCGTAAAGACAATGCTAGTATTAAAAACTGAAAAAGAGCTCAAATCACATCTTTTACCATTGGGCAATGAGAAGTCTCTTGGGCTTGTCCCGACCATGGGTGCTTTGCATCATGGCCATGCATCATTGATCCGGAGAGCGATTTCCGAAAACGACACCACCGTTGTCAGCATTTTTATTAACCCCACCCAATTCAACAACCAGGAGGATTTGAAAAAATATCCTCAAAGCTTAAAAGAGGATATCCATATTTTGGAAAAACTTTCTAGTGAGATTATTGTCTTTGCCCCCCCCGTTGAGGAGATGTATCCAAATGGGGTCACCTCCACATCCTATCAGTTCAATGGTTTGGACGAAGTAATGGAAGGGGCGTTTAGGGATGGCCATTTTAACGGAGTAGGCACAGTGGTCGAGGTCTTATTGAAACTGGTAAATCCTACTAAGGCCTATTTCGGGGAAAAAGACTTTCAGCAATTGCAGATTATAAAAAGACTGGTGGAAATCAAGGACATCCCGGTAGACATCATAGGCTGTCCTATTGTCAGGGAACCCAATGGGCTTGCTATGAGTTCGCGAAACGAAAGGCTATCCCCCGTACTTAGAAAAGAAGCCGGTCTTATCTATAAAACACTGGAGACTGCCAAAAAGAGATTTGGCACGGAAAGTGCTAAGTCCATAATGGACTGGGTGAAAAATCAATTTAAAGAACATCCTAATCTGAAGCTGGAATATATTGAAATTACGGATGTGGAAACGTTGATGCCCATCAAAAGAAAACAAGATAATAGAAAATATAGGGCCTTTATAGCCGTTTATGCCGACGAGGTTAGGCTTATAGATAACATAGCCCTGAATTAACTAACTTTGTCATATGCAGGTAGAAGTTGTAAAATCCAAGATTCATCGTGTTAAGGTCACTGGTGCCGACCTTAATTATATAGGGAGTATTACCATTGATGAAGACCTTATGGACGCCGCCAATATCATCCGTGGCGAAAAGGTGCAGATTGTCAACAACAACAATGGGGAACGACTGGAAACCTATGCCATTCCGGGACCGCGAGGTAGCGGCGAACTTACTCTAAACGGTGCCGCGGCACGAAAGGTCGCTGTTGGGGATGTATTGATATTAATAACCTATGCTTGGATGGGCCTGGAAGAGGCCAAAAACTTTAATCCGGCATTGATCTTTCCCAATGAGGCGAACAATCTGTTAAACTGATCTTGAACGGCAAGCTAAAAAAAATACTAAAAACCATACTCCCGATATCCTTGGGAGTTTTTTTGGTCTGGTATTCTTATGCCAGTACTTCACCGGAAGACAGGGAACAGATTATCCTACATATAAAGGAAGCCAATATGTTTTGGGTAGGCCTGTCCATATTCATAGGTATAGTAAGCCATGTGTCCAGGGCAATACGTTGGAACTATTTGTTAGAGCCCTTGGGGTATCGACCAAGAATCATCAATAACGTTTTTATTATCCTAATTTCCTACTTTGCCAATTTATTGATTATTCGTTCTGGCGAGATATTACGGGCTACCGCCTTGAATACCTATGAGGAGGTTCCCTTTGAAAAAGGTTTTGGCACCATAGTCACCGAACGGATCATTGATGTAATCATGTTGCTTTTGGTAATACTGACCGCATTTTTGTTCCAAGCCGAAATAATATTAGGTATTCTTGAAGAAAATGGAATAGGGTTGGCAGGCTCAATTGGCTTGATAGCAGCCGGTGTCCTGGGGCTTATTGTCTCCATCAGGGTTATCAGAAAGTCCACCTCTGCTTTTGCCATGAAAATCAAGGCTTTTTTGAAAGGTCTTTTGGATGGGATCTTGAGTATTTTTAAAATGAAACGGAAAGGAAGCTTTATATTTCACACCCTGCTTATCTGGGGGTGTTATATTGGTATGTTCTGGGTCATAAAATTTACGGTTCCAGAAACTGAAAACCTTTCTTTGGGAGCCCTTTTGGTTGCCTTTGTGGCAGGAGCTTTTGCGATGGCAACCACCAACGGCGGCTTAGGCCTTTTCCCTATTGTAGTGACTGCGGCCTTGTCCTTTTTTGGAATAAGCAAAACCTCCGGGGACGCTTATGGGTGGATCATGTGGACGGCGCAAAACCTCATGATCGTGATTTTTGGTGCAATATCTTTTCTGGTATTACCGTTATGGAACAGAAACCGGTAACCTGTTCTACGGACCAAAAAACACCTTATGCAACGTTTTATCCTTACGCTTACCCTACTGATATGCCTTAGTGTCAATGCCCAGGTGACTAAAGAGATTTTCGAATCTTTTAAGCTCCAGGAAAGAAGGGACGTTTCCTACTATTTCCCTGAAAATCTTTCGGAAGAAAAAAAATATCCGCTCATTGTGGTATTGGATGGGGACTACCTATTTGACCAGGTAGTCGCCACAGCAAAATTCTATAGTACTTTCCAGGGTATGCCAGAATCCATTGTTGTAGGCATCCATCAAAGCAAGGACGACTTGCGTTGGGAAGATTGTGCTTTTGAGGAAACTACAGGACTTCCTGCGGAAAAAGGGAAAAAGTTCTTCGAATTCCTGGGTATGGAACTTATCGCCTATTTGGACCTGAACTATAATACGGCTCCATTTAAGATGATCGTTGGATATGATATTACGGCGAATTTCCAAAATTATTGGCTTTTTAAGGAAAATTCATTGTTCAATGCCTATATAAGTATCTCGCCTTCGTTGGCCCCCGAAATGGAAACTAGGGTTCCGGAACGTTTAAATGTCCTAAAACAGAAGATATTCTATCATCTTATAGTTGAAGGAAAAACGGATGAAACCGTACTCCAAATGGATCGGGCGCTTAAAGTTATCAATAAGGAGTCCTTCCATTATTTCTTTGACCAATATCCCGAGGCCAATGAAGTTTCCATAGCCACATATGGACTGGGAAAGGCATGGGACAGAACCTTTGACATATTCAAACCGATAAGTCCACAGGAGTACAAGCAAAAGATATTGACATCGGAGGAACCGGTCTACCAATACTTGGAAGACAAATACACCATGATAGAAAACCTTTTTGGATTCCGAAAAGCTGTGGAACTCAATGATGTTATGGCCATTTATGCGGGAACCCGGAAAAAAGAAGATCTTGAGTCCTTAAAATCCCTATCTGACCTTTGTAAAAAAGAATTCCCGGATACCATGTTGGGCTTTTATTTTGAAGGCGAATATTATGAGCAATTAGGTGAGCCGAAAAAGGCCCTGCGTACCTTTGAAAAGGCCTTCGGTATGGACGAAATCGACTTTCTTACCAAGGAAATGGCCTTGGAGAAAATCGATGCGCTCAAAGCGGATTTTGGATATTAAGGAATCTAGTGCTTTTCGGTTAGAACTTGGCTTGAGTCGAGTTGCTCTGAGTCCAAGTTAAATTGAACTATTAAATTCCTTTACAGCCTCGAACTTCATTTATAAAATAACCATTTTCAAACTTCTTGCTACCTTTAAGGCCGATCTAAACTACTTTGAATGGCCAAAACAAAAACTGCCTATTTCTGTCAAAATTGTGGTGCCCAGTACGCTAAATGGGTGGGACAATGTACCTCCTGCAAGCAATGGAACACCGTAGTTGAGGAAGTCATTCAAAAGGAGGAGAAAAGTGGCTGGAAAACGAGCAGAAGCCCTGGAAAAAAAGTCGCCAAACCTTTACGGGTCAGCGAAATAAATACGGAGCGTGAGCTTCGTCTAGATGTATATGACCAAGAATTCAACAGGGTATTGGGCGGTGGGCTGGTACCCGGTTCCATGGTGCTTTTAGGTGGAGAACCCGGTGTGGGCAAAAGTACATTGTTACTTCAAATTGCCCTAAAACTCCCCTATAGGACACTCTATGTCTCTGGCGAGGAAAGCCAAAAACAGATCAAGATGCGAGCAGATCGTATCTATCCTGATACCAAGAATTGCTTCATCCTCACAGAAACCAAAACCCAGCTGATTTTTCAGCAAATCGAGGCCCTGGAACCGGATATTGTGGTCATCGATTCAATACAGACCCTGCATTCGGACTATATTGAATCAGCTGCAGGTAGTATTTCACAGATTCGTGAATGTACTGCCGAACTCATCAAATTTGCCAAGGAAACGAATACCCCTGTTGTCCTAATCGGCCATATTACCAAGGATGGCTCCATAGCAGGCCCCAAGATCTTGGAACATATGGTGGACACGGTGCTCCAATTTGAAGGTGACCGAAATTACGTGTATCGGATTCTGCGGGCTTTAAAGAATCGGTTTGGCTCCACCGCAGAACTGGGCATCTATGAAATGCAGGGAAATGGACTCAGGGAAGTAAGCAATCCATCGGAAATCCTAATTTCAAAAAATGAAGAAGGGCTTAGTGGTACGGCCATTGCCTCTACCGTTGAGGGAATGCGACCTTTGCTTATTGAAATCCAGGCCTTGGTAAGTACCGCTGTCTATGGTACGCCCCAACGTTCCAACACAGGTTACAATGCAAAACGTTTGAATATGCTTTTGGCGGTACTTGAAAAACGGGCCGGTTTTAAATTAGGAGCTAAAGATGTCTTTCTAAATATCACCGGAGGCATTTCCATAGATGATCCGGCCATAGATTTGGCCGTAATTGCAGCCATTCTTTCCAGCAATATTGATATCCCCATAGAAAAAGGTATCTGTTTTGCCGCTGAAATCGGTTTGGCCGGGGAAATACGGCCGGTACAACGCGTGGAACAGCGTATTCTGGAAGCTGAAAAATTGGGTTTTTCTACAATTTATGTTTCCAAACGGAATAAAATTGGTTTAAAAAACACCCAAATTGAAATTCAACTGGTTTCTAAAATCGAAGATGTAATAAGCCGATTGTTCGGGTAACACCTAAGGTGCCGGATTCGGAATCGTATTGTGGATTTTCTCTATACCTTCAAGAACGGCATCGCTTAAGTCCACATCAATACTTGCTATATTCTCTTTCAATTGCCGCATGGAAGTGGCCCCAATAATATTGCTGGTCAAAAAAGGTCTTGTGTTCACAAAAGCCAAGGCCATCTGTGCCATGGACAGGTCGTTGTCCTGGGCCAACTTATGATATCTTTCCGTAGCTTTCACAGCAGTTTCCCCTGTATACCGCGTATAATTGGGGAAAAGGGTAATCCTCGAAGTTGCCGGTTGCATCCCACCCAAGTACTTTCCGCTTAAGGTACCGAAGCCTAAGGGGGAATAGGCCAACAAGCCTATTTTTTCCCGATGTGATACCTCCGCGTTACCTACTTCGAACAAACGATTCAATAGACTGTATGGGTTTTGTATGGTAATCATTCTGGGTAGGCTTGGGTGCACCTTGCTTTCTTCCAGATAACGCATAACGCCCCAGGGTGTTTCGTTGGAAAGTCCCACATGACGAATTTTTCCTTCACGTATCAAGTCGCGTAAAGTTTCCAATACCTGATGGATATTATCCTTCCAATGATCGGTAACATCATAGGCGTATCCCCTTTTGCCAAAATAGTTGGTATTTCGATCCGGCCAGTGCAATTGGTAGAGGTCTATATAATCGGTTTGCAAACGCTTTAAACTCCCCTCCAAGGCCTCCGTAATGGACTGTCTTGTAAATCCAGTGGTACGGATAAACTTGGTGAATTCCGCTTTTCCGGCAATCTTACTGGCCAAAACAATTTTGTCCCGGTTCCCGGACTTTTTAAACCATGTGCCAATTATTTTCTCGGTATCCGCATACCGGTCGGCATGCGGAGGTATGGGATACAATTCGGCGGTATCAAAAAAATTAACGCCCTGATCGAAGGCATAATCCATTTGTTCATGCCCCTCGGCCTCCGTATTCTGCTTGCCCCAGGTCATGGTGCCCAAACAAATTTTACTGACTTCGATATCGGTATGTGTTAAGGTAGTATATTTCATCCTAAGCTTGGCGATTTTTTAAAAGCCCAAATTTACAAATTAAAATGCCTTTGCAGTTTAACTATGCGTCAATTTTCCAATTCCACAAGAATGGGGCAGTGATCGCTGTGTTTTGCCTCGGATAGAATTACGGAACGCTTCAAACGATTCCCTAACGGCTCACTTACCAGACCATAATCCAACCGCCAACCTTTGTTGTTGTTTCGGGCATTGGCCCGATAACTCCACCAGGTATAATTATGGGGCTCCTGGTTAAAATGACGGAAGCTATCGATAAATCCACTGTCCATAAAATTGCCGATCCATTCCCTTTCCACAGGTAAAAACCCGGATACATTTTTATTCCGTACCGGATCATGGATATCAATGGCCCGATGACAGATGTTATAATCCCCAAGTATTATTAAATTCGGATATTCTTTTTTTAATCCATTGATATACTCCTGAAAATCGGCCATGTATTTTAACTTATGTTCCAAACGGGCCAAATTGGTCCCGGATGGAAGATATAGGCTCATGATGGAGACTCCGTTGTAATCCGCCCTTAGGTTTCTTCCTTCAAAATCCATATAATCTATTCCCGTACCAAATTCCACATGATCCGGTTTTTGTTTGGATAAAATAGCTACTCCGCTATACCCTTTCTTTTGGGCACTGAACCAATAGTTATGGGAATATCCGGCCTTTTCAAAGAGTTCCAGATCCAATTGATCTTCCTGGGCCTTTATTTCCTGTAGACAGACCACATCGGGGTCTACAGTGCCCAACCATTCCAAAAAACCTTTGTTCAGTGAGGCTCGGATACCGTTTACGTTATACGAAACTATCTTCATGTATGAAATATTTGGGCCGAAATTAAGGAATGTTACAGGAAATACATAGTGCTATTCCCATCATTAGAATCCGGAATGCATTTTTGGAACGCGATTTGATTTACTTTCAAGATCCTTTAGCTTTGACCTATGAAAAATGTATTCCTTTCCTTTCTATTTCTAAGTGTTTGCGCCATGCACGCCCAAGCCTATCCTCCGTTGGGCAATGACCATGAAATAAAGTTTAACATAGGGCTTTTTTTGGTCACAGCCGCGGCCGAAGGTTCCTATGAATACTTCCTTAATGAGGACATCAGTATAGGGGGCACATTGTATTTTGATGGCGACGCTGAGGATTACAACGGTAATTTTGGCATAGGCCCAAATTTTAGGGCCTATTTTGGTTTTGGGCCAAGAAGTGGATTTTTTGCCGAGGCTTTTGGATTGTATTATACCGGCGAGGACGAAGTGGATTCAGATTCTTTGGGTATCCGAAACAATGATTACAGCACTTTGGCCCTCGGTTTTGGTATTGGCAATAAGTGGGTTACCCGCAGCCAACGTTTTAGTTTGGAAATAAACGGAGGGTTCGGTAGAAATATAAATCCGGAGGATTTTCAGGATTCTTTTATGTATAGAGCTGGTCTATCGGTCGGATTTCGATTTTAATCCCTAATTTTAAACCTTGATTCATAATGAATGAAGGTATCCTTTCTATTTCCCGTGCTTTTATGTTTTCCATTTTTGGTTTGGTCACAGGAACCGGCCCAAAAAGATAGTGTGACCCGTTTGGACGAAGTAGTCCTTACGGACAGTGTCCGAATTAAAAATGCTGTTGGAATCGTCCCCTCCCGTGTCATTGGGCCAGAAGTTTTCCAAAACTATAGTCCCATCGACGCGGTTTCGGCCATTAATCAAATTCCGGGGGTCTATATTCTTTCCGGAGCCTTGAATACCAATAGGATTACCATCCGTGGGGTGGGTGCACGGACTCCATTCGGTACGGACAAACTACGCTTATATTACAACGATATACCGGTTACCAACGGTACAGGCTTCTCCACCATTGAAGCATTTGACCTGGAAAATCTCGCTGCCATTGAGGTCATAAAAGGTCCTAAGGGAGTCGCTTTTGGAACCAATTTGGGTGGGGCCATAATCCTTGACTCAAGGGAACGAAAGGAAGAGTCCACGGAATTCCGGAACAATTTTACCGTAGGTTCTTACGCGCTCCTGAAAAACAACCTCTCCTTTCTACATAAGGAAGGAAAACTATCCCTAGGGTTTCATTACGGCCATATGGAAACAGATGGCTACCGGGAAAACAATCGGTTTGAGCGGGATGGCTTTCTTTTGAACACTTCCGTGAAAATCAGTAAAAAAAATACCATTTCGCTACTGGTAAACCACATTGACTACACGGCACAGATTCCGAGTTCCCTTAGTCAAACGGCTTTTGATGAAGATCCTACCCAAGCTGCCTTTACCTGGGCCGCCTCACAAGGTTTCGAAACCAACAATTATACTTTGTTGGGCTTGTCCTTGAATCATAAATTTTCGGACAAGTTAGAAAACAATACGAGTATCTTCTATACCTATTTGGACCACTTTGAACCCAGACCGTTCAATATTTTGGATGAGTTTACCAATGGCTATGGTTTTCGGACACGATTTTTGGGAAGCTTCGATCTCGGAGGGCAAAACGCCCAATATACCTTTGGTGGGGAGTTGTATAAGGACGAATACCATTGGGGAACTTTTGAGAACCTGTATCAAGAGAATAATGGTAACGGCAGCCTACAAGGCGATAGACTGAGTGATAACCGAGAGTTCCGAAGGCAATTCAATGGGTTCGGTGCGTTGACTGTTCCATTGGGCAATAGATTTATAGTCCAGGCAGGACTAAACATCAATAAGACTAACTATGATTTTCAGGACCTGTTCAATTCAGGTGCCCAGAACACAAGTGCGGAACGCGATTTTAAGGTTATTGTAATGCCAAGTCTTAATCTGGACTATGCATTTGCATCAGGGCAAAAGGTATACGCGAATATAAGTCGGGGGTTCTCGAACCCCAGTTTAGAGGAAACGTTGACTCCGGACGGTGTCATTAACCCGGATATCGCCCAAGAAACAGGAACCAATTATGAAGTGGGGACATTGGTGGCCCTTGCGGATAAAAAGTTGACCATTGATGTGGCCCTATATCGAATGGATATTAAAAATCTATTGGTGGCCCAAAGAGTGGGAGATGACCAGTTTGTGGGTAGGAATGCGGGGCAAACCAAACATCAGGGATTGGATCTGGAAATGAATTATGACTGGGATATTTCCAGAAAACTGCGCATTTCCCCTTTTATCAATTACACTTTTAGCGACCATAGTTTTGTGGACTTTGTGGATGGGGACGACGACTTTTCGGGAAATCCTTTGACCGGGGTACCCAAGCACCGCATCAATTCAGGCTTAAGGCTACAATGGGGAGCCGGATTCTACTGGAATACCACCCATCAGTTTGTGGATGAAATTTCACTTAGGGATGAAAACACCGTCTATAGCGATAGCTTCAATGTCTTTAATTCAAGATTGGGATATCGTACCACACTTTTCCAAAAATTGACCCTTGGACTGGATTTTGGAATGAACAATATCGCAAATACAAGATATGCCCAATCCGTCTTAATCAATGCAGGAAGTTTTGGTGGTAACGAACCACGCTATTTTTATCCAGGGAATGACCGGAATATTTATGGTGGTATTAGACTCGGTTATTTCTTGTGATACAAATTCAATCCCAAATCCATCAAGACACTTTCAAAAAGTCTTAGTGTGAAAATCGGATACGGCTTAATGAAAACGATCGTAATCTTGAATTTTCAAAGCCGGCCGGTTGAACTGGAATCCAAAAAAGTTCCTAAAGCATATCCGCTTTTAAACGTTTACAAAATAGTATTTGGGACTATTCCGATTTTGGTGATACGTATTAGTCATGAAAAATTTGTATATTTGCACAATCGATTGCGCAACTATTTGAATTCAATTGAAAAACTATGACCATAAAGGAATTGGCACAGGAACTGAATATTTCCACAACTACGGTTTCCCGTGTCCTTACCGGTCAAGAAAAAAAATACCGGATTAGTTCAAAGACCGCCCTAAGAGTTAGGGATGGGGCAAGGAAACATCAATTTGCGCCTAATCAAATTGCCCGTAATTTACGTCTACAAGAAACCAATACCATAGGGCTGATCATCCCGGACATTAGCAACCCCTTTTTTGCCAACCTCGCTCGAACAGTAGAAATAGAACTCCGAAAAAGAGATAAAATGATCCTGTTATGCGATACCAAGGACAAGACCAGCTTGGAAAAGGAATCCCTACATCTTCTTTTGGGCAGAAAAGTCGATGGTCTCTTGGTGGCGCCCGTAGGTAAAAAATGTGACCATTTTATCAAAAATTCCAAAATTCCTATAGTGTTGATCGACCGTTATTTCAAGGACCAAGCCATTCCCTTTGTCACTACGGACAACTACCAAGGTGCTTATTCCGCAACGAAATTCCTGATTCAAAAGGGGCATCAAAACATAGCCTGTATCCAAGGGCTATGGCATACTTCGGTAAACGAAAATAGAATTCTTGGGTATCGCCAGGCAATGGAAGATCATACAATCCCGGATAAATTCATTCAGATTTCCGGTTCCGGTTATAGTATCCAAAATGGTTATGAGTCTACCCAGGAACTACTTCGAAAAAGGAATCGTCCTACGGCAATATTTGCGTTGAACAACCAAATTGCCTTAGGGGCTATGAAAGCTATAAAGGAAGCCGGCTTACATATTCCGGAAGATATTTCGCTAATCGCCTTCGACGAACAACCCTATTTTGAATTGTTATCCCCCGCCCTTACGGCCATACAACAACCCATGCAGGATATTGGTAAAGTAGCCGTAGAGACCTTATTTAAGCTTATGTCCGGTGAAACCGCAGAAAACCGGATGCTAAAACCCAATTTCATAGAGCGAGAATCCGTAAAATCAATACACCTATGAAAACCAAACTTTCTATTTATATCCTTTTTCTATTGTGGATCCCTGCTGTTTTTCCCCAGACCAAGATCATTTTTGATACCGATTTTGGTGCCGATGCCGATGATCTCGGAGCCTTGGCCATGCTCAATCATTTTCAAAACAAAGGTGAAATTGAGCTTCTAGCGGTTATGTGCTGGAATGTGGAAAAATATGCGGTAAGTGCTATTGACGCGGTAAACACCTATTATGGCAATCCAGATATCCCGATTGGATTAAGAAAGGATACTCCCCATGAAACCCCATGGAACCATAGCAAGGTTATTGCAGACAACCTAAAACATGATGTAACCTATAACAACGCTCCTGATGCTACCGCATTATATCGAGAATTACTGGGCGGAAGTGAAGACCAAAGTATTGTACTAATTACCGTGGGACCTTTGATGAACATTAAAAAACTGATCGATTCAAAGCCTGATGCCTTCTCCCCCCTTAACGGCTTGGAATTGATTCATACCAAGGTCAAGGAATTTGTAATCATGGGCGGTAATTTCCCAACTAGTAAGGATGAATGGAATTTTAATGGGAATATGCCCGGTGTCACGAAATATGTACTGGAAAACCTCACCTTGCCCATAACCTTTTCAGGAGCCGAATTGGGTTCCCAAATAAAAACGGGTGAAGTATTCAATGACCTTCCCAAAGACTCCCCACTTTATTTGGGCTTCTTCCATTTTAGTAAACATGCCCCCTGGATGAATCATTTGTTCAAAGGGAAGATCATCGACAATGCTACATTTGATCAAACCGCTGTTTTGTTCGCGATCCGAAACGGTTTGGGAAACTATTGGCATAAAGTTTCGGATGGTATTTGCATAGCAGATGAGGCTGGTGGCAATATCTGGAAGCCATCGACAAATTCCAATCACTCCTATTTAGTACTTGACAAGGATATCCCTCAAATGGAAAAAGAACTTGAGGCTTTTATGCTAGGGAATTTCTAAAAACCACTTCTATGAAGAATCTCATATTTATATTCGTTTTAGCGCTCTCATTCTTTGGGTTAAGTGCCCAGGAAAAAGTTATCTTGGATACGGATCCTTCCTTTGATCCGGATGATGTAGGTTGTATTGCCATGCTTCAGACCATGGCCACCCTAGGGGAATGCGATATCTTGGCCATCATCAATTCCACCGATCAAAAAGAATCCGCCTTATGTATTAGTTCTATCAATTATTTCTACAATAGAAAGGCCATTCCCGTAGGCGATTATAAAGGATATGCCAAAAAAATTCACGCTACGGAAAACACTTACGACTATCATATTGCCAAGGACTATCCCCGGAAATTAAAGAATTGGGAGGATTCCCTGGATGGGGTAAAACTGTATCGTGAAATTTTGGAGAGTGCCAAGGACACCAGTATTACGGTCGTCATCATCGGGACTATGCACAACTTTTATGGTCTACTGCAATCCGGCCCGGACGAGTTTAGTGACAAGACCGGAGTTGAACTGGTAAGTGAAAAAGTGAAGTTGGTAGCAACCATGGGCGGCAACTTTCTCAATAACAAAGGCTTGGATCGTACCAATTGGGGCGGGGCGGATGCGCTGTGTTCCTATACGGACTGGTCCTGCTTAAGACCCGAACGAAATCGGATGTGCCGTTATGTCATCGAGAATTGCCCAGCACCTTTTATGGCCTCAGGTTGGGAAAATGGAAACGGGGATTACTACAATGCCAACAATGGCAACGTCATTACCGGGCAGGGGTTGAAGAAGCTTCCGGAAAATCATGTTGTCCGTAAAAGCTATGAGCGTCACTTTGAATATCGTGGCGGTGCGGACGACATTTCGCGCCACAGCAATGATCAATGTGCCCTGCATTATGCAATTCGAGGTGAATCCAATAACTATACGGCGTATACCAATGGCAAGATTACCTTATCCAAAAATGGGGAATGTATTTGGGATCCAAGCATTGATAGAAAACAGGGACATATTCAAAAAAATAGGGAAGATGATGCCATAGCTGCCGAAATCGAGGCATTGATGATGGGTGCAGTTCCCGATTTGGATACCTCTCCCCCAACTACCCCAAAAAATGTACGTTTAGTTTCAAAGGATGGGGAAAATAGTATCCATTGGGAAGCTTCCACCGATTCCACAAAAGGTAGCTGGGTCGTGGGTTATAACGTCTATAACAAGGGTGAATTTGTCCGTCAAGTGTATGGAACCAAATTCAATATTGGAGAATCGTCGGGAAAAGATTCCTATACCATTAGGGCTATTAATGCCAGTGGTACGGAGGGAAAAGCCGCTTCCCTTAACTAATTTCGAAAAGCATCCGGTAGATACCAAAAAAGCACCCCGACCAATGTCAGGGTGCTTTTTAACGATTCATGTCGTTTATATCAATCCAAATCAAATCGATCCAGGTTCATCACCTTATCCCAAGCTGCAACAAAATCCTTTACGAATTTCTTTTGGGCATCGTGACAACCATAGACCTCGGCAAGGGCCCTGAGTTCGGTGTTAGATCCAAAAATAAGGTCTACTCTAGAGGCGGTCCATTTTAAATCGCCCGTTTTGCGGTCGCGTCCTTCAAATACCTCCTCATCCTCGGAAACCGCTTTCCATTCGGTGTTCAAGTCGAGTAGATTTACAAAGAAATCATTCGTGAGCGTCTCCGGCTTATGGGTAAACACGCCATTGTGCGATTTATCAAAATTGGTGTCCAATACACGCATTCCACCTACCAAAACAGTCATTTCCGGTGCGGTCAAGGTCATCAATTGCGCCTTGTCCACCAGCAATTCCTCGGTCGCTACGGAGAACTTGGTCCTTGCATAGTTTCGGAATCCGTCCGCTTGGGGCTCAAGGACTTCAAAGGACTCGGCATCGGTCTGTTCCGCACTGGCATCGGTACGTCCCGGGGCAAAAGGTACGGAGATAGTCTCACCGGCATTCTCCGCAGCTTTTTCCACAGCGGCACACCCGCCTAGAACGATCAAATCCGCCAAGGAAACTTTTTTGCCTCCGGTTTGCGCTCCATTAAAGGCGGCTTGAATCCCTTCCAAAACTTCCAATACCTTGGCTAATTGGGCTGGATTGTTCACTTTCCAATCCTTTTGGGGTGCCAGGCGTACACGGGCGCCATTGGCCCCTCCTCGGAAATCCGAACCACGGAAAGTGGAAGCCGAGGCCCAAGCCGTGGAGACCAATTGTGAAATGGACAGACCTGAATCCAAAATCTTGGCTTTAAGATCCGCAATGTCATTTGCATCGATCAATTCATAATCTACGGCAGGAACGGGATCTTGCCAAATCAATTCCTCTTGGGGTACTTCTGGCCCCAAATAACGGGAAACCGGTCCCATATCCCTATGGGTCAATTTAAACCAAGCCTTGGCATAGGCATCGGCAAATTCATCCGGGTTTTCATAGAAATGCCGTGAAATTTTTTCGTAGTCTGGATCCATACGTAAGGACAGATCCGTAGTCAACATAAAGGGGGCATGTTTTTTCTCGGGATCATGGGCATCGGGTACCGTACCGGCACCGGCACCATCCTTGGGTCTCCATTGGTGTGCCCCGGCAGGACTTTGGGTCAGTTCCCATTCATAGCCAAAAAGATTTTCGAAGAATTTGTGGCTCCATTTTGTCGGGGTGTTTGTCCAGGCTCCTTCCAAACCACTGGTTATGGTATCCGATCCCTTACCGGTCCCAAAGTTGTTCTTCCAGCCCATGCTCTGCATTTCTATGGAGGCCCCGGCAGGTTCCGCCTCTACAAATTCGGCATCACTGGCGGCACCATGCGTTTTGCCAAAGGTATGGCCTCCGGCAATCAAGGCTACGGTCTCATAATCGTTCATGGCCATCCGACCAAAAGTCTCGCGAATATCATGTGCGGCCGCAACGGGATCCGGATTGGCATTGGGGCCTTCGGGGTTTACATAAATCAATCCCATATGGGCCGCCCCCAGGGGATTTTCCAATTCGCCTTCCTCGGAGTAACGGGCTTTGTTTCCCAACCATTCGGCCTCCGAGCCCCAGTAGATATCTTCTTCGGGCTGCCAGATATCCTCACGGCCTCCGGCAAAGCCGTACATGGGCAAGCCCATGGATTCGTGGGCCACATTGCCTGTTAAGATCAATAGATCCGCCCAGGAGATTTTCTTCCCATATTTCTGTTTAATGGGCCAAAGCAATAAACGGGCCTTGTCCAGGTTGGCGTTGTCCGGCCAACTGTTCAATGGTGCAAAACGCTGGGCTCCAGTTCCACCCCCACCACGACCATCGGCGATACGGTAGGTTCCAGCGGCATGCCAGGCCATACGGATAAAGAACGGTCCATAATGTCCGTAATCCGCTGGCCACCAGTCCTGGCTATTGGTCATTAAATCAGTGAGGTCTTTTTTTACCGCTGCCAAATCCAACGATTTGAATTCCTCGGCATAGTCAAAATCCTCATCCATAGGATCGGCCAAATTGGAATGTTGGCGTAGAATGTTCAGGTTTAAGGAGTTGGGCCACCAGTCCCGGTTGGTGGTACCCCCACCAGCAGCTTGGTTCAACTCTCCATTTAAAAATGGGCATTTGCTTATGTCGCCCTGACCGTTGTGTGTAGAATCCATCTCTAATTTTATTTTTAAGTGGTTATGTTCCTATTTCTTTCTAAAAGTAGGATTCTTATTCTTACAATTCGGAATGTCGTTATTTTTTTGCGTTATGCGGATATTAAGATTTGTTATGGCTTGGTGCAAAGCACTCAGAATACGGTTTGGTTTTTGATTATCTTAGTTCCACATAGAAAAGATGTATAAATCATGATCTATACACAATTGTTGTAGGTAATTTGAATTGACACTCTTTAAAATAAAGCTCTGATTTCTAAAAGAACATTATATAAAATAGTATTAGGAGTAGTACTGTATTTCATTTTAGGTACTCTCTTTAAATTATATAAGAGTTATAATATTCCTGAAACTTGCCTGATAGATTACTTTAGTGCAAATTTTTCCGATTTATCTAATTTGAAAATTAATTCCATTCATGATTTCGATGAGATATTTGATTGTAAAAAGTGGGATGAAATTCTATTTACGGATGCCCATTATTATACTATAAGTGTTGGTTATCTATCAAATGGAGTATTAGTACCATCATATGACCCTTTTCAATATCCTGAAGGAACTACCCTAGTATACTTTCTAAAAAATAAGATTGTCATAAGTAAGCCTATTCCACTTTATGGGGATAATTTTATTTTCTCACAGAATTTTGGAAGCTTTAATTACATTAAAATCAAAAGAAAGAATGCCAAGTTTAGATATAAAAAATTTGAACATACCGATTATGATTTGAATACCTTGGAAATGATAAAATAAACTCCCTACAACAATGGCTATAACCCATGCCTATCGCTTGGTCATTTTTTCCTAACTTGAATTAACTAAAAAATGTCTGGTGCTGGCCACCGGGTCATAGCCGAGACGGTTACCAAACCTATTTTCAAAAAGAGGGAAAACAAAATTACAAATGCTGACAATCGTATCGCTAAATACTGTCTTTATTCAAGAAAAACAAGTACTTAATTGCAAATTGAAATGATGGAAGTAAACAAGGTGAAGACAATAAAATTAGCAATACTAGATGGTGTTGAACTTAAATCTGCTACTTTTATTGATAAAAACTTCCCTTTTCATTTTCATCAATGTTGGAGTCTAGCTTCTATCGAATACGGAAGCGAAAACATTGCATTTGGCGATACAAGTTTTTTGGTCAGTAAAAATGCTTTGCAATTAATTCCCCCTTATTCAATTCATAAAAACTGGAGCAATAAAAACGGTGCTTGGACTTATAAGGCTCTTTATATAAGCAATGACGTCATCAAAAATGTTTCAAAGAAAATAACCCATCTAGCAAGCTTTCCTTATTTTATATCATATTGGAACAGTGAGTTTAACATAAACGAAGCATCGATTTTGAAAATCCTTGAAAATCTTTTTTTGGATACTTTGAATGACTTTAAACAATCTTATTTTCAAAAAAATGCCGACGAACCTTTTGATGATATTCTAAACTATTTGTCTCTAAATTATTACCGATCAATCACTTTGGAAATGCTCCAACAAAAGTTTAAAGTGAATAAATTTAAACTACAAAAAAGCTTTAAAAAGAGCATTGGTTTAACACCTTTGGAATACCTAACCACTATTAGAATAGAAAACTCAAAAAAGCTTTTTTATACGGATGTTCCTTTGGTAGAGATTGCACTTGAATCAGGGTTTTATGACCAAAGTCATTTCACTCATAGTTTCAAAAAATACGTTGGGGTAACTCCTGGAAACTATAAAAAGAATAACAAGATTTTACAAGACTGATAACCCTCCCGGAAATTACATTTGTTTTCCAGTTAAACCAATGAGAAATTAACTCATTTATAAGAAAGAAAACATGAAAACCACTAAATTGTTAATTCTGATCATCTTTATATCGCTAAACTCTGTCTTTGCCCAAGAAAGTATTGTAAACGATACTACACAAATGGTAGAAAGTTCTTATTTGGAATTGCCTCGGATACAGGTTATCCCGATAAAGGACGCTAAAAATGACAGGCAATATGAACTTTATATTAAGCTGCCAGAGGGATATTCGGAAAACGGCGACATCAAATATCCCGTGCTTTATTTTACCGATGCCATGTGGCACATCGAAATATTATCCGGTTCCACTGAGTACATAATGAAAGATGCTATTTTGGTCGGAATTTCCTGGCAGAAGGACATAGAGGAAGATGTAAAGCAAAAATATGGAGTTCATGCCAGTCGATTTGAGGATTACTCGTTCTGGAGAACAACCCACCCAGATCATCCAAAATTGCAGTTTGGCCAAGCCGGTAATCACTTGGATTTTATTCGCAACGATGTTTTTAATTACATAGAAAAAAACTATCGTACCAATCCCAATAATCGTTCTTATTTTGGATATTCCTTGAGCGGATTATTTGGCGCTTACATAATAATGACACAGCCTGATACTTTCAAAAACTATATTCTTGGTAGCCCATCGGTCCAAGTACTTACTAAGGAAGAGAATAAAGTCGAGTTCAAAAATAATAGACTCAATGTCAATGTTTTCATTTCACGTGGCACTTTGGAGGAGGAGGAGTTACACGAGCCCATAAGTGAATTTGTTAATTTGTTGAAAGCTAGAAACGATAACAGTTTATCCATAGAGTATGCAGTTATTGAGGGGGGTCACGAAACGGCGTTTCCGATGACAGGTGTCCGCAGTGTCACTTGGTTATCTGATTTGATAAGGGAATAACCAATCTAAAACATAAAGTAAAATTGAATAACAAGCATGCATACGCTTGGTAACAAAAAGTAAAAATAATAACGGCTTTGTTGTTTAATCAAAGTCGCTTTTTTGTCTTTACAGTAGGTCATAGATGGAAAGGTTTGCGTTTTAAAATCCCCTATTATTCTTATATGAGACCGTTACCATCAGTTAGGAGCAATCGCAATGAAGTTACTACATATATTTCTCTTTTCTCTTCCCCTTTCTCTTTGGAGTCAATCCATAGATGTCGATTCCCTGGATAGGTATATTTCAAAGTTGGTCTCCCCTAAAGAATATAATATGCCTGGGCTTGCCATTGGAGTGATTCACAATGACACTGTTATTTTTAAAAAGGGATATGGTACCACCCGTAATGGGAACGGTCTTCCCATACATACCGAAACTATTTTTCCAATTCTGTCCTGTACCAAGGCATTTACCGCCACATGTATCGGGATTCTAGTTGATGAAGGCAGATTGGACTGGAATGATAAAGTAGTTGCGTACCTGCCAGATTTCAAACTTAGCGATCCCTGGATAACGAATGAAATAACCATTAGCGACCTTCTAAGCCATAGGTCGGGGCTTGGAGAATTCGATGGAGACTCATTATGGTATAGCACCGATTTTTCAAGTGATGAAATCATCGAAAAAATACAATACTATCCTGTAAGAGGTTCGTTCAGATTGGATTTTAACTATAACAATGTTATGTACATTGTTGCAGGTAAAATCATTGAAAAGGTGACCGGATTGACTTGGAACGAATTTCTGAAAACCAAAATCTTTGATGTTCTTGATATGAAAAACAGTTCATCTACCTTGTCCGAATTAACCAAGAATCCGGAATATGCCCATCCACATATTGCCGATAAACCCATTGAACCCAGAAGTATTGATAATGCCGCCCCGGCCGGTGGTATCAATTCTACCATAGATGATATGTTGCTTTGGCTTCAAATGTATCTTAATAAGGGAGCGCTGCCTAAAAAGAAAATAATATCCCAAAAGACGTTTGAAACTATAACCAACCCTAAAATGATTTTGGATGACCGAGGTCAACAGAGTTATGGATTTGGATGGTATATAGATTATGAAGACGGCCAGAAGTCCCTGTATCATGGAGGAGGGATGCCAGGATATAAATCCATGGTCGCCTTATACCCGGAACACAATATCGGCATTGTTGTTTTGACCAATAAGATATCAATGATCAATGAAGGCCTGGTCAATATGATTTCTACCTACATTAAACATCCTGAACTGACAGATTGGTCCAATAATAGAAAGTACTTTACATACTTTGGATATTCATGGGACAATCCGAAAAAAATGAACCGTAAATCGAGCGCTGTAAAGGGATTTTTAAAATATACCGGACTATATGAGGACAAGGTATATGGAAAAGCATCCATTAGTATTCAAGAGGGTATTCCCACTCTTAAATTATTGCCCAACAAAGAGCTCTTTTCCGGCACGCTCTATTATGCAAGCGATGAAAGGTTTAAGGTAAAGCTACGGGATGAGTTTTTACCGATAGGAGATATCGTTTTTGAAATTAACGAAGAGGGCGCTATAAAAGGTTTTCGGATGGAGATCCCAACCGGGGATTTCCATTTTGATAATTTACACTTCAGCAAAATCCCAATAGATAGCGGCAACATGGGTGAAAATTAGGGGGACTAAACCATTATGTGATGTCTAAGGAAAAATATTTGAAAAGGCAGGTATACTACATCCTCTGTAACCACTCCCGCATATCTACCTCTTTGGCGATGATGGATTTTACCTCGGCCAATTTAATCCGTTGCTGTCCCATGGTATCCCTGTGGCGCAGGGTCACCGTATCATCTTCCAAAGTTTGGTGGTCTACAGTGATACAGAATGGGGTGCCGGCGGCATCTTGTCTTCGATATCTGCGCCCTACGGCATCCTTTTCGTCATAGGCCACATTGAAATCCCATTTTAAATCGGCAATGATTTTACGGGCAATTTCCGGAAGGCCATCTTTTTTGACCAAGGGTAATACGGCTGCCTTAGTGGGGGCCAATACGGCGGGAAGTCGTAATACCGTCCTAATCGTACCGTTTTCCAGTTCCTCTTCTTGTAGGGAATGGCTAAAAACAGATAGGAACATACGATCCAAACCTATGGAAGTCTCTATTACATAGGGGACATAACTTTCGCGGGTATCCGTATCAAAATATTGTAATTTTTTACCTGAATATTTTTCATGGCTTCCCAAATCGAAATCGGTTCGGGAATGGATTCCCTCCAATTCCTTAAACCCGATAGGGAAACGGAATTCGATATCCGCTGCGGCATCTGCATAATGGGCCAATTTTTCATGGTTGTGAAAACGATAGTTTTCCTCACCCATCCCCAGGGATAAATGCCATTTTAAGCGATTTTCCTTCCACTTTTCATACCATTCCTTTTGGGTACCCGGTTTAATGAAAAACTGCATTTCCATCTGCTCGAACTCACGCATTCGGAAAATAAATTGTCGCGCTACAATTTCATTACGAAAGGCCTTTCCCGTTTGTGCAATCCCGAATGGAATCTTCATACGCCCTGTTTTCTGCACGTTCAAAAAGTTGACGAAGATTCCTTGGGCCGTTTCCGGGCGGAGATATAAATCCGTAGCAGTATCGGCAGAAGCGCCCAATTTGGTGCCGAACATAAGGTTGAATTGTTTTACCTCCGTCCAATTTCTTGATCCAGACATGGGGCAGGCGATTTCCAATTCCTCGATAAGTTTTTTTACGTCCGCCAAGTCCTCATTTTCCAAGGACTTCCCCAAACGCTTCAATATTGCCGTAGCCTGTTCCTGATAATCGACCACTCGCGGGTTGGTGGTCAAAAATTGTTCCTTATCAAATTTATCCCCAAAACGTTTGGCCGCCTTGGCCACTTCCTTCTCGATCTTGGTCTCAATTTTGGCTACATGTTCCTCCACCAAAACATCGGCACGATACCTTTTTTTCGAATCCTTGTTATCGATCAAGGGGTCATTGAAAGCATCCACATGGCCTGAGGCCTTCCAAGTGGTAGGGTGCATAAAAATGGCCGCATCCAGACCAACGATATTCTCATTGAGCTGCACCATGGCCTTCCACCAGTATTCCCGTATGTTCTTTTTGAGTTCCGCGCCATTCTGGGCATAGTCATAAACGGCACTTAGGCCATCATATATTTCACTGGATTGGAATACATAGCCGTATTCCTTAGCATGCGAGATTACCCGTCTTAAATCGTCATCTTGTTTTGCCATTCGGCAAAAATAGAATATTACCCTAAAAAAGTGCTAATTATTTCAATTGAAATTCGGAAGAGGCCAGGAGACGTTCGTCCTCAAAAACATTTAAGGTGTAGGTACCCCCTTCCAAGGATCCCTCGGGGAGCGTTATAAAGTCACAAATATTTTTCTGTTCCCCTGTAAAGACGACCTCTACACGCTTGCTATAAATATTCCCATTTACGGAAATGGTATTGGCATTATCCTCTATGACCCCCATGTTAGGGCCTAAAAATTGAAAGTAGATTACCTTTTCGGTATTTATAATATTGGGATCGGCCATGATGGTAACACAACCCCTGAGTTTTTCTATGGTAGAGGCCTTATTGGTACGGATGGGTCTCCCGCTTCTTAATCGGAAGCCTATGCCTTCAGAACCTCTTAGCGTCAAATAGCGTTTGCTCTTAAGTTCCTTGTTCAGTTCCTGGATCTTCCTTCGCTGTAAGGCTTCCGCTTCCGCCAAAGAATTGCTTTTGGCCCTCAGTTCCTCTATTTGCTTTCGTGTTTCCTCATACTTATCGGATAGCAACATATTGTTGTATCTCAAGAAGTTGTTCTTAAGCTTAAGGCTATCGTTCTTGGCCTCCAGCCTGCGAAGTTCGGTCTTGTATTCCCGCAATCTATCCACGGTGAAATTAAGCCTTCCTACCGAGTCCAATAACTGTTGTACGCGATACCTGGAATCCTGTAATTCAATTTCATTGACCTCATTGAGTGCGGAAAGTCTGTCAACATCCGCCTTCATTAAGGTAAGGTCCTTTACTAAAAGCTCCTTTTCCTGCTCTAAAAAGTCGATTTGGCTTTGGGATTGGGCATAGCTGTAATAGAAGGCAATAAGAATGCCTATAATCACTGCTGCCAAAGCAGTAAGGATTATTTTATAATTGAATTTATTATCTTGACCATCCATCAGAGCAAGTAAGCTTTAGTAGGTTAAAGTATTAAGATTTGTTACGCTCCAAGCTATCAAATATAATAAATGATATAAACACCCTCCTATTGCCCAAGGTCTGTTTTGGATGTAATGCACATTTATCGGGCGGAGAGCAATATCTCTGTACAGTTTGTCGGAACCAAATACCGCTCACCGAATACACCTTTAACGCCGAAAATGCCGTTGACCGTATCTTTTATGGTAGAATTAACATAAAAAAGGCCAGTTCTTTTCTGTTTTTTTCGGAAACGGGCATCGTAAAAAACCTGATCCATCATCTAAAATATCGAAACCAGGAGCAAATAGGGGCTTTCTTAGGTGATTGGTATGGCCAAGTCCTAAAAGAAACCTTTGATACAAACATTCATGCCGTTGTCCCGGTTCCTCTCCATAAACAAAAATTGAGACAACGTGGGTACAACCAAGTCGCCCTGTTCGCCAGAAAAATTGCCCATCACCTCAAAGCGGAATATGTAGATCATGTACTCGTTAAAACGGCCAATACCAAGACACAGACCAAAAAAGGCCGAATAGCGAGATGGCAGGGAAACAAAGCCCTTTACACCCTTACCGATGCATCCGTATTTAAAGGCAAAAATGTGCTTTTGGTAGATGATGTTATCACCACAGGGGCTACCATGGAACTCTGTGCCGAGGCTCTACTAGAGGCCAAGGGTATTAACATATATCTAACCAGCATCGCCGTTGTACCCTAATGAAATAAATTGTTTCTTTGTTGCGCTATATTATCCCCAATGTTACGACGCATATTGGCTTGTGTTTTTTTGTTCTTTGCCGTTGCCGCTTTGTTGCAATGTGCAAGAAGGGGCAATCCGACCGGTGGCCCCAAGGATGAAGACCCTCCGGTTTTGTTACGGGCGGAACCCGAGAATATGACCATCAACTTTGATGCCCAGGAGATAAAGCTATATTTTGATGAATATGTGAAGTTGGAAGATATTCAGGAACAACTTATTGTCTCCCCTCCTTTAAAGTATCTCCCTGAAATATCCCCACAAGGAGGTGCGGACAGGATCGTGGAAATAAAGTTCAAGGATACCTTAAAGGAGAATACCACGTATACCTTGAATTTTGGACAAAGTATTACGGACAATAACGAGGGAAATCCGAATAGTTTTTTGACCTATGTGTTTTCCACTGGCAACTATATCGATTCATTGACCGTATTGGGTGTCGTTAAAGATGCCTTTAATAGAAAAGCGGATGAATTCATAAGTGTTATGCTGTATGAGTTGGACACCGCCTATACCGATTCCACAATCTATCAAAGGCCTCCAAACTATATCACCAATACATTGGACAGTGCCGTAATCTTTACTTTAAAAAATTTAAAGGAGGGCAAATATGCCTTGTTCGGTCTAAAGGACGAGGGAAAGAACAATCTTTTTGATCAAAATGTGGACAAGATCGCCTTCATCCAAGATACGGTTACCCTACCCACGGATTCCACCTACTTGCTTACCCTGTTCAAGGAAATACCGAATTATAGTAGCTCCGTACCAAGCTATGCGGCACGGAACAAAATACTGTTTGGATATTATGGCGATGGGAAAGATGTTCATATAGACCTGCTAAGCGACCTGCCGGATACCGTTAGAACCAAGGTTTTAAAGGAGAAGGACAAAGACACCCTCAATTTTTGGTTTACACCATTTGAAATGGATTCCCTTATCTTCACGGTAACCAATGAAACCCTAAAGGTTATTGATACCTTTACCGTGAAAAGCCGAAAGGTAGGGGTCGACTCTTTGACCCTAAACCCCAACCAACGGGGATCCCTGGGGTTCAACGAGCCTTTTTACATAGATGCCACCACACCTCTAGTGGCCATCGATACGCTACAAATGAGTATGATAAAAAAGGATTCCACCGCAGTTTTGTTCGCAGCTGAGCTGGATAGTGTTGAGAATAAAGTGGATTTTAATTTTGATGTGGAGCCCAATGAAAATTATTCCCTAAGCATGTTACCAGGGGCGATTACGGATTTTTTTGAGCAAACGAACGATACCCTGAGCTATAACCTTTCCACCAAAAGTTTGGCCGACTACGGAAATCTTAGGTTTAGCATTACTACGGATAGTTTGGCATATCCCCTCATTGTACAGCTAACAGACGAAAAGGGTAAGACCAAGCGTGAAATTCATGCGCCGAAACCTCAGATTTTCGAATTTAATGCCCTGGAACCCTCAAAATACCTTGTCCGTATCGTTTTTGATGCAAACGGCAACCAAAAGTGGGATACGGGAAACTATCTGGAAAGAATACAACCCGAAAAGGTGACCTATTATCCGGATGTCATTGAGGTTAGGGCCAATTGGGAATTGGAACAGACATTTATCATTCCAGAATAAAATGGTCCCTATCGTCCAGAAATTTTAACTTGTTCCGCGTAGTTTCGATATGTTCCCTGCTCAACGTGACCTGAAGTATTGTCTCTTTTTCAGAAAATACAAGTTGCTCCCCCAAACAGTCATACACGGCGGAATGGCCCACATATTCATGGCCCGTATCATCACGCCCTATCCTGTTCACCCCGATGCAATAGGCCATATTTTCAATGGCCCGGGCCTTTAAAAGGGTATCCCAGGCAGCAATTCTAGGTTTGGGCCAATTGGCCACATAGAGAAGCGCATCATAATTTTCCGTATTCCGGCTCCAAACCGGAAATCGAAGGTCATAACAAATCAAAGGATAAAACCGGAATCCCTTGTACTTCACCAGAACTTTCTTTTCTCCCGCATTATAGACCTTATCCTCTCCCGCAAGGGTAAAAGTGTGCCTTTTGTCGTAGGTGTTGATCCCGCCATCGGGCTCAACAAAATATAGCCGATTAAAGTATTTGCCATCTTCCTGGAATACAATACTCCCAACCAGGGCCGCATTTTTCCCGGCAGCTTGCCGTTGCATCCATTCCACTGTTCTTATTCCCTCTTTTTCACTGATATTTTTAGGGTACATGGTAAATGCCGTGGTAAACATTTCGGGAAGGACGATAAGGTCTGCCTCATTTGAAATGGCATCTAATTTTTTGGAGAACATTTTCCTGTTCCGTTCGGGATCTTCCCAAAACAGTGGGGATTGCACCAAGGCGATTTTTAATTCTTTTGCCATTCCAATCAATCAAAGTATACCGAATTATCATCATCCATTACCATCTTGTGCAATTGCCGCAATTGACTTTCAAGAATCCTATCCTCCGATAACTCCGGAAGTTGGTCAATGGGAAAGAACCCAACGTCCTTAATATCAAAACTAGGTTTTAGCTCCCCGCCATAAATCGTGCAGAAAAAGTTTAATTTATAAATATAATACGGCTGGGGAGGATGAGGATGGCATTTTTTATCATAAACGGCCAACAATCGGACTACGTTCGTTTTGAACCCTGTCTCTTCCTCAATTTCCTTTACTACGACTTCAGACGGTGAATAACCCACATCGGCCCAACCTCCGGGGATGGTCCATTTATTATCCTCACTTTCCTTGACCATGAGAACATCTTTTGTCTCATTTAACACGAAACCCCGTACATCCACTTTTGGTGTCGGATAATCGATTACAGGCATATAAAAATCTTGTAAGACGGAAAGAGGACGATCGGCCATAGTTGCCAACAGTTTAAGGCTAATCTGCCTCAATTCCTCATAACGTTCCCGGTCGTACCCATTCTGGGCATAGACCAGACCTGTATCGGACAATGCCTGTATGCGTTTTACAAGGTTTAGCTGATCGGAATCCTTCATTGAAGCGTATTTTCCAATAACTCTACCAATTCTGGTACCTCTTGCATCTTGGCGTGATCCAAGGCCGTATGGCCCCTATCATCTTTTGTAGCGGTATCCGCCCCGTGAACCAAGAGCATCTCGGCGATCTCTTTTTGATTAAAGGTGGCGGCATAGATAAGAGCCGTGGCTCCCATGGTGTTTTGATGATTGACGTCTGCCCCTTTTTCTATCAATTTTTTGGCCACAGCGGTAAACCCCTTAAAACATACGCCCAGTAAGGCCGTATTTCCCGAGGCATCCTCTGCATTTATTTCTGCTCCTTTATCCAATAACAAATCGGTAATCTCATGTTGATCATAGTAAGTGGCCAAAATTAGGGGAGTGAAACCTCTCTGGTCTTTACTATTGATTAAATCCGGATATGAAGTAATCATTTTGGATACGACATCCAAATTACCATTTCGTATTTCCTTAAAAAAAGTCTCTTTGTTTTCCATGGAAGCTAAATGTATAAAAAACTACTAGATCTATGAAAAGATCCAAGGCCAATAATTAAGGACGACCGTGTTCACATGTATAAATCGGCATAATGCAATTCGATAATCCAAAAGCTTAATTTCAGGTGCTCCGATTCAGATAGGGCATCTATTTACTATTCTGACAATTTTTATGTAATTTCTTACGTTATTGAAATAAATTGTATTTTTAACCAACTAAACATCGTTAATTTGGAAACGTTACCCATAAACTTCCTTATTAAAGATTCCCCCGCCTCCATAGCCATAGTAGACTTCAATATGCACTTCATAAGCCATTCCAAGACATGGTTGGATGAATTCACCAATGGCCATTCCTCTATTGTAGGCCGGTCGTATTATGAGGTAATTCCCGATACTCCGGAAGAACTAAAAAGAATACATAAGGAATGCCTCGAAGGGAAATCCAGTGTAAATACCGGCTATAAACTCATACATCCCAGCGGAGCCGTACAATGGCTCAAATGGAAAATAAATGCTTGGAAGGAGGAAGATGATACAATCGGTGGACTGATTATAGTTCAAGAGGATATTACCGAAGAAAAAAGAAGCCAAGAATTACTGATGAAGGCCAAAAGTGTGGCACGTATTGGAGGCTGGGAGGTGGATATGATATCCAATAAGATATATTGGACCCAGGTTACACGGGAAATCCACGAAGTAAACAAGGATTATGTTCCCAATCTGGAGGAGGGTATCAATTTTTACAAGCAAGGAAAATCACGAGATACGATAACCCTTTTGGTCAGTAGGGCCATGAACGATGGGACACCTTGGGACACCGAACTACAAATCGTCACTGCAAAAGGCAGGGAACTCTGGGTAAGAACCAAAGGCGAGGCCGAAATCATAAACGGGCAATGTATCCGCATTTATGGAACGTTCCAGGATATAGATGAAAGGAAAAGAACCATATTGGAATACCAAAAAGTTTCGGATAGATTGGCAATTGCCAACAATGCGGCCAAAATAGGTATTTGGGACTATAATGTTGTGGACAACATATTGGTTTGGGACGACAATATGTATGAGCTGTATGGCGTAAATCAAAAGGATTTTATCGGTGCCGTTGAAGCTTGGGAAGCCTGTGTACATCCTGATGATAAGGAAAGAAGTCTAAAGGAAGTGGAAATGGCCCTAGCGGGAGAAAAGGAATTCAATACCGAATTTCGTGTAGTTCTAGCCGATGGCGAGATAAGGCATATCAAGGCAAAATCGACCGTAAAAAGGGATAAGGAGGGCAATCCGTTACGGATGATAGGTGCCAATTGGGACATTACCGAATTGAAGAATACCCAACTTGAACTACTTCGTAGCCAAGAATCCTTTGAAGGTGCCTTTGAAAATTCCGCGGTAGGTATGGCCATCGTAGGACTTAACGGAAAATGGATACAGGTGAACAAGAGCTTGTGCAAAAGCCTGGGTTACAAAAAATCCGAACTTTTGAAGCTTACCTTTCAGGATATTACCCATCCGGACGACCTGGACATCGATCTAAAGCTGCTACGCAAACTTATTGATGGTAAACGAAAAAGCTATCAGATTGAAAAACGCTATTTTCATAAAAATGGCAGTATCGTTTCTGCGGTACTGACCGTGACCGCCGTAAAGAATATTAAAGGCGAATTGTCCCATTTTATCTCCCAAGTCGTGGATATTTCCTCCCGAATAGAAGTTCAGGACAAATTGACAAAATTGTTGGACGTAACCAGTGAACAGAATGATAGCTTGCTAAATTTTGCCCATATTGTTTCCCATAATCTCAGGTCACATTCCAGCAATCTTTCTATGTTGACCGGTTTTTTGGATAAAGAAGAAAACGAGGAAGAAAAAAGAAATTTAATCGGCATGTTATTGGATGCCTCTGAAAGTCTAAATGAAACTGTCCTTCATTTAAATGATGTGGTACAGGTAAAGGCAGGGGCATTGGAAGAAATGATCCCCGTAAATCTTTTTAAGACCATAAAAGACGTGGAGAAGAACTTAGGTGTATTGCTTCGGGAAAAAAAAGCGCTTTGTTCCATTGACGTGCCGACCACTCTGGACATTATTGGGATACCGGCCTATTTGGATAGTATTTTTCTAAACCTATTTACCAATGGTATCAAATACAGCTCCCCCGAAAGAGACCTCCGCCTTAAAATTTCAGCATCAAAAATAGATGATACGATACTGGTCACTTTTTCGGACAATGGTCTGGGCATAGATTTGGAAAAACATGGGGACAAGCTTTTTGGCATGTACAAAACTTTTCACAAGCATAAGGATGCCAAAGGGATAGGCCTTTTTATCACCAAAAACCAAATAGAGGCCATGAATGGTAAAATTGAGGTAGAAAGTGAAGTCGGCGTTGGTACGACTTTCAAGATATTGTTTCAAGTAAATTAAAAAAGAACGCTATGATGGAATTAAAAAAAATTCAAAGAACCTGTATTATCGATGACGACCCGATTTTTATCTATGGAACCAGAAGAATTATGAAGGAAGTCAATTTTTGTGATAACATTTTGGTATTCAATAACGGCCAGGATGCCATAGAGGGTCTAAAGGAACTGATCGCCCAAGGGGAAGACCTACCGGAAGTACTATTTCTGGATTTGAACATGCCTATTATGAACGGTTGGGAGTTTTTGGAGGATTTTGAAAAAATCCCAAACCCCAATGGCAAAAAGGTCATTATTTACATCATTAGCTCGTCCATAGATCCCAGAGACCTGGAGCGGATACGCAATTACAAGATGGTCAACAATTACATTCTTAAACCGTTATCCCCTCAGGATCTGGAAAATGTGCTACAAGATGTAGCTTAATCTTTTTCGGATCTCCTTTATAGGGAAAGCCAATATCCTTTATTGTTTTTCTCAAAATGGGCTTACTTTTTATTGGCCCATAGATTGTGCCTATCCTTATTTTACCAAAACTGTCCAAAAAGGACCTGTCCTATTCGTCCTAGCCATAGTAAGGAAGATAATAACCCTCTAAAAAGTAGCGAAAATGAAAAAAGTAGTATTACCAATACTGGTATTGGCATTGTTCGGTTTTGGTCTTAAGTCCCCAGGACTTACGGATACCGATCGGGAAATGGCGGTTAAGGAACTCACCAGGACCCAAAAGTATTTAAAACAAACCGTTAAGGGGCTAAGCCCCGAACAAATGGAATTTAAGCCTTCCCCGGAAACGTGGTCCATTGCCGAGTGCGTGGAACATTTGGCCATTTCGGAAAATATATTCCATGGGATGTTGCAGGGTGCCCTAAAAATCCCGGCCGACCCTTCCCAACGGGATTCGGTAAAGTTGACCGATCAACAACTGTTAGGTATTATTATCGATAGGAGTAAAAAGGTGAAAACCCGTGAAGAATTTGAGCCTAAGGGAACATTTGGTTCTTATCAAGAAACTTTAAAAGCTTTCCATTCCAAACGTAAAGCGCATATAAAGTACGTTAAAAACACCCAAGATGATCTACGCAACCATTACGGGCAATTACCTTTTGGTACCATAGATGGTTTACAGATCATCCTTTTTATGAGCGGCCATACTGAGCGACATATTAAACAGATGGAAGAAATAATGGCCCATACGGATTTTCCAAACGAATAGCTGGGTAAAATAGTTCTTATCCATATGAAGTGAAGCAATCCGATTATTCCAAATTGTTATGACTGCTCCCGGATTGCTTCGCTTTACCCAAAATGGAACTATCAATCCCTTATTCCAGGATTAAAATCTTGGGGAGCATTTTGAGGTCGATCCATGGTTCCCGCCTCGCCAGAATCATTATAGATTGTCCATTCGTTAAAAGTATAGGTAGGGTTTCCTTCAGCAATATTTAGGTTGCGGACTGCACGTCCATCCTCAAACTCGTGATTGGTTCCGCTACCATCCTCACCTATAACCCCAAAAACATCGATAACAACTCCAAAGGGATCTACCAATTCCAAGTTGTCATCTCCATTGGAATCGGCGGGACTGTTGATCCCCACTCCGATATCGGGCATAAAACCATATATTACTTCAAATTCCTCGGCATTTGGGGAAATTACCAAGGTACTTTCCGCCCCAATGGTATGTTCCGATAAATCCAAGGATGAACCGACCGCTGTATTAGCATTGGTATAACGGCGTAATACCCATCCTTTTAGACTTAATGCCTTGGAATCGGAATTGTACAATTCCACAAAACGCGCACCTGTATTATTATCAGGATCCGCCAGTTCCGAGATAAAAATACGGGTCGATGTAAACTCATCTATTACATCTTTACAGCGTAGCTGGCTAAAATCGATATCGTTCAAATCGCGGATTACCAATTGGAAGTCATCCTTATCCTTGATCAAAACCCCGGTGATGCTTCCATTTCCTTCCGGAAGTATTTCAGCTTGAAAATCGGAAAACCCGCTGTTCAATACTACAAACTCGTTGTCATTACAAGTAGTCAAGGTACGTTCGGTTTCCTCACGCTCCATGGCGAAGGGCTGGCCCAACTCATCTTCCAAAAACTCTACATTTTCAAAAGTGACCAAGGTATTCACCATGTTACCGCTTATGGCATCCGCAGTAACCAAAGTAGGCTCTGGTTCAACCACTTCGTCGCAGGAAACAAAAACATGGTTTCCTACGACTGCCGCTGGCAAACGACCAACGGATACATTCCCAAAAGCGATAAAGGTTCCGCCTAATTTGAATACTTCCCTACTCTTTCCCAAATACAGTCCTTTAAGTTTGATAAAGATTTTACTGCCAACAGGATAGAATACATGTGAATCCCTTAGGTCAATCTCTATCTGCAATCCTTCGGTGGGATTTGTTGGGCTATCCTGGAAATGGAGCACGCTGAAAAAGTTACCGGCCTTATCCGATGATATGACATAGCCCTCTATGACCCAATCCTCCAGAATCTGGATGGTTTCATCTTCATACAAATTCTTTACTTGGGCATAGGTTGCATTGGCCGTTAAACCTGAGGAGCACGTACTTTTGGGTGGGTCAAAATTTTGATCCTTGACACATGATGGGGCCCATACCAAAATCGCAATCAATGCCACTATGCTTTTTTTCATCTTTTTTGTTTCTCCTTATGAGAGGGAAGGGTTTATCAATTCTTAAAAACTAAAGGCCAGATTTAAAAAATAGGTGCGTCCGTAACCGTACCAATACTTAGGGGCAAAAGAGGGTGTACCACTTCGGTTGTCCTGTTGCAGCTGTCCAAAATTTCCATTCCTACTCTGTTCATATCCTCCTGTCCTAAAAACGGTGTCGAATAGATTGTTTATACTCACAAAAACACTGATGTATTTTCCTTTTTTCAACCAAGATTTGCCTCCCACCAAATTCAATAGGTAAAAACTATCCAGAGGTCTCTGAGCCAATAGTTTGCTTACATTTTCTTGCGTCGCCTCCGGAAAAGGTTGTCCGGTTTCAGGATCTAAGTAGAAGCTCTGTGTTCGGGTTATGGAAGAAATACTTGCATAATTGTGGGTAAGATAATTGGTCGTTGCTCCGATCCACCAATATTTCGGATCTCGATACTCCATTCCAAGTGCGTAGGCCTGTTGCGGACCTTGGGCCAATTTGTAATCCTTGATATCCGCTGGGCCAAGATCTATATTCCCTTCGGGATCTATTAAATCCTCTTCGGCACCGGCAGTATCAAAATTAATGGACACTAATGGATTGCTGGCGTATAGCTGCTTTCCTATGGAGGCAACGGCAGATAGCTTTACGGCCGAGGACAGTTGGTATTCCAAACCCAATTCAACACCCATATGTAATTGATCCAATTCCGTAATGACTTCCTGAACAAAATCTGACCCCACCCCTGCATCCACAAAAAAGAAATTGACATCCGTCGTATTCTGGAATCGCGTATAAAAACCAGTAAGCCTTCCCGTTAATTTTGGAAGTCTTATAAAGTAATTCAAATCCATGGTAGCTATGGTTTCGCTTAAAATATCCAGCACCGTTTCATTATTTTCCCTTGGATTGATAAAAATGTTCTGTAAAACTGGTGGTCGCATCATATGCCCCCCATGGATTGTTAGCCAATGTCTTCCTGTTATCCTATAGTCAAATCCCCCCTTGATACCATAATTTGAAAAAATTACTTCATCACTTTTGCCCAACGATTTTTCCGGAAAACGCTCATTTAGAAATAAACCCTCTCTTTGGTAATCCACTCTGGTGTAGGTTCCAGCCAAAAAAGCATTCCACTTTTTGTGATTGAACTTGAACTGCGCAAATACGTCAAATCGATTCACGTTCATCCGATAGTGGTAGTTGAATACATCACCTTCCCCTTTGTTCAAAGGGCCATTTATATCATTCCCGGTATCTGAAAATGGGTCTATATCCGTATGGAAATCGGCGCCCAAAAGGTCTTGGATTTCTGAATAGTTATTTGAGACAGAGGTTCGATAGGTCGATCCAAAATCCAGCCTAAATTTGTTGTCGATTCTCAAATTTCCCGTGGAATTGATGGTAAGTTGATTTTCGTCCGTTGTATCATTATAGAGCACATAAGTTGCCATTTCGGTGGTATTCGCAGCATAAAGCTTAGGCCAATCAATTTGTGGGTTCTCCAGAAATCCTTCCTTGGCAAGATTGGCACTTATGAAATTGGCCCCAATGGGACTATTTATATAAAAACTAGGTAAATAGCGATAATAGGTCGGGTCTGGATTGGGGCCGTTGTAGTATCCCAATCTACCTCTGGCATTTGTTCCAAATTGATAAGAGATCCCCGTGTTCAAGCGAAATTTGCTAGATTCATAATAGTGGTTCAATAGTATCAAAGGTTCCGCGATTTTCCGTTCCCGGGAGTTCCTGATTTCGCCGTTTTGTTCACCCCAATATGGATTATAGCGCCTCCCGGCCAATTCAAAAACTTCTTCCGTAATGGCAGAGGAACGTCCACGACGATTGGAAGCCAAAATGGCCGTTAGATTAATAGCATTCCTTGTATTGAGGTGATATTCCAAAGCTCCAAAAAGGGAGTAGGCATCATATAAAGTACCCTTGATATATCCTGTTTTGGCCCATCTCCTGGAAGCCGAAATGGCATAGGCCAGCCCGTTTTCCCTTAAACCGGAATTGTAGGTGGCCATCAACCTGCCCGCGTAAGTCCTATTGGACATTGAGGAGGACAATCGAGTTCCTGCCCGTAATCCTGAGGGCCGAACATCAATATTGGTATTGCCTAGAATACCACCAAAGGTATATTCGGACGCGGATAATCCATTAGTAAACTCTTGATTTCGGGTCACATCGTTTAAGCCGCCCCAGTTGTTCCATTGCGGACGTCCATCGAAGAATTTGTTCATGGGAATTCCATTGATGAGTACTTGGCCATTTTGCGAATCGTACCCACGCACCCGAAAAAATGCCTGTCCAAAGTCGAACGCGGCCCGATTAAGAAATACGTCCCGCGTGGCCTGTAAGAATCCCATGGAAACCGCGCTTAAACCATCATCCAGCAATTCGGAATCGGTAAGGGTGATCAGGTTATCCGTTTGTTCCGTAGTGATATCGCTTTCCAGATAAATAGCGCCCAAGTCCATTTGGTTATCGACAGGGCTTATGGGGATGCGTTGCGTTACAAAATCTCCTTGGGAAATGTTTAGGATTACATCTTCCTTTAGGGAAATTTCCAATTTGAACCTGCCGAGTTCATCCGTTTTAGATTTCAAGGCCGTTCCCTCTATATGTACCAGGGCTCCGATTATGGGAGTTTTAAAACGACTATCCAGTACCCTCCCTGTAGCGGTATATGTTTCTTGGCCGAACAGTGGGGTCAGAATCGGGAACATATAAAGAAGGAAGAAGCATCGATGCATTTTGCTGATTATTTACTACATTTTATATAAAAAGAGTTTAATATTTTCGAATAATGAGCAACTTTTCTTATAAATATAGTATATTTTCTATTAAAATGTTTTGTCATGAAGTTTTCAATCCTATTTGCCTGCTTGGTCATAGCCCTTTATGGATTTTCACAACAGTCGAAAAGGTATACGGTCAGAACTATTGCCTTTTACAATGTGGAAAACCTGTTCGACACCAAAGACGACTCCTTAATTTTTGACGATGACCGCACACCTCATGGAAAAGATCATTGGACAACCGAGCGATATCACAAAAAACTAAAGAATACCTCCACGGTGATTTCCAAAATCGGAGCCGATGTCACCCAAACATCCCCCGATCTTATTGGCCTTTGCGAAGTAGAGAACAAACAGGTGCTCCAAGATTTAATCAATCAACCTGCACTTTTCGAAAAGGATTATGGTATTATCCATTTTAATTCCCCTGATGAGCGTGGTATTGATGTGGCCCTACTTTACAAGAAAACTGTATTCATCCCAAGTTCGTTTGAAAGCCATCGTCTATTGCTATTCAATACCGAAGACGAACGCAACTACACCCGTGACCAATTGGTGGTAGGAGGTTTACTGGATCAAGAAAAAATACATGTTATCGTTAATCATTGGCCCTCGCGAAGTGGAGGTGAAAGCAGAAGCAAGCCCAATCGTATTGCCGCTGCCCAATTGAACAGACGTATTATGGATTCCCTTTTGCGCTTAAATGCACAAGCCAAAATTATCAGTATGGGCGACCTGAACGATGACCCATTGGATGAAAGCCTTAAAAAGGTTCTGAAGACCAAGGGAGCACAAAGAAAGTTAGGGGAAGGCGAGCTCTTCAATCCCATGGAAAAAATGTACAAAAAGGGTATCGGCTCCTTGGCCTATAGGGATAAATGGAACTTGTTCGATCAGATTATCCTTACCTCAAATTTGGTAAACACCGAAAAGGGTACTTATACATTTTGGAAGGCCGAGGTTTTTAGTCCATCGTACCTTATCACCCAAAAAGGGCCTTATAAGGGATATCCCTTTAGAACTTATGCAGGAGGTAATTATTTGGGCGGGTATAGCGACCACTTTCCGGTGTATTTGTATCTGATAAAAGAAATCAACAAATAGTTTCTCCTTTTTTAAGCAACCATTTTTAAGCCTCGCATCTCATTGAAGAATAGACAATTTTATGAAAAAGACAATGCTTATATTATGTTCTGTTTTTGTCTTTATTTCCTGTGAAAGTAATGATAATACCCCTTTGGTCGATAGTGAGTGTACAGGAATAGCCGATTATCTCCCTCCAGGTAAATTTCTTATTGAATTGGTTGATTCAAAAGGCAGTAATCTCATAGAAAACGGTTTTTATGATTGGAGCCAAATTATCACCAAATTAAATAATGAAGATTTTAATTATCATACATTGACATCCCGTGAACCGTCCGATTTAAATAACTTGTTAACTGTGGTTCCTTTGGGAAATGAAGGGAATAATAGATGGTTTTTGACCCTATCGGAAACGGATGTGGACACATTGGATTTTTCTATGTCAAATGTAGAATTGAGCTACATGTCCGATGGCATATTATATTGTGGAAGCAGGTTTCTCTTAGATTCCGCAAGTTATAATGGAGAGACCATTGATTTTGAAGAATCTACCGGGGAAACCTACTTGGAAATTCCAATCAGAGTTATAAAGACAACCGACTAATCAGAAATGCTTAGGATACAAGACAAAGCTAAAGGCTTCATTAATTACCTGATTAGTAAAAGATAACGTGTTACAATTCCTTGATCACAAGATTCCGCCAATTTACTTTAATTCCTCCCCCATCATGAATCTGTAGGGCAACAGATCCCTTCCCTTTTCCTATTTTTTCATCGGAAAAGCTTACCATTTCCGTACCATTGAGCCAAGAGGTAAGTTTATCGCCTTCCAGCCGTATTTTCATCGTGTTCCATTCCCCCATTTTAAGGGCCTTGTCCTTCTCCGAATCGGGCTTTATCAACCAGCCGCGACCGTAGGATTCGTAAACCCCGCCCGTATCATGGCCCGGAGGGGCTACTTCTACCTGCCAGCCGCTAATTTTTGTTCCCTCAATGGTGGAGCGGATAAAAACACCGCTGTTTCCATTGGCTTCCTGCTTAAACTCCAAGGTCAATTCAAAATTCTTATAATGCTCATCCGTGGCCAAATATCCGTACCCCTTATCAGGGCCACTTTCGCAAATCAACAATCCATCTTTTACATACCATTTTTCCGTGCCGTAAATAGTCCAGCCATCCAGATTTTTTCCGTTAAAAAGTGATTTTTGTTGGGCCAGACCAAAGGTGGATATTAGGAGTATTACCAGAAGTGCTACTTTTTTCATGCTATAGTTTTATTTTTCTATTTAATTAGGACATAAATCCTCTTTGAAATCGTAAAAATTATCTTTGAATTTATTTCTTGTACCTCTCTCTTTCCTTCGAATGCCTGCCCGACAACGTCGTTTAGGCGGGCGCTCAGGAGAATCAAGGAATAAAATCTTAATTGAACCATTGCCCCCAAGGGATTCGGCTTAGAATCAAAACCAATCCGAGCCCATAGAAGATAGCAATGCTTTTAAACTTTTTCTTCCCCTCCATAAATTTTTTGTGACGGGACCATCCTATAGTAATCAATACTATGGCTACAATGTTGATAAAAGGATGTTCCACGGCCAACAGACGTGCCGCGGAATTTAAACCGCCCATCCCCAGGGCCTGTATCGCATTTAGCCCACTTGGGGAAATGAAAAACAACAAAAGGCCGACCAATAATTGGATGTGGGATAAAATCAGGGCAAAAAGGCTGAGTCGCAAATCCTTTTGCGGATAGAACATTTTGTTGCCCAACCATCCCATTATGGCATTGGCCACGGCAAGAAAAAGAACGGCCAATACCACATAGGCCAGATAAGAGTGCAGAATTTGTACGGTTTGATACATTATGTTGATTTTTGGCCTCCTAAAATACGAATTCTTTGGTATTAAAAAACCCCAACGGTACGGTTGGGGTTTTTAACAACTTTTCTTTTCCTTAGAAATTATACCGTAGACTTAAATTCCAAGTTCTTCCTATTCCCAGATAATATCCAAAGGAATCCCTTTGGTTTATATAATCCGCATCAAAAACATTGAAGATATTTCCTCTAAGAACCATTTCATTTGAGCCTCCTAAACTAAAACTATAGGTAGCCCCAGCATCCACCAAGGTGTAAGCTGGCAATCTCTCCGATTGGAATACCTGATTGTTAAGGGATGCATCTATAACATCCTCTACATCCACAAAACCATAGAATTCCGTAAAAATATTTATGTCCGTATCAAATGAAAAACCCTCACAGATATCAACGTCTATTCCCGCACCGGTAGAGACCTGTGGGGCCTGTCCAATTTTTGTTCCTGTTAAATCGATACTTCCACTGGCGATAAGTTCCGCTGTTTCATTATTCTCCGTTATGAATGGGGTAGTACCAGCATACTCCCAATTCCCTATGGATCCACGCCATTTTAGCAAAAATGTTGAAGAAGGTCTATAACGAACATCCAATTCCGCGCCCTTATGGACCTGTGCAATATCGGTATACCGAGTCCTGATTTCAATATCTTCTCCATTAATTTCCCGCTGCCCAAAATCCTGCAGGAATCTGTTCCCCCAAGTTGTGTAATATAGGTTGAAATTTATAGTAAAGTCGCTTGTGGTAAGCCGATAACCTCCTTCAATACCCGTGATTTCCTCATTATCCACCTCCGGTTCCACGATTTCGTTGGAATATCGAATATTAGTAAAAATGTTGTCCAAAAAGGCCTGTCTGGAATATTGTCCGATATTTGCAAAAATCACATGTTTGGTATCAAAAGTATACGATAGACCTCCTTTTATGGTATAGCCCAATCGGTTTAACTTTTCGGATTCCCCCAACCCATCGCCAAAACCAGATAACCGCCCATCTCTTTGATAATTTTGATTGGACACAGCTCCTTGGACGAAAGCAGAGAAAACATCATTGGAATACTCCGCTTGCCCGAATACGCCTTGGTAATTTATATTCTCGGAGTAATCAAATTCATAACGCTGATCCGGATCCGCAAAATTGAAAAGGGCCGCCCAGGGATCTGCCTCAAAGGTCTCTGAAATAATATAATCATCCGGTCTATCCGATCTGCGATTATCATTATAACCTTCCAAGCCCAATTTATCTACCAACTGCCTCCAGTGATCTCCCCTATAGAATCTAAAATCAGCTCCAACGTTCAACGCCCAATTTTCATTCGGGTTGAATTCAAGATTGGTCAATGCTCCGTACCAATTATGGTTATTTACCGAGGCCCTGAGAACGCCGGCACTTCCAAAAGACCCTATTCCATTCGGATTTTCCGAGATGTTGTTGTCCACGATTGCATCAAAATCAACCTGGCCATCTTCCCGAAAAAAGTTGGTTCCCCTACCCAAGGGGCCAGTACCTCCTCCACGCCCCCATGATGCATAAAGCACCGTTGACAAAGCTGTTTCTTCATTAAGTGTCCAATCCCAGTTTAAGTTGGCGACCGGTTTGTGGTAATAATTTCTTCTAAAGGTAAATTGCTCCCCTCTCAAGAACCCGGCATTGTCATTATACTTTTCACCAAACTCCTCGTACTCCTCTAAATCCTTGGAAAAATTCTGTCCGTGGAATTGTGGGGCCCCGGTAATCAAGAAATTGAAATTATGCGAATCATTGGGTTGAAAGCCTACCCCAATAAAATAGGTCTGTCCCTGACCAAAAGTACCTCCAGCCCATTTTCTATGGCTTTGCCAGTGATCCAACAATATGGAATAGGCCCATTTTCCTTTTAATCCCGAGTCATAACTAGCCGTTGTTTTACCATAACTATCGTTTCCGGTCAAAACCCTTGCAAAACCACCTTCTTTACGTGCCGTAGCTTTGGACACGATGTTGATTGTACCCCCTACGGAGGATATAGCCAGTTTAGAAGAGCCCAAACCTCTTTGCACCTGTACTGCGTTCGCCACATCCGCCATTCCCGACCAATTGGACCAGAATACCCTTCCATCTTCTACACTGTTTATGGGCTGCCCGTTCAAAAGAACCGCTGTATTGGTCTGATCAAATCCCCTTACGAATATCTGGGAATCTCCGAAACCACCAGCTTGACTGGATACATATACATTGGGCGTGTTTTTCATAGTTTCTGGAAACTCCACATTACCAACTCCTTTAGTTTGGATTTCAGCGGCGGGAATACTAGAAACGGCAATAGGCGTTTGTCTATCCCGGGCAAGGTCTATGATTCCGGAGCCCACCACAACTACTCCTTCCAACTCTTCCGCATCAGGGGATAAAACAATCTGTCCCAAACTGCCTGAACCATTAAAAGTTACCCTTGAGGTGATAAATCCCAGATAGGATATAATTAAAGTTCCGGAATCCGTGGTAGCTTCAATAGTAAAATTGCCATCAAAATCCGTGGTAGTACCATTACTGGTTCCCTGAATAACAATATTCGCACCCGGAAGCGGGCCTCCCAAATCCGCATCCAGGATCGTACCTGTAAGTGTTGTCTGTGAAAATGCAATTGATGCCATAAAAAATGCCATCATCGCTAGATACATTTTTCCCATTTTTTGTAGTGTTTAACCGTTTTTGAATTTGCCGCGAAAGTGCTTTTTTTCCAGGTCTTTCGTGTTAAGGCAATGTTAAATCAGTCCAAGCAAATTTAACATAAATCCGGCAAATGAAGCGCTGAAAAACAAGAAGTTACGATCTGTTTTACAGAAATGGGAAAATGCTATTTTAATTCTTAAAAACTTGCAAAAGATTTACGGTA
Source organism: Ulvibacterium sp. (assembly GCF_965228935.1). Taxonomy (GTDB): domain Bacteria; phylum Bacteroidota; class Bacteroidia; order Flavobacteriales; family Flavobacteriaceae; genus Ulvibacterium. Next base: position 1,688,860 of record NZ_OZ245846.1, on the reverse strand, counting down.
GAGGCATCGTGATCTCCAATCTCGGAACTTTTGATATCCTTTAGTATAGTTCCTGCCAATTGTTTGCCCAATTCTACGCCCCATTGGTCATAACTAAAGATATTCCAGATAATGCCCTGAACAAAAATTTTGTGCTCGTACAACGCTATCAACGCTCCAAGGCTTTTTGGTGTTAAGCTATTGATCAGAATGGTATTTGTAGGCTTATTGCCTTCAAATACCTTGTAAGGAACCAATTTTTCCATTGTAGCGTCAGCCAGTCCTTTGGACTCCAATTCCGATCGAACTTCTTTTTCCGTCTTACCATTCATTAGGGCTTCGGTCTGAGCAAAGAAATTGGCCATTAGTTTCTGATGATGGTCCGTATCTCCATGAAGCGATTCCTTAAACCCGATAAAATCCGTAGGAATCAACTTGGTGCCTTGATGTATCAATTGAAAAAATGCATGTTGGGAGTTGGTCCCAGGTTCTCCCCAAATAATGGTGCCTGTTTGATAATGGGTCCTATTTCCCATTCTATCCACACTTTTACCGTTACTCTCCATAATACCTTGTTGTAAATAGGCAGAAAATCTAGCCAGATATTGGGTATATGGGATAATGGCCTCGGTCTCGGCACCATAGAAATTATTGTACCAGATACTCAGCAAGGCGAGGATTACGGGAATATTCCGTTCAAGTTCGGTAGTTTTAAAATGTTGATCCATTCCACGGGCTCCCTCCAAAAGTGAGTTGAAATTTTTAAACCCGACGGCCAACGCGATGGAAAGCCCCACGGCACTCCACAAGGAAAATCGGCCTCCTACCCAATCCCACATAGGGAATACATTCTCATCGGAAATACCGAATTCGCTTATGGCCTCTGTATTTGTGGAAACTGCAGCAAAATGAAGGGCAATATCTTTCTGGGTAGCATGTTGCAAGAACCATTTTTTTATAGTGACGGCATTGCTCAGAGTCTCCTGAGTAGTAAATGTCTTGGATACGACAACAAAAAGCGTAGTCTCGGGATTCAATTCCTTTAAAACCTCGTGAACGTGATCACCATCGACATTACTCACAAAATGTGTCCTTAAATGGTTCTTGTAAAACCGCAATGCCTCGGTGACCATGGCCGGGCCCAAATCCGATCCACCTATGCCAATATTTACCACATCGGTAAAAGGTTTTCCGGTAAAGCCCTTCTTTTCTCCTGAAATTATGGTATCGGTAAAGTCTTTAATTTGTTCTTTAACCTGAAAAACCTCTGGAATCACATTTTTGCCATCGACCATTATAGTGTCATCTTCCTTGGCTCGAAGGGCGGTATGTAAAACGGCACGGTCTTCTGTACGGTTGATCAAATCCCCTTTGAAATATTTATTTATGGCATCCTTTAGGCCTACCTCTTCCGCCAATTGTAACAAAAGCTGTACTGTTTCCTCGGTAATCCTATTCTTAGAAAAATCGACTAGAAAATCTTGCCATTTAAGGGTAAGGTTATCCACCCTTTTCTGACCATTCTCGGCAAAAAGATCTTTTAGGTGGATTCCATTCGTTGCTTCGAAATGCTTTTTAAGTTCTTTCCAAGCAGATGTTGTGGTAGGGTCAATAATTTGTAATGGCATTTGCAGGCTTTTCTTAGGTTTATGAATTATTTCTGTAACCTTCCAAAAATAAACATAATCCTGGGACTTCTAGAAAAACCTCCCCGTGAAAAAATCCTATTGGTTCAAGGTAATCAAATCTTCATCCGAATCGGTAGGTTCGGGAAATTGGATACAGTCCAATTGATCCTTTTTTGGGGTAATATACGTGTAATAGTCGGGTCGCAATGCTTCGGCCAAGGGTTCCGCCTTGGGAAGTTCTTCACGTAATGGATCCACTTGTCTCCCATTCTTCCAAAAACGATAACATACATGGGGGCCACTGGTGTTCCCCGTCATACCGACCCATCCAATAACATCGCCCTGGCGGACAAATTCACCTCTTTTTACCTTTTGTTTCTTCATATGAAGGTATTGGGTTGAGTAGGTGCCGTTGTGCCGTATTTTTACATATTTTCCATTGCCCCCTCTCCGGGTAGATTCCGTTACCGTACCATCAGCTGTGGCCATGATAGGTGTTCCGATAGGTGCGGCATAATCCGTTCCTCTATGGGGCCTAATTCTGTTACCATAGTAGCGAATCCTTCTTTTTAGGTTATACCGGGAAGATATTCTACTGAATTTTACAGGGGCCCTTAAAAATGTTCTTCTTAGGTTATTGGCTTCCTCGTCAAAATAGTCGATTATGTTCTTTAAGGAATCGCTCTCATAGGCAAAGGCATAAATGGGTTTACCATTATGCTCAAAATATGCCGCTTCTATAGGCTCGCAACCGGCATAAATGGAATCGTTAATGTACTTTTCCTTGTAAATGACCTTGAATTTATCCCCTTTTTGAAGTCTAAAGAAGTCTATGGTCCAGGCATATATTTCGGAAAGACTATTGGTTACGTTATAGTCTATGCCCTGATCCAAAATGGCCTCGGACAATGAGGTCTCGATTACACCGGAAGCTTCCCGTTCCACATACTTCACTTCCTTTTTATCCTTATAGGCCATCACACTATCCCTTAAATCGACTACAGTGTAATTTATACGGTCATTTTCATAAATGAAAAATTGGGTCGTTTCCGTAGTGTCCTTGGATTTTAAGATGAAGTAAGGTTTGCCGACACGTATCTTGCGTACATCAAAGGTGTCCCTGAAGTCTTGGGATATCTTGGCAATCTTTGGGTAATCTACCTTGTGCTGCAACATGAGTTCGCCAAAGCTATCCCCTCTTTTTACCGTATCCTGCTGCACCTTGAAATTGGAAAGGTCAAAACCGAATTTTTTAATAGCTACAGGAGCCTCTACAATGGCCACCTCAACATTATCCATTTCCGTTCGTTCCAACGGTTTATCGTCCTTACAAGATGTCAATATGGCAAACAACAATACTACGCCCCCAAGTATTCGCATTCTATTTTTGGATTTTCTCTGGGTTAAAGATATGGTCTACCCATTGCTTCCCCCAATTTTTTAACTCCTGATTTGTATACAATTTCGGAAAAAATACAACTTTTTGGAAACTTGGCGGCAGATACTCTTTCCAGTTGGTGCCGCCGGTAGCTTCTACCTGCCCTTTTTCGCTTCCCAGATACCGATAGGCGGAACCCATGTGCATCAAAGGCCAGTTTATATTTGCATTCATGTCCAATGTCTTTAACGCCTTAACCAGCTCTTTATTATGCCGTTTCTCCTCTGGCATTTGCAGGTATTTGTGGTAGATGGTGGTATTATGTAATTGTTTGGCTATGCGTATTAATCTTGGGGTATATCTATATTCAAACTGCTTCAAGGTGAGGGTCTTTTCCCCGGTAACGTAATCCGTTGCGCCTTTCTTCCAATAGATATGCCCGTAAAGTTCCTCAATGGTATTTTTTGATGAAAATCTGTCCCGTTCAGTATGGTGCACCAGATTCTCCAATGGGGTGGCATAAAGTTCTATCATCCTATATTGTGCGGATTGAAATCCACTGGAAGGTAACAAGGCCATTCTATATTGGAGGAACTGTTCCTTTTCCATTCCTTTGATCATGATACTGAAAGAAGATATAAGAGCTTGATAATAGCTGTTTATTCTTCTGGCCTTTTCGATAAAAAAATCGACATTTTGAGCCTTATCGTCCACCAATTGCTTCTGTTCATGGAGAATCAATTTAAAATACAGTTCGGTAATCTGGTGGTACATGATAAAGATTTCCTCGTCCGGAAAATATGTGCGAGGTACTTGAAGACTAAGCAAGGTATCCAAATGAATATAGTCCCAATAAGTGAGGTAGCGCTGGTAAAGAAGACCATCCAAATAGGAACTTAGGTCTTGTCCGGAATCTTTATATTTTTCTTCTAATTTGGAGATCTGGGATGCTATCTTCTCCTTTTTCTTCATTGATTCGGCTAATCCATTATTATTTTGAACTGGTGTTTAAGTCCATTGTATCCATCCAAATCCGCCTTTATGGAGCCCACGGCCAAATCTGCCTTGATACGTATTGGAATCCGGTTTTTGTCCGTCGAGACCCAGAGTGAAAGACTTTCCTGCTCTTTAAACACGCGACCCGACTGTACGTAAGGCCTGAATTTATGGCATTCGACCTTTCCGTATTTTGTCTTTAAGACTTCCGCCCCCAAGTATTTGAGCCTGAAATTAAAAATCCCATCATCATCATAAAGCATTTTCAAGGTTATTGCTTCACCTTCTACCAAATCTTCAGTGTTGTAATTGTTCCTCAGATAGTAAAAAGCGGAAATAAGATCTTGGATACTGTCCTGAAGAGTAAAATTAAGTTTTTTCTTGTTCTTTTTATCGTTAAGTATGGCTTTGTCATTATCGTGGTCAAAATTTATCTCAACGTCTTTTGTATATCCCCCTTCATTAATCTTGCGGATAAATCGATACGGTCTTCCATTTTCCTTGTCAAAATAACTTTCATAGGTGTCATCGACCTTAAAAAAAATACTGGCAAATCCTGTTGTACGTCCTTTTCCCACTACATGATAGACCGGCACCCCATCTATCATATCCGATTTAACCTGAAGGGTGGCATAACTGGCATTTAACCATCCATAATGCATACGGAACTTTAACCACTCACCCGGTTTAAAAGCGGATACGTTATCCTGGGCCCCAACACCAAGGCTTAGGGAAAGGAAAAGGAATATGAAAAGCTTTCTCATAGCTATTTGTTATGGTAAAATTACTAAAAGCCTAAATAACCCTTAGGCCTCGTAACCATTACTTAAACAAAATTTATTCCAAAGTATTGTGCAAAAAAAGCCCTGACGTCAGCGTCAGGGCTTTCCTAAATAACCAACCAAACTTTAAATTATGAAAAACCAATACTTAAAGTTGTAAGGGAACCACCCCTTACACTAACAAATTTAATACATCGTGTTTATGTAGTAAATGGTTTTAACGTACTTTAACTATTCCCTTAACACTTATTAGTATGGTTGGCGGCAAATTGGGAAACCATTAAGAGTAAATCAGTGATTTAAAGGGTTCCTCTTGATTCCTGCTCCCTTTCTATGGCCTCAAAAAGTGCTTTAAAATTGCCTTTCCCAAACGATTTTGCCCCTTTGCGCTGTATAATCTCTATAAACATAGTGGGCCTATCCAAAATCGGTTTGGTGAATATCTGTAACAGGTAGCCTTCCTCGTCCCTATCTACCAATATCCCCAAATCCCGTAAAGGTGCCAAATCCTCATCTATTTCTCCCACCCTGTCCAGGACGTCTTCATAATAACTTACAGGAACGGTCAAAAATTCCACTCCCCTATTGCGTAGCGCGGTAACGGTTTGGATAATGTTATCGGTCGCCAGGGCCATGTGCTGAACCCCCGCCCCGTTATAAAATTCGATGTATTCCTCGATTTGCGATTTTTTTCGACCATCGGCCGGCTCGTTGATAGGAAATTTTATCCTTCCGTTGCCGTTGCTCATAACCTTGCTCATTAAGGCGGTATATTCCGTGGAGATATCCTTGTCATCAAAGGAGACCAATTGGGCAAATCCCATAACCTCGGCATAAAACTTGCACCATTTGTTCATTTCGTTCCAGCCTACATTGCCTACCATATGGTCTATATATCGTAAACCCACATCTTTTGGAGCATAATAGGGTTTCCAGGGTCTATAACCTGGCATAAATACTCCCTTGTAACCTCCTCTTTCTACAAAGACATGAACGGTTTCGCCATAAGTATGGATACCGGAAAGTACAACCTGTCCATGTTCATCCTTAAGAAGCTTAGGTACAAAATAGCTCTTGGCCCCTCTTTTTACGGTTTCCTTGTAACTCTGGGTAGCATCATCCACCCACAGGGCTATGGTCTTTACACCGTCTCCGTGGGCGTTAATGTGCTTGTTTATTTCACCTCCAGACTTTAAGGGCGAAGTCAGTACCAACCGGATCCTGTCCTGTAGGAGCACATAGGAAACCTTATCTTTTAATCCCGTTTCAAGGCCGGCATATGCCAAAGGCTGAAAGCCCCAGGCAGACATATAATAGTGGGCGGCCTGTTTGGCATTGCCTACATAGAGTTCCACATAATCGGTACCCAACAAGGGCAAGAAATCGTCCGCTTCCGGATTTTCCTTAGGCAGTTGCAATGAAGTGTTATCTAAAGTTGACATGATTTTTTATTGAATGGATTAGAAATACTTGTTATGGTGCTAAAAAAATACTGCTCGAGATAACGAACTATGCACCTGAATCTTAACGAAGTAAGTAACCCGTTTACCACATGGCCCTAAGGTGGGAAGTAATATCAATCCTTGTCCTACTCATTGACTCAATAAAAGTTGTTACAAATATCGGGAAAAAGAAGCAAATACCATGTTAAGGCATTGTCAGCATTCAGCTCAAGGAAATATTCCCAATGGGCTCTATCGCATACATTCATACGCAGGCTATTCTCCAACTAGAACCAATAGCCCACACTAAAAAAGAAATTCCCGGTATCCCCTTCCGGAGACCAGGAATACATAACCTGCACGGGGCCCAAAAAAGACTCCCAACCATAGCTAATACCATACCCGGAAAAACTCGGTTCCGTAAACCACTCGCCCAATCTAAAAATATCATCTTGTACGTTGGCAAAATTCGCCGTAAACATGAGATGGTTTTTCCGGGCAAATTCCCAGTCGACCCTAGCATAGGATTTTACAAAACTATTGCCGGGCAAGCTCAAAAAATCATACCCGATGAATGGTACAAAATTATTGATCAAATCGGTACCGAAGCCTCCTAGGACAAAATCAAAGGAAGTTACATTGGAGGTTCCCAATTTAAAACCTCCTTGGGACTCAACGTTTAACGATAGATTTTTTAGTATGGGAAAGGCACCTCCCAATCTTGCCTGGGCTATTGAGAACTCCTTGAAGTTATCATTGAAGTCCGAAGAAAAAATGTAAAAATGAAAATCTCCATCAAAAAACAGGCCTTTTGATGGAAAATATTTGTCATCATAGGTATCCAATGTAAGCCGACCAAAGGCACTGTAAAAATTACTTTTTTCGAAAAAGGTCCGTTCACCGGAGGATCTTACGGCAATCAATGACTCCGTTTGCGGAACGTTCCCCAAGGTCCTTGTACTGTATTTTAAAAATTTGTGTTCTATCCCCGTAGTAAAGGCAAACTCTTCCCTAAGTACGGTCTGTACATAAACTTGATTGGTCACATCCGTAATATCCAGATTAATACTATTTATATTCGGGTCATCCACTACATCAAAATTACCACTGATCAAATCATAGTCTATTTCTTTCTCAAATGCATTGAACCGGGAGTTGATTCCAAAACTCCAATAGGTCCCCTTATCCACATAGTATTGAAAGTTGTACCTGACGTTGTCGCCAAGAATCATATCGAACGACGCAAGGTCGTCCTTAGTCAAAAGCCTTTTTTTGGTCAGATTGATTATTGCGGCACTTTTATAAAGATTATCATAATGCGCCCCAACGCGTAATAATGTCCTGTTCGGATCTTCATCCAGATTTAAAATAAGGTCTTCACCGATGCCATTGGAAGTAAGCCTATAACGTATCGTTTTAAAATTTCCGGTAGCCGATAGATTACTGATTCCTTGTTGAAACTTTTCAAACTTTAGTTCTTCCCCAAGATCAAATCTTAACTTTCCCTTCACATAACCCCGTGAATAGTTATCGTTGTTGCCTGAAATGACCAGTCTGTTCACAATAAGTTTATCGTTAAGCCCTAAGGAATTTACTGTCTTTTTGGAACTATTTTGACTTATGGAAAGTTCCTTTAATTCCACATATTTTTCCCGGGCGGCAATTTCACCTTCATCTATGATATTCTCCCGTTCATCAAAATCGATTACGGAAAAGTCTTCCATTTTGGGTTTTATGTAGATATCTGTCCTTCCGGATTTTTCCCCCATATCCTTTACAGTTCTGAAATTGTTTATCTGCAAAAGGATTTCCGTAGCGGAAAGCAGTTCCTCCCTATCGGACAAGCCATGCTGAACATCTACCCCGATCATGATATCGGCTCCCATGTTCCTAACCTCATCTATCGGGTAATTGTTTACCACGCCTCCATCTATCAATATCATATCATCTACCGATGCAGGTTCAAAAAGTGAGGGTAGGGCGCCGCTTGCCATAACAGCTTCCGGCAAATAGCCCGTATTGAGTAGTACTTCTTCTCCTGTCTCGGCATTGGTCGCTATACATAGAAAGGGAATAGGCAATTCGGAAAAATCCTTTACGTCCCTTACGTGATATAATAACCTTACCAATTCATTATAGATGTTCTGTCCGCCGGAATACGCTGGAGGAACGGAAACCTTGAAATTGTTGAAGGGTAAGGTAATGGCATATCTTTCCGAATCCTCCTTCTCATAAAAAGTCTTGGCATCCCTTGGAAGATTGTCCTGAATCAAATTCGTAAAGTCGATTGCCCTAAAAATAGAGTCCAGTTCAATAGCAGAATACCCTGCCGCATATAAGGCTCCAACAATGGCCCCCATACTTGTACCACCGATGTAATCTACTTCCACTCCTGCCTCTTCCAATACCTTCAATGCCCCAATATGCGCCATGCCCTTAGCGCCCCCGCCACTTAGTACAACACCCACCTTTACCTTTTCCTTAGCTGAATTTTGGGCCGTTAGGACGAGGGAAAATAAGAAAGTGAATACTATTAGAATAGGTCTTGGCATCGTTTTACGTTAGTCGCCCATATCAGTGAAATGTTTCATAAATCTTTTTGGCCTTAGCCATTCCTACAGTCTCCGCCAAGTTATCTATTGAGGCTTCTTTGATGCGCTTTACGGATTTAAAATTCCTCAATAACTCTTGAGCGGTCTTTTCCCCGATGCCTTCTATACTCACAAGCTCGGAGTTGATTGCCGATTTACTCCTCTTGTTTCTATGAAATGTGATTCCGAATCGGTGTGCCTCGTTCCTAAGTTGCTGGATAATCCGTAAGCTTTCCGATTTTTTATCCAAATACAACGGAACGGGATCTTCAGGAAAATAGATTTCCTCCAGCCGCTTCGCTATGCCGACAATGGCTATCTTTCCTCTAAGACCCAAAGCATCCAGACTTTTTAGGGCAGAAGATAACTGTCCCTTTCCCCCATCTATGATAATCAGTTGAGGTAACTCGGTTTCTTCTTCCAACAGCCTTTTATACCGCCTATATACTACTTCTTCCATAGAAGCAAAATCGTCCGGGCCTTTTACGGTCTTAATATTGTAATGCCTATACTCCTTTTTGGAGGGTTTTCCATTTCTAAAAACCACACAGGCCGCAACCGGATTACTTCCTTGAATATTACTGTTATCAAAACATTCAATATGTCTAGGTTCATGGGCCAACCTAAGGTCTTTTTGCATCTGCGCCATAATCCGGTTCGTATGCCTGTCCGGATCCAATATCTTGATTTGCTTAAACCTTTCCTGCCTAAAGAATTTGGCATTCCGCTCCGATAGCTCCAGGATTTTTCGCTTATCACCGAGCTTGGGAATCGTCACTTTTAAATGCGGTTCCACCATTACTGCAAACGGGAGGTACAGCTCCCTCGATTCGGATTTAAATCTTTGGCGTATCTCAACTATGGCCAACTGTAAAAGATCGGCATCCCTTTCATTGAGTTTCTTTTTTAGCTCCATAGTATGGGACCTTACTATAGATCCATGGGAAAGCTGCAAAAAATTCACATAGCCATAGGCCTCATCCGAAATAATGGAAAAAACGTCCACATTATTGATCTTTGGGTTTACTATGGTGGATTTTACCTGATAATTTTCCAATACCTGGACTTTGTCCTTGATGCGTTGCGCCTCCTCGAACTTCATTTCATTGGCCAAGGCCTTCATTTGTTTTTTGAAATATTGAATGGAGGATTTAAAATTACCTTTTATAATCTCTCGGATATCATCTATTTGTCTATGGTATTCCTCCGCATTTTGCAATCCTACACAGGGGCCCTTACAATTGCCCAGATGATATTCCAAACATAACTTATATTTCCCTGCAGCTATCTTTTCTGCGGAAAGGTCATAGTTGCAGGTACGCAACGGATAAACACTTTTAACGAGATCCAATAATGTCCGTACAGTACCCATGCTCGTATATGGGCCATAGTATTCGGAACCGTCCTTGATGAGTTTCCGAGTGGGGAATATTCTTGGGAAACGCTCTTTTTTAATGCATATCCAAGGATAGGACTTGTCGTCCCTAAGCATTACGTTATACCGTGGTCGGTTTTTCTTAATAAGATTGTTTTCCAACAATAGTGCGTCCGATTCCGTAGGAACGACTATATGTTTTATCCGGTCTATTTTCTTTACCATCACCCGGGTCTTTCCATATTCATGATTCTTCACAAAATAAGAGGTGACCCGCTTTTTTAAGTTTTTGGCTTTCCCCACATAGAGCATTTTCCCGTCGGAATCAAAAAACTGATAAACACCGGGACTATTGGGAAGGGTGCTCAGCTGTATTTGAATGGGTACTTGGGGCATGTTTTGAAGTAGAATCGCGTTTCTTAGACAAAGTTAAATTACTTTGTTTTATTGAAAGGCGGGGAGTTTTCATTTTTTTTAACGTAGGCAAAGGGATTTACTTTAATACTAGGATATGTTTATAGGAGTGGAGGTTTTTTTTACCAAGAAGGGTTTTAGAAACAGAAATGATCCATAAACAATATCCTACACGGTGTATTTTCAACCTTTGTAGTCAACATTTTATACATAAGTATTTACAAATCAGTTTCTTATATTGATTTCTATTTAATTAAAAATTATGGAAGTTTTATCAAAACGTTAAAAATTACCTAAAAATGTGCATTTCATCGATAAAAAAGTGCATTTGATAGGTTTAATACGTTTTTTTTTCGCTACATTTAAAGCACAAAATCAGTGAATGCATGGACAGTTATCTTATTACCTTGGGCACCTACTTGATATTGATGCTTTTCTTTAAGGTCTATTTTGCAGTAGCAGCAAAGGATTGACCTTCCTTCTCCCTCTCTCGTAGATATCTTAATCAACCCTAATGTTGAAAAAAGATTTACGAAGGAAATATTCCAAATTAAGGAAAGATATTTCCGTTCCATCTTTAATTAATTCCAGTTTACATATCAGCAATAGGCTTCTGCAGCTCCCTATTTGGTCATTGGATTATTATCATATTTTTTTGTCCATTTCACAGAAAAAGGAAATTGATACCTCGTTTACGGTTTCTATTCTTCAGGGAAAGAACAAGAACGTTGTGGTTCCCAAAGTGGATTCCAATGGTAAGCTTTTGAATTGCTTATTGTCCCAAAATACAAAACTCAAAAAAAGCGTTTGGCAGATTCCAGAACCGGTAGAATGCAATGAAATTCCCTCAAAATTAATAGATGTAGTTTTTATTCCGCTTTTGGCCTTTGATACTCAAGGAAACAGGGTAGGATACGGAAAGGGATTTTATGACGGATTTTTAAAGGAGTGCCGCCCAGATGTTATAAAAGTAGGGGTTTCCTTATTTGAGGCAGAAAAAAGCATTGCCGATGTTAGTACAGAAGACGTACCCTTGAACTATTGTGTGACTCCGGAAAAAACCTATACGTTTCCCTCTTCCTGATCCTCTTCGGCAGGTTCCGTCCCATCTTCCTTTTTCCCAAAAGCCTTTTTGTTAAAGACCAACAATATTCCCACACCCGTACTTATGGCCGTATCCGCAACGTTGAATACGGGTTCAAAGAAGCGGAAGTTGTTTCCCCCAAAATAGGGTACCCATTCCGGCCATGTGGTATCGATCATGGGAAAATACAACATATCCACTACCTTACCGTAGAAAAGACTCCCGTAGGGTTCATCGGAAAACCAAGTGGCCACCTGTCCGGTACTATCGTTGAATAAAATGCCATAGAATACGGAATCGATAATATTGCCCAAAGCTCCGGCAAAAATTAGGGAAACCGCTAAAATCAAAGTTCTGGAAGAGTTCTTTTGTATGGTATCATAGAGCCAATACCCTATTCCCGCAACGGCAAACAATCTAAAAACGGTTAAGACCAATTTTCCCGTGGATTCGGAAATGGGCAAAAAATCACTCAATTTTGCCCCCCAGGCCGCTCCTGAATTTTCAATGAACAGTATTTTAAACCAGCTGAGAACATCTACCGATTCTCCTAGGACAAAATGCGTCTTGATATATATCTTGCTAAGCTGATCTATGATCAAAATTATCAATATAAGTAAGACGGATTTCTTTAAGCTCATGGATTACTTTGCCATTTGAGTGGGCAAAAATAGTTATATTATTTGGTTTTCCTTGGATAGATATTTCCGGTTACCCTACCCATTTGGCATTTATTGTTTTAAGGGATTTTCCAAAACTATCGTTAACCTTGATCTGAAAAGAAAATATGTGAAGAGCAGCGAGAGTTTTACCAATCCATTCCCGGGAGCGCAAAAAATGGAATGCTGATAGGCGAGAAGCAAGGCATCCCATGCGCGCTATGGTGATATGCCCAAAAATCCATGATGTCCCATGGAGTCCATAGGTCATTTTTTCTCCCTTCGTTGCGAGTTGGCTATTTCTGCATGTTCTTCGCCTCTATGCTTAAAGTGGCATGAGGCACAAGCTTTAATCTTTCCTTATTGATAAGCTTGCCGGTTACCCTACAAATACCATAGGTTTTGTTTTCAATACGCAAAAGGGCATTTTTAAGGTCCCGGATAAACTTTTCCTGTCTAATGGCCAATTGGGTATTGGCCTCTTTACTCATAGTTTGTGAACCTTCCTCAAAAGCCTTGAAGGTAGGGGAGGTATCATCCGTACCGTTATCGCCATCGTTCATATAGGAACTCTTCAAAAGATCCAAATGGCTTTTCGCCTTTTCTATCTTTTCCTCTATAAGTGCCTTGAATTCTGCCAAGTCCTTGTCGGAATATCTAACTTTTAAATCTTGTGCCATATCCTTAGTGTTTTTCTATCAATAATTTTGTATTAATCTCATCAAAGGTCACTTCAGTGCCTTTTTCCAGTATTTCCTCAAAGTCCAGCTCAGCGGTCAACGTTTCGGTCTTGATATATTTTAAATTGCTTTCCACCGCTTTTTCGACCAATCCATCCTTTAGGATTTTTATATCGATTTTATCGGTTACCTCAAAACCGGACTCTTTTCGCAAGTTTTGTATACGGTTCACCAATTCCCTGGCGATACCCTCTTTTTTTAGCTCATCGTCTATGGTTACGTCCAAGGCCACTGTTAAAGAACCGGAACTAGCTACGAGCCAACCTTCTATATCCTGCGAGGAAATCTCTACATCATCTAACTGTAATTTAATAATTTTATTTTCAATGTCAAGGGATATTTCGCCTTCCCGCTCAATTTTTTGGATATCCTCTTGTCCCAAATTCCCTATAGATCGGGCAATGCTTTTCATATCTTTCCCAAATCTGGGCCCCAAAATCTTGAAATTTGGTTTAATTTGTTTGACAAGGATGCCGGAGGCATCGTCCAATAATTCTATTTCCTTTACATTTACCTCCGATCTTATCAAATCCGAGACCGCCTCTATTTCCTGTTTTTGTTTCTCGTCCAATACAGGGATCATAATCTTTTGCAGTGGTTGACGTACTTTTATCCGCTCCTTTTGACGTATAGAAAGTACCAAGGAGGATATATCCTGCGCCTTTTTCATTTTGCTCTGCAACACTTCATCGATCATAGAAGCATCATATTGCGGGAAATTGGCCAAATGCACACTTTCAAAAGCTTCCTTATGCGTGGCACGAGTTAAATCCCTATACAAACGATCCATGAAAAAGGGTGCCACCGGAGCCGATAGTTTGGCTATCGTTTCCAAACAGGTGTACAGGGTCTGATAGGCCGAAATTTTATCCTTCTGATAATCTCCCTTCCAAAAACGCCTCCTACAAAGACGAACATACCAATTGCTCAGGTTCTCCTGTACATATTCCGATATGGCCCGGGTTGCCCGGGTAGGTTCGTAAGCGGCATAGGCCTCATCCACCAATTTGATCAAGGAGTTCAATTCCGAAAGAATCCATCGATCTATTTCCGGACGTTCTTGTAAAGGGATTTCCTTTTCCGAATAATCAAATTGGTCTATATTGGCATAGAGTGCAAAAAAGGAATACGTATTGTACAACGTTCCAAAAAATTTGCGTTTTACTTCTAGAATACCCTCTATATCAAACTTTAGGTTATCCCATGGATTGGCATTGGAAATCATGTACCAGCGTGTTGCATCAGGGCCATGTTCCTCCATCGTCTCAAAAGGATCGACCGCATTTCCATAGCGTTTGGACATCTTTTTCCCGTCCTTATCCAGCACCAGTCCATTGGATACCACATTCTTATAGGCCACCGAATCAAAGACCATAGTGGCAATAGCGTGTAAGGTATAAAACCACCCTCTGGTCTGATCCACACCTTCTGCGATAAAATCGGCCGGGAAAGGTATGGCCCCCTTCGGTTCCCCCACGAGGGGAATGCCGAGCAGCTTTTCGGAAATTTTTTGTAAAACACTATCCATATCACCGATAACCTCTTCATTGGTAAATCTCATGACATGAAATCCAAAATCCTGTTCGAGAATTTTAGTTCTTAATGTATCGGCTTCCTTAATTTCCGGTTTTAGATGATATGCCCCGTCTACTTCGATGACCAATTTCTTGGAAAGACATACAAAATCAACTATAAATTCATCGATAATATGCTGTCTTCTGAATTTGAATCCATCCAGCCTTTTAGCACGTAGTGCTTCCCAAAGCATTCTTTCAGCTTCCGTTGTATGTTTTTTTCTCTCTTTGGCAAGTACTTTGAACAACTTATAACTAGATTTTCGCGCTGTATGATATACCGGTTTGGATTCTCCCCCTGTGGGGGAGTTAGAGGGGGCCTTCTCAAAGGGATAATGCCATTGGGCATAGGGCATTGAACCGCTATCGAACCATACATCTATCAAATCGCTTTCCCGCTTCATGGCCTTGCCCGATGGAGAGACCAGAACAATTTGATCTACGATGTTTTTGTGGAGGTCTATTTTTTCGTAGTTCTCCTCTGACATATCCCCAATGACAAAATCATCGAAGACATCTTTCTCCATCAATCCAGCTTTAACGGATTTGTTCATTTCCTGTTTCAGCTGTTCCACCGAACCAATGATAATTTCTTCGCTACCCTCTTCTGTACGCCAAATAGGAAGTGGAATTCCCCAATAGCGTGACCTGGATAGGTTCCAATCATTGGCATTGGCCAGCCAATTTCCGAACCTGCCCTCCCCCGTGGCCTTGGGCTTCCAATTGATTTGCTGGTTCAACTCGTACATCCTGTCCTTTACCTCGGTGACCTTAATGAACCAGGAATCCAAAGGATAATAGAGTATCGGTTTATCCGTCCGCCAACAATTGGGATAGCTATGCACATACTTCTCTACCTTAAAGGCCTTGTTTTCCTCTTTGAGTCTAATGGCGATCTCAACGTCTACAGATCTTTCGGGGGCGGTACCTTCCTCATAGTACTCGTTCTTTACATATTTGCCCGCCAGCTCTTCCATTTCCGGTCGGAAACGGCCCTGTAGGTCTACCAAGGGAACCGGATTACCGTTTTTGTCCAAGACCAGCATCGGTGGAACGGGAGGTTCCGCTTTTTGAGCCACCTGCATATCGTCCGCACCAAAAGTCGGGGCAGTATGTACGATTCCTGTACCATCTTCGGTGGTTACAAAGTCACCTGCTATTACCCTAAAGGCATTCTCCGGATTTTGATAGGGAAGGGCATAATCCAATAATTGTTCATAGCTAATGCCTATCAAATTTTTCCCTTTGGTTTCGGCCAATATCATATAGGGAATCTTCTTATCGGCTTTGGTGAAATTGGCAAAGTCGCCTTTACTTTCAGTTTCAAAGAATTTCCCTCCAAATTGTTTCCCGACCAATCCCTTGGCTAAAACCACATGAATGGGTTCAAACGTGTATTGATTGAACGTCTTAACCAATACATAATCGATTTTGGATCCTACGGTAAGGGCCATATTGGAGGGCAACGTCCAAGGTGTAGTCGTCCAGGCCAAAAGATAAATGTCTTCCTCGATATCCTTGAGAGAGTCCGGGAGGGTTTCCTTTTTTGCCTTAAACTGTGCAACAACGGTAGTATCCGTAATATCTTGATAAGTGCCCGGCTGGTTGAGTTCATGTGAGCTCAATCCGGTACCTGCCTTAGGTGAATAGGGTTGAATAGTGTATCCCTTGTAGATGAGTCCCTTGTCATAAATCTGCTTCAACAACCACCATACGGACTCCATGTATTTGGATTTATAGGTGATATAAGGGTTATCCATATCCACCCAATACCCTATTTTTTCAGTCATCTCGTTCCATACATCGGTATACCGCAGCACGGCCTTTTTACAGGCTGCGTTATAATCCTCGACCGAGATTTTTTTACCAATGTCCTCCTTGGTGATGCCCAACTCCTTCTCAACACCCAATTCCACGGGTAGTCCATGGGTATCCCATCCAGCTTTCCGTTTTACCTGGAAGCCCTTCATCGTTTGGTAGCGCGGAAAGATATCCTTAATGGTACGGGCCATAACGTGATGGATGCCCGGCATGCCATTGGCCGAAGGGGGCCCCTCATAAAACACATAACTTGGTTTACCTTCCCTGGAAGACACACTCTTTTCAAAGATGTCCTGTTCTTTCCAATGGTCAAGTACTTCTTTGGCTGTTTGTGGCAAATCCAACCCTTTATATTCCGCAAACTTCATATCGATGCTTACCTATACTACAAATTGAGGCTGCAAAATTAAGAATTTTGATTGGATTACGTGATTGGCAACCCTATGAAAAACAGTCTCGAAGACCGCCTAAAGCTTAATTGTTAAAACTTTGGCATCCATGTATCCCATTTCATCGTATATCAATACATCATTAACCAGTGTATAAACATAGAAACTTAAAGAGATGAAAAAACTAATTGTAAATTCAATTTTGATGCTCGCCCTAAGTTTTTCCTTTGTATCCTGTAGGGAAACTGCGGATAAGGCGAAAGACGCTGCCGAACAAGCCGGGGAGGCCTTAGAGGAAACCGGCGAAGACCTTAAGGATATGGGTGAAGACATGATGGAAAAGACCAAAGAAGTCGGAGAGGATATTAAGGAAGGTGCGGAGGGTGCCGCGGATAGTGTAAAAGAGGCCGGCGAAAATGCCTTGGACAAGGCCAAGGAAGCTGGTGAAGATGTAAAGGATGCCGCGAAAGAAGCGGCCAAGGCCGTAAAGGAGGGGGTAGACGGCGATTCTAAATAAATCCCTGAAAAAGATTGCCGAAACCCTGACCGATGGTCAGGGTTTTTTTATTCAGAACCGGTAACCAAGCCCGAGGACAAAATTAATTCCGGGAGCACTTATTCCCGAGGAATAGGGGCGGTATCGCTGGTCGGTCAGGTTTTCCAGATTTAAGGATGCCTTTACGGCATTGGACACCGTGAATTGTGATCGGAAATTTAAAGTGTACCAGGAGGGAGAATAGGGGTTCCCGTTGGAATCCATCGCATAGATATAATCCTTGCTACGTTCGGATGGGGCCAGATCTTCAAAGGCAATTTCGCCATTGTAATTCAAAAAAAGATCGGTACGTAATCTTTGGTTTTTCCAAATGACGTGAAAATCACCAAATGTAGGTGCCACATGCCGCGCCGGGGAATCCGTGCCATCGGCTTCTTCCTCTATCCCTTCTGTTATTGTAAGATTGGAGGCAATGGACCAGTTATCGGATAAAAATGCCTCCAGGCCTAATTCAAACCCATAAACATAGGCCTTTGCGGCATTCTGTATGGCCTGGACGTTGCTTGATTCCCCATTATATTCTATCTGGGATTGTCCGTTGAACTGAAAGTCCCTTCTTACCAGTGCATCTACCAGATAGGTATAAAAGGCGGCTCCTTTTAAAACCACCTTATCGTCAAAATTCTTATGTATCCCCAATTCCGTATTATAGGCATACTCCGGTTCCAAATCGGGATTTGGGACGACCACTGATCCCGGTTCGGAATCAAATATTTTTCCAACATCGTCAATGTTAGGGGCCCTGAATCCTGTTGATCCGTTCCAGGTTATTTGAAGATTGGCTCTTGGAAACCAGCTAAAACCCAAACTCCCAGTGAGGGCACCAGTACTTAAATCCGCCGTATCAAAAGGAAAGGGATAAAAGGTTCTGTCAAAAACCGCATCGACCCATACATGACTATATCGTAGCCCCGAAAGCAATACAAAGTTTGGTTTGGCCTTATACTCCCCGTTGACATATCCCGCAACGGTCTGCCAAGTGGATCCATCCGGATAGCGGGAGGCCGCATCGGATAGTACGTTTGTTTCGATATTCCTTTGGATTCCATCGGAATGCACCTTATTAAAAACGTATCCCGCCCCATAATAAAGCTTAAGGTTCCCTATCCTCTTGTTTTCAAAATCGATGTTGGCGGACAATGCATCCACTTTTTCCTGTGTGGTAAATCGGGTGGGGTCACCAAAATCCCTATTGTTTCTGCTTTCCTCAAAACGCTGATAGGCCGCGGTTACCTTTAATCCATCATAGAATTTGTTTTGTCCTTTTTTATCGATCTGCAAATTCCCCATAAACCATTTCTGTGGTCCATAGAACCATTCCGCAGAACGAAATTCATTTCCATCGCGTCCGGGACGTATTAAACGATCATATCGCGCATAATCAGAGGTTTCCGAATAATGAAGCCCTAGATTGTAATCCCAAATTTTGTTGGGTTGAAAGGAAATTTTCTGCATCAGGTTGATTTGGTTATATCCCGAAGGAACCTGTTCCCTGGGATTTTGATTGGCAACTACCCTGTCCTCACCGTTACGGGTGATGACATAGCTTCTTCGTAAATAGGAATCCGGGCCATGAGAACCCATTTGCAAGTTTCCAAAGTCATTGTAGGAAGCACTTGTTAAGAAAGCCCATTTCTGTTTTCCAAACTTTACATCAGCATGTACGGTATTCTCCATATTGGCCGAGGCAAAACGGTAATAGGCGTTCCCGGAAACCAAGGTACTGTCCGATTCAGAAAAAACCGGTTTCTTCGTATAAAAGTTCATGACCCCCCCTATGGCATCACTACCATAAATTACCGACCCCGGACCAAAGATCACTTCCGTATTTTTTATGTTGAACGGATCAATGGAAATGACATTTTGAATATTGCCCCCTCTAAAAATGGCATTGTTCATACGTACCCCATCAACGGAAAGCAACAATCGATTCGTTGCAAAACCCCGTATCATTGGACTACCACCGCCTAACTGGCTCTTCTGGACAAAAATCTTTCCGCTGTTCTGTAGAAGGTCGGCCGAGGTCTGCGGATTGACCTGGGCAATTTGTCTGGCATTTATTGCGATTATTTTTTGGGGGACATCTTTCTTCTGTTGCTCCCATTTGGAAATGGACATAACCACTTCGTCCAATTGTTCGGCCCGTATGGTAAGGTAAACTTTTCTTCCTCGCCTTAAAATCTGTGTCTTAGAAATTCTCTTGACTTCATAGCTAAGGTGTTTAAAAGTAATACGCTCATCTTGGCCAAAAATAGTAAGGTCGCATTTCCCGTTATTGTCGGACAGGGCCGTCTTCGACTTGTCCAAATTATAAACGGCCACATTTAGGATAGGTTCCCCCGTATCCATATCCAAAATGCTGATTTCTTGTGCGGATACAAGACAGGATAGCAAAAAACTACATATGAACGCTATTCTGTGCATACTAGCGGAATACTTCATTTAAGACGGCAAGCGATTTGGGTCTTCGAAACCCCTGTAAATGCAATTCATAATAAAGGACAAGGGTTTTTAGAAGTTCTTGTCGGTCGGTTTTGTTCATTTTTATCTTATGTATCCCATCAAAATTTATGCCCAAAAACTGTTTGAAGTAATCCAAATTTTTACCGGCCAAACTGGGGTGAAGTGACGGCATTTGGGTAAACTCCCCTTCCAAAAGGTCAAAATTAGGCTCGTGCATGCCCGATATATCGGGATAGAAACCCAAGTATTTCGTCAAATCCAATAAAAAAAATAAATGAAAGTTGGAGATTTCATGATGCGCATCCAGCCATTGCATGGAGGCTTCCAGAAAATGAAAAAGTCCGGTATTGGGTTCCTCTTCATGGATACTGCTCCCCAGCATTTCGGCCAAAAAAAGGGTCATGGCGTTCTTGACAATACTCGTATGTAATGTTTGATATGGGTAATACACCTTGGCCTCGCGAATGCTTTCCAAGGTTCCTTTATTCTTATGGTTGGCCACTAATTCCAATTGGGTCAAAGGTTGAAAATAGGCCGATTTTAATTTCCCCTTTTTGGACGCCAACACGCCCTTCAGCAAATAGGACTTTAATCCATCCGACAGAGTGTACGCCTTTACAATTAAGCTGGTATCCCCATATTTTATGGATGACAGGACTATGGCTTTGGTGGTTACTTGCATTGGGTTCGGTTAGGTAACGGTAAAGATAATCGGAAAAAATAGGAAGACCTGCCAAGCTTTAAAAACCTGACAGGCCTAATTTCGATTGCGAACGTCTAAGCGTGTCCCTTAAATTACCCCCTGGGCCAACATAGCATCCGCGACTTTTACAAAGCCAGCGATATTTGCGCCTTTTACGTAGTTGCAATATCCGTCCGCTTCCAAGCCATGCTCTATACAGGAATCATGGATGTCCTTCATGATACCCTTTAACCTTTCGTCCACTTCTTCCCTTGTCCAACTGATGCGAAGGGAATTTTGGGACATCTCCAATCCAGAGGTCGCCACACCTCCCGCGTTGGAGGCCTTCCCTGGTGCAAAAAGGATTTTGGCATCCTGAAAGGTATGTACGGCTTCTAAAGTGGAAGGCATGTTCGCCCCTTCCGCTACACAAACACAGCCATTTTTAATCAGGGTTTTGGCATCTTCACCGTTGAGCTCATTTTGAGTGGCGCAGGGCAACGCTATATCACAAGGCACTTCCCATGGCGTTTTCCCCTTATGATATTCTGCGGATGGATATTTGTCCACATATTTGGAAATCCTTCCACGTTTGTTGTTCTTCAAGTCCATTACAAAGGCCAGTTTCTCCTCATCTATGCCTTCTTTATCGTAGATATATCCTCCGGAATCCGAAAGCGTCACCACTTTGCCTCCCAATTGTAATGTTTTTTCCGCAGCAAACTGTGCCACATTCCCCGAACCGGAGATGACCACTGTTTTCCCATCAATATCATCACTTTTGGTCAGCAACATATCCTGCGCAAAATAAACGGTTCCATAGCCTGTAGCCTCGGGACGTATTTTAGACCCGCCCCAGGAAAGTCCCTTTCCTGTAAGCACTCCTGTAAACTCGTTTTGAATCCTTTTGTACATCCCAAAAAGAAATCCAATTTCCCGGGCGCCCACGCCGATGTCCCCTGCAGGAATATCCGTAAAAGGTCCAATGTGCCTAAAGAGCTCCGCCATAAAGGCATGGCAAAACCGCATAACCTCATCATTCGATTTACCTTTGGGGTCAAAATCGGAACCCCCTTTTCCACCCCCCATGGGTAAAGTGGTAAGGCTATTTTTGAAGACCTGCTCAAAGGCCAAAAACTTTAGAATACTGGCGTTTACCGTAGGATGAAAACGTAGTCCCCCTTTATAGGGTCCGATGGCCGAATTCATTTGTATACGGTATCCCCGATTTACATGAATTTCACCGGCATCGTCGACCCAAGCGACCCGAAAGGAAATGAGACGTTCGGGTTCTACCATACGTAACAAAATATTCTTTCCGTTATATATCTCGTTATCCGCTATATAGGGAATAACCGTATCGGCAACTTCCTGTACCGCTTGTAGGAACTCCGGCTCATGGCCATTGCGGGCCCTCACCTCGTCCATAAAGGCTTTTATTTTTTCTTTCACACGTTTAAATTTTTGTAATTAAATAAAATAATTAAAAAATTGAGAACGCATGTAACCACTACGTTCTCGCATTAAAAATTTTAAACATTACCTTTTGTGAAGTAATTATTAAAATTTCTTAATGCTCGTTTCATAAACTTATTTTGTTCACGGATTATTGATGAAAATAAAATAATGGGGCGAAATTATGATATTTCAATAATTTAATCCCCTTTTTTTCTAAAATTTGACAATTTGTTTACTTGGCATCCATTTCAAGTTAGCCTTATCATTTCCCCATGGGATAGGCAAAATATGACTAAACCGAAGCCTTTTAAAGGGGAAATGACCACTTTCTCCTTTTGTGTGAAAAAGTTGGGATGGGTCTATACTATGGCCTGTTCCAAATCTGCAATCAAATCGTCGATATCCTCAATCCCTACGCTTAACCGAATCAAAGCATCCACAACCCCAGTTTTCTCCCGTTCTTCCTTGGGGATACTGGCATGGGTCATACTTGCCGGATGACCTGCCAAACTCTCCACACCTCCCAAAGATTCGGCCAAGGTAAAGACTTGAAGTCTTTCCACTATCTTAACGGCATCGGCATAATTGCTCCCTTTGGTCACAAAGGATACCATTCCACCAAAGTCCTTCATCTGCTCTTTGGCGATTCCGTGGTTGGGATGATCTGCGAAACCGGGCCAGTACACCTTTTCAATTTTAGGGTGGCCTTTTAAAAATTCGGCTATTGCCCTGCCATTCTCGCAATGGCGCTGCATACGTACATGTAAGGTTTTAATGCCACGAAGTACCAAAAAACTATCCATTGGCCCACAAACGGCTCCACTGGCATTTTGAAGAAAATAGAGCTTATCCGCCAATTCCTTTTCCTTTACCACCAATGCCCCAACCACTACATCACTGTGGCCGCCCAAGTATTTGGTAGCCGAGTGCATAACGATATCCGCCCCAAGATCCAAGGGTTGTTGCAAATAAGGAGTAGCAAAAGTATTATCCACAGCCAGCAAAAGATTATGTTTTTTCGCCAAAAGGGAAGCCGCTTTTATGTCCACGACGTTCATCATAGGGTTTGTCGGAGTCTCTACCCAAATAAGCTTCGTTTTATCGTTGATGTATTTTTCAATGGTTTGGGCATCCTGCATCCCTATAAAATGAAAGGTAATACCATATTTTTCAAAAACCTGTTTGAACAGACGATAACTTCCCCCATAAAGATCGTTCGTGGAGACCACCTCATCGCCAGGATTCAATAATTTAATGACGGCATCCATAGCGGCGAGGCCACTGGCAAAGGCCAGTCCATATTTTCCATTCTCAATACTGGCAAGGGCATTTTCCAGTGCGGTCCGCGTAGGATTGGCACTACGGGAATACTCATAGCCCTGATGCCCCCCGGGAGTGGTCTGGGCATACGTTGAAGTTTGGTATATCGGCGGCATTACGGCACCGTAAGCCTTGTCCGGTTCCTGTCCCCCATGGATGGTCTTACTATTGAACTTTAACTTTTTTTCGCTCATATCATATAATTATGGGTGCAAATGTATCGTTATCTTTGGAAGCATACAATTACACCCCAAACATTGAAACACTAACATTACATGAGACCTATATTTAGCTTTATCCTCACATTAGTACTGCTTATAAGTTGTAAAAATCAAGGCAACCTAACATTTGAACCCTTTGTTTTACATGGCGATGCATGTGCGGACTGCCCTGAAGTATCCGTATCTATCCCAAAGGCATTGGAAAATACCAAATTGGCCTCGACCATCAATACTGCCTTGGAAGAAGAAGTCATTGCCATTCTTAATTTTGACGAGGACATAGCGGCCTCCACTCCTGAAGAGGCCATTGAGTCCTTTAAAAATGGCTATCTGGAGCTGAAACGACTCTACGCGGACGAGACCATAAGGTGGGAAGCCAAAATTGAGGGCCAGGTCATTTATGAGGATAATGTCTTTTTAACCTTGGAACTCAACTCCTATATATTCACTGGAGGTGCCCATGGGTATAGCTCAAAACAGTTCTTGAATTTTGACAAGAATAAAGGGAAGGAACTTGAAAACCGGCAACTTTTTATAGATCAGGAGGATTTTGAACGTTTCGCGGAAAAAAAGTTCCGGGAGCAGGAAAAAATCCCTATGGACAAGCCCATTAACCATACCGGATTCATGTTCGAGAAGGATTCCTTTTATCTTCCGGAAAACATAGGTTTTACCGAAAAAGGTATACAACTGCGTTATAACCCGTATGAAGTTGCCTCATATGCCGATGGTCCATTGGAACTGACTCTTCCTTATGACGAGGTAAAAAAATACCTGGCGAGGAGGGGCAAGTCCTAAATTAACTTGCCAGGGCTTTCTGTAACGAACGTATGGCTCCCAAATGTAAGCCTTCGTGAAAAACGTTAAAGGCAATGGCGTCCCCCACCTCATTTAAGGTTACTTTGGCACTGGTCGTATATTCGTTGAATTCCGTAAAGACCCCTTTTTTAAAATCTTCTTCCGTGCGTTCTATAGCGGAGATCAAAAGGGAAGCTATCCGTTCCTTTTCCCCATCCGCCATGGTACCATCGGGTAGGGTTCCCTTTTTGAATTTATCCACTAGTTCCTGGGGAACAAGCATGGGTACGTTACTCCGATTATATACCAATAATTGTTGGGTAACCGTTACATGGGCAATGTTCCACCAAATATTGTTTCGATAACCTTTTGGAATCTTCACTAAGGTTTCCTTAGGTGTATTTTCCAGGATGTTTAGGAGGGTTTTTCGATTTTGCAGGGTAATGTTGAATAGTTTCTCCAAAATATAGGTTTTAAAAACGGGTTAAAAATACATATCTATTATTCTAGATATATAAATATGTTATATATTTGTCCCATGGACATTGTCGAAATTAGTAAAGTATTATCAAACGAGACTAGGGTAAACATCCTAAAGTGGCTAAAAGATCCGGAATCGAATTTTCCGCCCCATCAGGATATCGATCATTTTGACGATGGTGTTTGCGTCGGTTTCATTCAGGACAAGACAGGATTATCGCAATCCACGATCTCCACATATCTTACTGCCATGCAAAATGCGGATTTGGTCATCCCTACACGACATGGAAAATGGACCTATTACAGAAGAAATGAAGAAGTAATCGAAGCCTATATCAATTCCTTAAGCAGTGAATTATAGCGTTTTTTTAAAATCATAAATCGATAATTAGCGAAATATAAATATGTTAACCCTTAGCGAACAACAACATGAGAAATAAACTGGAATGTACGCTTCCCGATCAGGACTACTATTTGGAGAAAAAAAGTCATAAAACCATTCTCTTTATCAAAGACTGGTTAACATCGGTAACAATCGATGGAGCCTCGGAAATGTGCAAAATAAAATAACACTAGAAATACTATGAAAACAATTGGATTAATCGGGGGTATGAGTTGGGAATCTTCAAAGATATATTATGAGTATACCAATTCAATGATCAAGGAACGTTTGGGCGGATCCCATTCCGCAAAGAGCATTATGACCTCCGTTGATTTTTCGGAAATCGAAGACCTTACCCTCAAGGGAAACTGGAATAAAATTGGTGACCTTATGGCCAATCACGCGGTTAAACTGGAAAAGGCCGGAGCGGATATGACCCTCCTTTGTACCAATACCATACATTTGGTAAGCGACCGCATAACCCAATCTACCGCTATTCCCTTTCTACATATTGCCGACGCTACTGGAGAAGCAATCCAGGCCAAGGGTCTAAAAAAGATTGCGTTATTGGGCACAAAGTTTACCATGGAAAAGGATTTCTATACTAAAATTTTAGAGGATACGTATGGATTGGAGGTTATCATCCCATCCGAGCAGGAAAGACAAGCTGTCCATACCATTATATACAATGAATTGGTAAAGGGCAATTTTTCGGAGGGCTCAAAACAAATCTGTATCCAAATCATTGAAGATCTCACCAAAGAAGGCGCGGAAGGCGTTATTCTGGGTTGCACGGAACTACCCTTGTTGATTTCGGAATCAGACGTGACCATCCCCACATTCAATACTACCCGAATCCATGCGGAAAAAGCGGTGAATTTTGCATTGGCCAGTTCCTAGATTACCAATGAAAAGTGTGGATTATCTTACTGGAAATTGGTTTCTTTGTAATCGGCTAAATTGAATGGCACCTATTTCGATTTTTTCCCGCTTTCCCAAATGTTCGGGTAGGCATTCATACCAACTTTTGAAAATTAAAAACATATCCCATGCGAAAAATATACCACTTAAGTACATGCACTACCTGTCAACGTATTCTCAAGGAATTGGGACCTTTGGACGGCATAGAACTGCAGGACATTAAAACGGAACCCATTACCCCTTCGCAATTGGAGGAGATGCATGGGCTATCCGGCAGTTATGAAGCCTTGTTCAGCCGTAGGGCCATGCTTTTTCGGCAGCGTAATCTCGGAGAGAAAAACCTGACCGAAAATCACTATAGGGATTTAATTTTAGATCACTACACTTTTTTAAAACGCCCTGTGATTTTAATCGATGGCCGGATTTTCATTGGAAATAGCAAAAAGGTGGTTGAAGCCGCCAAAGGAGCTATACACTCTTGAATAAGCGAACACTCGCCATATTAGCCGCCCTAGGCGCCACAACTATCTATGGCCTTAACCACACTATTGCCAAAGGGGTGATGCCCCATTATGTGCAGCCCTTTGGTTTTATTATGTTTCGCGTTGTCGGGGCTTCTATTTTGTTTTGGATCATTTCAGTTTTTGGGCCTAAGGAGAAAATAGAGAAAAAAGATTATCTGCGCATGTTGGTCTGTGCTATTCTGGGTATGGGCGTAAACATGTTGGTCTTTTTTAAGGGGCTTGCCCTATCTACACCTATCAATAGTGCAGTTTTAATTACGATTACGCCTATTATCGTTTTAATATTGTCCGCCTTATTGATCAAGGAAAAAATCCTTCCCCAAAAAGTTTTGGGTATTGCCATAGGTCTTCTGGGTGCTTTGGGGCTCATCGTATTTGGCTCCGAGATTAGGCAGGATGCACCCAACATCCCATTGGGTAATTTTTTGATTTTTATGAACTCTGTTTTCTATGGTTCCTATCTTATTGTCGCCAAAATACTGATTGCCAAATACCACCCGTTTACCTTTATGAAATGGCTCTTTACCCTTGGAATCCTGATCTGTCTGCCTTTTGGGTATACCGAAGTTACGGAAATCGATTGGGCCAACCTGCCTTTTGAAGCCATTTGGCGCATTATCTTTGTGGTGGTAGGCACTACGTTTTGTACCTACCTCTTCAACATTTTTGCCCTGACCCAATTAAGGGCATCTACCTTAAGTGCCTTTGTATATGTACAACCGTTAATTGGAATTCTATATGCCGTTGCCACGGGAAAGGACAGCTTAACGACTCTTAAACTCCTAGCGGCCTGTTTGGTACTGCTGGGCGTTTATCTGGCCAGTAGAAAACCCAAGCCGCAATTGACTTAAATAGGTTTAATTTCCTATTCCCAGCCTCAAAAGGCTATAAAACACTTTACAATCTGTAGATTTCTCTTCGTACCAAGTGCATCAGATCCATATGCCTTTCCTCATGCATCAGCTTTCGATATTTTTTGCGGTCAAGTTTATCGACCAGATTCCAAATGGCCAGATTCATTTCCGCATGTTCGGTAAAGAATCCGATCATATCAAAAATGCGCGGGGAGGCATCTGCGGTAAAATATTTATCATACCCATATTCCTTGGCGTAGAACAGGAATTCCACAGTATGGAGAAAATTTCGGGAACCTGAAATCAAATCCCAATCGAAATTAAAATCATTGTCATTGGTATGCAGGTAGTAATCCGTTCCCGTTTCCTCACAAAGCGCAATAACCTGAGCCGGATTTTCCTTGGCCAACAATGCATGGCCAAAATCAATGGTCACTCCCGTAGCCTGGTTGCCCACATCCTTTAAGAATAGAATGGTCTTGGCACAATTGTCCAATTGAGCGTGTACCCTGGTCTCATTGATCTTGTATTCAATAAATAAAGGGATTTCGGGAAGATAGTCGGAGGCTTCCACTACGGAATCTACCATATTTCGCCATGCCTTGGGATAGTCAACCTGAAAGAGGTTATCGTATCCATCGGATAGAGGACAACAGGTCACCAAAGGTGCGCCAACGGCCTTGGCATATTCCTTAGCTTCCTTTATGATTTCTATGGCCCCTTTTCGCAAATCGGAATCCGGTCTTGAAAGTGCCCCAGGAACCCATTGGGTCTCCTTTTTGATATTGGCATTGACCGCGGCAAAACTCAGGCCCCTCTCCACGAACATTTTCTTGGTGGATTTAGCTTCTTCCGTTTCGTAGGGATATACGATTTCCACCCCGTCAACCCCCGGGATTTTAACTACAAGGTCCAAACGTTTCTCCAAGGAGGTAGGATTTTGATATTCTGAAAATCGATCTTGTGTCCGGCCCAAAAAAGCGGTTATGATACTCTGTTTCATTTGTCTTGATTTATGAATGACCGCCCTTTGATACCGTTTTGATATCTTGCGGAAGCGTCATTAAGATTTATGGTTTGTTATTCTTCAATTTTTGTTTCCCTTACAATATTGGGATCGGTAAACTGATCTAAAAGGTCGGTTACCTTTGTTGAAAACGAGTACATAACCGCCCCCCGTTTTCCTGCCTGAAACCAGTGTTTGGTACCCGGAGGTAATATTAACTGTTCCCCTGGACGGATAATCACCTCATTGCGCATGGTATACCAATTCCCCTTTCCCTCCACAATAAATCCCTCCTTCATACTGTCCTCCCCGGGAACGTAAAAAGTAAGGTCTCCCCAAATACCGCGGATAACTTCTTCCTTGCCAGGATTATCCCCTACAGGTGGATGCCAATGTTCGGGCTCGGTTTGGTACGGGAGCAACACCAGAATCTTTGCGGCCATGCGATCCGTATCGAATAGGGTAAGGATTTGTACGCCTTCTTTCTTAATATCATTTAAGCCGAAATCGGCGGCCGTGATGTTTTTCTTATCCTCTTCCGTTAGTTGTATTCCGGTCGCTTGAATCATCTCCAAGGACTTTTGGCACACTTCCACAAAATCTTTTCTTGTAATCATTAATAGTCAACTTTTACTTGGATAATACTCCCTTATTAACCTGACTCGGCTCCAACAAGTCCCATTTGTTACCATATAAATCCTCAAATACGGCCACTTTGCCATATTCTTCTTCCTTCGGTGGTCTTAGGAATTTTATCTTACGATTCACCATTTTGTTATAGTCCCTCCAAAAATCATCCGTAAACAGAAAAAGAAAGACCCTACCTCCGGATTGGTTGCCAATACTTTTCCGTTGTTCTTCATTAGCCGCCTTGGCCAATAAAAGGCTGCTCTCCCCGGCGCCCGGTGGAGCCACCAAGACCCATCTTTTTTCTTCATTTAGTCGGGTGTCCTCAAGAAGAACGAAATCCAGTTTTTGGGTATAAAACGCTATGGCTTCATCATAGTCCTTAACGACCAAGGCAATATGTGCTATTCTTTGTTTCATTTCAATGTATCCACTTGCTTTTCACTTTTCCGAATATCCTTAAAGTCCACATTGTATTAGGAATCTGTAGAGGCGCGAATTTGTAACGGCTGCTGCGGCCTTACCCTCATCCATAAAACTATTGCCAAAAGGTTCAGTCCAGCTGCCAGATAGAAAAACGGGACTTCCGAACCGGTCAGTTCCAATAGATAGGGAAATGCCAAGGCGGTTAAAAACGATCCTATGTTTCCGGCCATATTCATGGTGCCGCTTACCGCTCCGGAGAATTGCTTTCCAACATCCACACAAACTGACCATGAGGGGCTTAAGGTCATATCGGCTCCAAAAACAGCAATGGAAATGAGTATAATGGCAGGGGTTACCTCATCCATGTATACACTGGCGACTATACCAATTGATGCCAGAAGGAATCCAATGATGGCGGGGACTTTTCGGGATAGGGCCCAATGGTTTTTCTTATAGATAAAGTCCACCAGGAATCCTGAAAACCAATTCCCAAGCGCTCCAAAAATTAGGGGGGCAGAGGCGTAAAATCCTGCTTCCAACGCATCCAATCCATATTTTTCCTTGATGTGCGGGAACAACCACGTTAGGCAGAAAAAGAACGTGAAGTTGCTGGCAAAATACTGTCCCATCAGCTGCCACATGGTTTTGGATCGGAACAATTTTCCAAAATCCAATTTGACCTTTTTCTCTTCCTTGACATCCCTATTCGTATGTTCCCGAATATAATTTACCTCGGGAGCGGACATCCCTTTATGGTCTTTCGGATCGTCCCTAAACCAGAGATACCATAGGATGCCCCATAAAATGCCGATGGCACCCAGCAATACAAAAGTCAAACGCCATCCGACCAAATCCATCAGCCAGGCCACCAAAGGTAGGGCAAAGGCGGCCCCTATACGACCTCCCGAAAAATTGATGCCATTTACAATTCCCCGCTCCGATAGGGGAATCCAACTGTAAATGGCACGGGCCATACCGGGAAAGGCCCCGGCCTCCCCTGCCCCAAAAAGAAAACGGACGAGCAATAAGGTAATGTAATTCCAGGCGGCACCGGTCAAGGCCGTAAAAATGGACCATAACGCCACCACTGCGGTCAATATTTTTCTGGGGCCGTATTTATCCGCCAATAGTCCGGCCGGGGTTTGGAACAGCGCATATCCCAACGCAAAAATACTCATGGCCCATCCCATTTGTCTGTCGCTCAATTGAAGGGATTCCGCTACCGGATCCTTGGCCACGGAGAGCAATATACGATCGAACAACACGATCATGGCCAACAGGAAAGTACCGAAGACCATTTTATACCGGGTAGGGATTATGGGGTTACCCTTCATGCTCTAATTTTTTGCGAATCAGTTGCTTTGATTTATCCAAGTGGTCTTTTATCAGATTTTCGGCCAGATCGGCATCGCGGTAGCGAATGGCGGAAACAATATCCAAATGTTCTTCCAAGGTCTCCTGAGGCGGACGTACCAATCCGATCATATCGATACAGACCAGGAGATTCCCCTTCTGGAACAGGTTATATAAAAATTCATTGCCACAGTATTTTATAAGGGAATTATGAAACTCACTGTCCGCTCTTTGATAGGCTCGGGTATCGATTTTTCCCCTTTCGAAGGGTAACAACAAACTTCGTAACCGGTCTATTTCGGATTGGGCGGCCCTTTGTGTGAACAACCGGGTCGCAGTACTTTCCAAGGCTATGCGGCAATCATAGATTTCAATGATTTCAGTATCGCTAAATTCCCTGACAATGACCCCCCTTCTCGGTATGGATTTAATCAGTGACTCGGCTTCCAACATCTGTAAGGCAGAACGCAAAGGGGTTCTGCTAATGCCCAGTTTGTCGGCCAATTGTTCCTGGACGATTTTTTGTCCCGGCAACAATTTTTTGGAAACGATCATCTTCTTGACCTTCTTATAGGCCTGTTTGCTTAATTCATCCGCAGTAATACGCATATTTCAAAAATACTAAATTTTGTATACGGTATACAAAATTCAATTGTATTTGTTTTGTTTCAGCGCACTAAGATTGCGGTCGGATCTTAAATGGAAGCGATACTATATAAAAATGAAAAGTGCTCTATTCGTCCTTGATGGCATCGAATAGATTCAGCTGGGAGTTGCTCTTTGGTCTGGCAAACCCATAAATACTTCGCCCCCCATATTTATAGGATTCCTCTTTTTCCTTTCTGACCAGAGCGTCAAAATTCGCATTGGGATGAAAACCCTTTTCTGCCTTTTGGGCCAAATCTGTAAGTTTATGAATAGCTTTAATTTTGTCAGTGCTACCGATTTTTGCATTTTGGACTGCGTCCTTTAGGCCGGAAATCGTCTCATCGTACACTTTGGTCGGGACTGGAAATGGAGTGGCATCCTTTCCTCCATGAGCAAAGGCAAAACGGGCAGGATCCGTAAAACGCGATGGCGTCCCATGGATTATTTCACTCACCAAAGTCAATGATTGTAGGGTTCGGGGGCCCATTCCCTTAAGCAATAAAAGCTCTTCAAACGTTTTTGTTTCATTCTCCTGGGCCAGCCAGAGGATACTGCCCAAACGCTTTAGGTCCACATCCTTTGCTTTGACTTCATGGTATGTGGGTACAAAAAGATGTGGTACTTCCTTTAATATCCTATCCGGGTGTTCCTTGGAAACCTCCATGATAGAATTTCGGGTAACTCCGGCCTCCTTATGTACCAAATTTAGAATAGGGCCTTGATTTTCACCGCATACGGCCGTATGCGGTTCCTCTACAAAGGAGTTCAGTTTTCCAGAATGCCAATGATACCTTCGTGCCATACCATTGGAGTTGTGCATTCCCTGCTGGATTACGGACCATTTGCCCGTATCGCTCACCACAAAATTGTGCAGGTAAAGGTTGAAGCCATCCTGCAAGGCCGTATTATCCACTTTGGCACTTAACTTACTACATTGGGCCAAATGATTACCATCCAATCCGGTCTTATAGCCTACTTCAAGAAGTTCAGTGGGGGTTTGGAGGGACTTCTTTCCTTTTCCACCGCATATATAGATTCCCAATTCCTTTGAAACGAGATTAATTGCCTGTTTTAAGGCACGCACTACGGCGGTGGTTACCCCGGAGGAGTTCCAATCCATTCCAATGACCGTTCCAAAACTCTGGAACCAAAAAGGATCGGCCAACCGCTCCAGAAAATCATCCTTTCCATTTTGAATAATAATAGCTTCTACAAGAGGCAAGGTAAGTTGCTTCATCCTGCTAAAGAGCCATGGCGGGATGGCCCCACCATGCAATGCCAAATCTGCCGTACCCGAGCGCCGCATCTAATTATGGAATATTGCCAAATATATGGAATTTTTCCAATATTCGGCACGTGCTAAAGGTTAATTAAAGATCCTTCGGTGTCTTGGCAAATTTTCGGGTATCCGCTTTCGTCAAAATTCGAAAGCCCTTTGGTTTTTCCGTTGCATTGAATACCTGAAGTAATTCCCCGGGAAGGCCGATCAGTTTTCGGGTTTCCAGGCTCATCCATGCCCCCATCATCTCGCAATGAGCCACGTTCCTGCCTTTGGCATCATAAAAATTATGGTGGAACTCGAAGAATTTTCCATCCTCGCTCAAACCCATCACTTCCAGCGAGACGCGTATGGGTTTTCCGGGAAACACTTCCTTAAAGTAATACATGTGCTCATAAAAAACTACAGGACCAATTTGGTGCTTTGCCATCATCCTTTGGTCAAAACCCAATTCCATGAGATAACTCATACGGGCATGGCTCATAAAATTGATGTAGGCACTATTGGCCAAGTGCCTATTGGCATCAACATCGCTCCAACGAACTTCAAATTCCTTTAGATACATTTTGTCAACTTTTGTTATGCATGCATAAAAGTTTCAAAAATACATCCTTTTAGAAAAACAAAAACATAGCTTAAGTTAATTTTACCGCTGCGCCCGTTTTAGGAATTTCATTGATATCCTCTTAGTAAGGATTGGATAAGCTAAAGTTGATGTTCTGTTATCACCCCAATTGTAAAGATAACCTTTAGGAACAATTGTTGATTCGTCGGTGGTACTTACCTATGTGCCTCCAGTTTCATCCTACTTAATCCTCCAAAGCTTCCAGCATTTGCTTTGGGGAAAGGTATTCGAAATATCTTTCGGTCACTTCAAATTTTTCGTTGAGAACAACTATGGCGGGAAGGGAAAAAGGGTAGTTTTCCCGAGAGGCCAGAAGCAGCGGAATCTCATGGGTAGGGTTTCTTTTCTTTTTCAATTGTTTGTTTACAAAAGTCTCGCCACCAAATACGATCGTATCCGTTGTCTCGGCGTTCATTTTTACGGCATAATAGTCCTTGTTCAATTTGGAAATCACCTTGGAATTCTTGAAAACCGCCTCGTCCATCTTTTTGCAGTATGCACACCAATCTGCATAAAAATCTATGAAAACCTTTTTTGGTTTTACGGAAAGTGAGTCTTCCAACTGCCCAAAACTAAGCCAGTCGATATGATTTTCCTGTGCCCCTCCCGAATACGAAAAAAGCAACATCGAACAGCAAATAAAACCAATTGATCTATAATTCATCATATCTTAATAGAAACCTTAGTCCCCTTTGGGTTTTGAGCGAATTTTGATTACAATGGTGGTTGCTTTTTTAAGAAGTCAATCCCGCCATCAATGCAATTTACCAAACTTTAGCCCTAAAAAGAAAGCCCTTGGTGCATCGGAACCGTAAATATAGTCGGAGTCCCGAGTAGGGCCGATTTCAAAATCGTCCTGATAGCTATTGAAAAGGTTGGTAACCCCTCCTGAAACGGTAACCATAAAGGAATCACTGAAATCGAAGTGTGTTTCCAATTTAATGTTCAGGTCAAAAAACGAGTTGACCTCGTTCAACTCCAAAAACCCTGTATCACTTATTACCCTTGGTACCGTCATTCCTCCTGTATATGTGCCCGTAACATCAATATTAAAGGCTTCACTGGGAATCCAGGTCGTATTGAGGTATCCGTAGAAGTTGGGAACACGTACAAATTCGTCGATGATGATGTCACTTTCACCAGGTGTACCATCACTTTCAAAAAGGATTTGGGGTTCGTCCCATTCGGTTCGTTGTAACGTACCTCCCAGTTGAAAGCGCCATTCCGGATCTGGGGAAACCCCTAATTCAAAATTGGAGCCAAACACCCGTGCTCCCTCCCCGTTTCGCACTTCCTCAAGGATAGAGCCATTTGCCAAAACGGCACCCGTGCTTACCAAAGTAAAAGGGTCTTCCAATGTAGTATAAAAGCCTTCTGCCAAAAAGTCTATTTGCAACAAATCTACCGTTTTGGAATAATTCAAAGAAGCTGTAAACGCGTTCGAAAACTCAGTATCCAAGTCGTCGGAGAGGATGACAAATTGTGGTTCCCCACCTACACTGGAAATATGCAGGTCCTCATTAAAGGTTTGGGGAGCCCTGAATCCCCGGGCATAGCCCCCTCGTAAGCGCACTTCCTCGGAAATTTGATAGGACAGGGTGAGTCGGGGCGAAAGTGCGGTCTGGCTCAAATCCAATCCCCTTTCAATACCGCCAATGGCATAGTCCCCTTCAACGTTTACATTGTCCAATCTGGCCCCTATCAGTGCCGTGAAATGATCCGTAGGTTTCCATTCGTATTGTGCATACCCTCCCAAGGAATTGACACTTTGGTCGACCAGCCGGTTGTAACCGGGAATCTGGTCTTCGGTGGTGCTATAGTTGTATTCGGCGCCCGCCGTAAGTACATCGTTGTTTTGAAATGCCTTGGTGAACTGGAAACCGTTGACCCAGGCCAGGTCTTGGGTAGTTCCAAAAGCATTATTGGCCAATAGGCTGTCCTGTCGGGTGCGTGCTCCGCCCAGTCCTCCGTAGTAACTGTCGCGATTCGTGTATGAAGCGGAAGTATACACTTGTATTTTTTGGGTATTGTCCACACTGTTCACCTCATAATCTGCACCACCTATAAATGTATCATGGTCGAGTTCCTCGGTAATATCGGTAAATTGCGGCGCCAAGTCCAGACGGTCGCCGCCACGTCGGTACTCCCGAATCGCGTTAAGGTTTATGGATAACCTGCTTCTATCCGAAGGCTTTACAAAAGCTTTGGCTCCTACCGTGGTATTTCGCAGTTCCACTAATTCCGTAAAACCATCATCGTTGGCATCGAAGGCTTCCCGATTTCGATAGGCTCCGAAAATAGTAACCCCACTGTTGAGGTCATCGGCCACTATGGAGCCATTGAAGTTAAGAATACGGTCCAGGGCATCCCCGTCTATCAGGGCCATATTGCTCCCGATTTCCCAAGTGTTCAAAACGGGGTCTTTGGTAATAATATTGACAGTGCCGGCTATAGCATTGGAGCCATAAAGGGCCGAACCTCCACTACGCACTACCTCAACACGTTCGATGATATTGGTAGGAATCTGTTCCAACCCATAAACTCCCAAAAGTGAGGTAAATATGGGCCGACTATTGAGCAGTATTTGGGTATAGGCACCATCCAATCCGTTTAGGCGTACTTGTGTAAACCCACAGTTCTGACAGTTGGTCTCCACCCGGACCCCCGGGGCAAAATTGAGACCCTCGGCCACCGTAATGGATTGTGTGGCGGTCAAAAGCCTTGGTTTAAGGGAAGATACCACCACTGGGGCACTTCTCCGTTCCACTCGATTTCGGGTAGCACTGATGACCACCTCTTCAAGACCCAGAACATCTTCCAAGAGCTCAAAATCAACTTCTTGGTCCGTATTTGCCATAACGGTCAATTCCCTGTCTTGGGTCCGAAATCCCTGTGCCTGTGCCACAAGGGTAATACTACCAGTCGGTACATCCAAACGATAGTTGCCATCAACATCGGCATTGGTCCCTTCGGTGCCACCCTTAACATAGACACTGGCAAAAGGTACTGGTTCCCCATTGCCAATGACCTTGCCCGATACGGAAGCCGTCTGCGCCCAAAGGAAGTTACCAAAAGCTGCTGAAAGGAATGCAAGGAGGAAATGTAGGTTTTTCATATATCAAATTCACTCAAAATATTTCGAAAAAACACGCCTTATGCGGTTATCACTGAAGGACATCTAAAAATTTTGTTTAGGCAAATTAAAAATTTAGACAAAGCTAAATATTTATTTTTAGATATAAAAATACATTTTTGATGTTGACGGAAAATTTAACGTTCATATAACTTTGGGCCGAAGGTAACGGAGCAAACAATAAGAATAGGCAACATATATTTTTGATGTGAAACGGTGATTTTTTAGTTTGGGATATTTGACATTGGAATAATCGGTCGGCATATTGAATTGCGGCCTAAAGGCAAATTCCATGTGGTCAACGTCTTTCTATTCCAGAGTATATACCCTGTCCACAGGCCATTTATCGGGATATCCCCCTGGCCAATTTTATGATTCAAGCCCTTGTTCTGTGGCTAAACGAGCTTCGAGATCGGCCGTTATACCTTCTTTGTTCATATCCCGACCAATAAAGACAATCTTATTCTTTCGGTCGCCAAATATTCCGTGCCATCGCAATTCAATTTGCTTTTGATTTTCTTTATTTTCGGGTTCACAGCCCCAGTGTATTCCCCAATGTAAAAGTCGGGTTTACTCCTTGACTTCTTAATGCAACTCGGTTGCAAAAATAAATGTTTTGCTTGTAAATGCAACCGTATTGCAATAAATTTGTACGATGGGAATAATCAGAAAGACAAAATCGGTGGATGCCTTGCTCAACCTGATCGGGCAGACCGACCAAGCCGTATCCGTGGTTGAACTAGTGGATAAGCTTCACTCAAAAATGAACAAGACCACGGTGTACCGAATCCTTGATCGCTTGGAAGATGATGGTACACTTCATTCCTTTATAGGAAAGGATGGGTTGAAATGGTACGCCAAGTGCAAGGGATGTTCATCTTCACATCATGTGGACGCCCATCCTCATTTTCAATGCAGGGATTGTGGAAAAACCGTGTGCCTGCCCATGGATGTTCCAATTCCGACCGTTCCAAACCACAGAATTGAATCCGTTTCGCTCTTGTTGATAGGTAGCTGCGAGGATTGTATCTCTTCGTATTGACAACAATCAACAAAAAGGTCGTATCGTTCTTAAAGTATATTAGTGTTAATGGTAAGAACAAGCTCTATCCTGGAATCCCAAATTTGTCCCCGTAGGGAAACTTAAGGATAATGCAACTCCATTGCATTTATTTGTAATTTCTTCTATTTTTACCAGAGGTGCCGCATCAAGACATTTCATAGGAAATGATATATGTACAAAGGTTTATCCGGTTAAAATCCGATACTTGTTTAGAACGGAATTGGCGGATGAAAATGGCCAAATGAATGATCCGTATGGCTTACCTACAAATCATTGGGGAGCCTACTAAACTTGGTTAAGTTGCACAACACTAAATTGAGATAAACACTTTAACTTTTTTAATTATGTTACAAAGAAAATTCGATGAAATAGTAAAGTCCCATTTTCCCAATGCTATGGATGCCAAGGATACATCGATTCATTATCTTGGAAAAATGCAAATTGAACATAAAATCGACATCTCTAAAGTACTGATGGCCACTTCGGTTTGTTCAGATGATATTAATGTTCCTTCTACCACGTTCTTCAATGTATTGTTCGGTCCATTTATTATGGGAGGATTGGGAGGCCTGCCTTTTGCAGGACAGACCGGCATGACGGCTTTTGCCCATCATATCCCGGATGAAGGTAGTGCATTTATATTTTATGGGCCCCATATAGGGATTACGTTGGAAGGGGATTTGGGCAAGATGTACAGACCACGACAAGAGCAGACCGGTAACTCTTGTGGTGCCCTTATGTTGGCGTTGAGCCGAATTCAGGACGGGAACTATAAACCGGTATTGAACGAAGATGACTATCAACAAATGAAGCTCGAGGAAAGCCTGCTGCCTTTTCGGGAGCAAATATTGGGAAGCGAAAACCTTGAGAAAGGTATTACGGAAGCAACTTATGAAATTATCGATAAAAAAATCCATGATCATATAAAGTCATGCAAGGAGGAATTCCATGTTGATAAAGTGACGCTATTAGGTGGCATCATCATCAACACGGACTATGGATTGGATGATTACTTTGATGCCAAAAACTTTGAAGTCATTGATATCAAAAGTCTCTGATATGAATTAATGAATTTCCGTGCCATTCGGTTTGCTGCCCATTGAAAATTACAGTTCAGCTGCTTTGGGTGTTAACTAAATAATTCGGATTACAAAATTCACCGATACACCCTTCTTCCTTTGATTTTATAACAAAAAGGAGAATGTATTTGATGATATATGCCCAGATTTGATTTGTAGGGACTATTTTAGTTTAAATTGAACCGAGCTAGTAAAATTCCATATGAATTGATTCGCGAACTGAAAAATTCATGGATGTCCCTTAGAGACAAATGAGTAAATCGAATTCCAAAGACCAATCTTTTTTTAATCGTATACCACATGCCGTAACCTTGTTGTTTGGTATAATTATCCTGGTGACCCTTATGACCTATATACTACCCGCCGGAACCTACGAACGGGTTTTGGTTGACGGCCGAAGTACGGTGGTTCCCAATTCATATAAGACCATTCCTGCCACACCTATTGGATTATTGGATATGTTCAAAGCCATACCTTTGGGCTTTAAGGCTGCGGTAGAAATTATTTTTGTCGTTTTTGCGGGGGGCATCATGTTTGGCTTTATGGAAAAATCAAAAGCTGTTGAGAATGCCGTTGGTACACTTGTAAAAAATTTGGGCCTAAAACACAAACACCTCATTATTGTCATTATGACATTTATTTATGGTTTTCTTGGTCTTGCCGTGGGTTATGAAAACAATATTGCCATGGTTCCCATAGCGGCAGTGCTAAGTTTGGCATTAGGCGGCGATTTAATTCTGGCGGCAGGTATTTCGATCGGAGCAATGACCATAGGCTTTGGGTTATCGCCAATTAATCCATACACGGTAGGTACCGGTCATAAAATTGCCGAGCTTCCCTTGTTTTCAGGAGCCTTACTTCGTAGCGTACTTTGTCTTGTGGCATTATGTATTATGGCCTTTTACAATGTGAAATATTTCAAAAAGGTCTCTATAAATCCGGAAAAAAGCCTTGGTCGAGGTCTTGATACAAGCGAATTGACCTTATCAAAACCACTACAAGGATATCGAATGAGCGGAAACAATTGGATGGTCATTTCCCTATTTATCGCCGGTCTTTTGACTATTATATACGGGGTCTTCAACTTGAATTGGTACATTAATGAGCTTTCGGCAGTATTCCTGATCATTGCCCTTCTTTGCGGCTTGGTCTCAAGAATGAGTGCCACGAACATGAGCGAAACCGTATTGAGGGCCGTTGCGCTGTCTGCGCCCGGGGGCTTTATGGTAGGCTATGCAACATCCATTAAAGTTCTTATGGAAATGGGAAACATTGGCGACACCATTTCATATCAGCTCTCCATCTGGTTAGAGGGTTTACCTCTGTACGCCTCGGCCATTTGCATGTCGATCTCCCAAAGTGCAATCAACTTTTTTATCCCATCGGGAAGTGGACAGGCATTGGCCACCTTGCCCGTAATGCTTCCCTTAGGGGAATCCCTTGGCCTTACCAGACAAATTAGCATTCTGGCATTTCAGATAGGTGATGGAATATCCAACCTTGTAAACCCGACCTTAGGGGGGCTTATCGCCATGCTCAGTATGTGTCGTGTACCCATTGATCGGTGGATTCGCTTTATATTTCCCGTTTTGATCAGCGTACTCTTTATCGCCTTTTTGGCCTTGATTTTTGCCGTTGCCATAAACTATAGCTGATATGACCGTTAAACATATTCTTGAAAAGCTTGTTTCATTTCCTGTATTGGGAGGTGAGAGCAATTTAAGCGTTATTCATTGGATAAAGGATTACATTGAATCTTATGGCGTTGATGTGACTTTATTGCCCAATGAAAAGGGGGATAAAGCTTCATTACATTGTCGAATCGGGCCCAGTATCGATGGTGGTGTTATTCTTTCCGGCCACACGGATGTAGTTCCGGTTGAAGGTCAGGAATGGACCACCGATCCCTTTAAGCTTACGGATAAGGGTGACGGAAAACTGTATGGCAGGGGGGCTTGTGATATGAAAGGGTTTGTAGCCTGTTGTTTGGCCGTGCTGCCCCAAATGGTTAGGGCCAACTTGAAAAAACCAATATATTTTGCTTTTTCCTATGACGAGGAGGTGGGCTGTTTGGCCGGACCCGAATTGGCTCGAGCTATAAAGACCCATTACAGGGAAACCCCCAAATATGCCATTATTGGAGAACCCTCTTTGATGGAACCTATCGTTGGGCAAAAGGGCATTTACATCCTGGAGACCTATGTCAATGGCTCTGCCGGCCATAGTAGCCGCATAAAACAAGAGGTAAGTGCCATTCACGAATCAATGCGGTTGATCCTTTGGCTCGAAAACAAGATGAACCGATTGATCGCCGACCAGCGATTGGATGACCGTTTTCAACCACCCTACTCAACTATTCATGTCGGTTTGGTCAAAGGCGGCATTGCCCCCAATGTAATTGCCGACAAGGCCTATTTTTATTGGGATTTACGAACCATTCCTAAGGACGATATTGTAGCCATTGTCAATGAGTTTGAAGCCTATTGTGCCGAACGGGAAGAAAAACTACGGAAAATCTTTTCGGATTTTTCAATAAAAACCATTGAGAACCATCCTCCCGTACCTCATCTGGATACCAAAGCCGATGATGATGTAGTCGATTTGATCAAGAGACTAACGGGGAATTCAAAACTGAACACGGTTGCCTATGCCGCTGAAGCCGGTCAGTTTGCGAATGAAGGATTTCATACTGCAATTTGTGGGCCGGGGTCTATTGCACAAGCCCATAGGGCCGATGAGTATATCACCCATGAACAATTGGAAAAGGGAATGGAAATGTTGGAAAAGCTGATCCAAGAATTGTCTTCCGAGCACTTTCGCTAAGTCTCCGAGAATTTGAAGCTCCCGAGGGGGCAATGACCAAAGCTTCCCTTGATTCATTTAATATTGTACATTTAACTAATCTCAATTATTTAAGCCGGAATACATGTTTAAGCCCTCTCAAAGTTATCCCGTTTTTTTCCTTTTGTTACTGCTAATAAGCGGCTGTAAGGAAAAATCCGCTTCGACCAATCCGAAAATGGAGGAAATGGAATTAACACAAAAAGCACTTGAAATCCATAAGCGTGTGCTCACCCTCGATACCCATGCGGATACGCCTTTGCGTATGATCGAACCGGGTTTTGATATGGCGAAACGACATGACCCCCGGGAAACAGGCTCAAAGGTCGATTATCCACGGATGATCGAAGGTGGGTTGGATGCCATCTTTTTTGCCGCCTTTGTTGCACAGGATATCCGTGATGACAAAGGTAATACCCGGGCCAAGACCCTATGCCTCCAAATGATAGATTCAATCGTGGCTTCTACCGAAAAAAATTCGGACATCGTTGGGTTGGCCCTCAACCCCGAAGATGCCTACACTGTGGAAAAGGCCGGTAAGCGTGCAATCTACATTGGTATAGAAAATGGTTACCCGATAGGGAAGGAGCTTTCCAATGTTGAACTTTATTTTGATAGGGGGGTACGCTATATCACCTTGGTACATTCATCAAACAATGATTTGGCGGATTCCGCTACCGATTCGAATGGATCCGAGCATGGTGGTATTAGTGCATTTGGAAGCGCGGTAGTCCGGGAGATGAATCGCCTAGGCATCATGGTAGATGTTTCCCATGGCAACGACAGCGTATTTTACGATGCAATTTCCATGTCCAAGGCACCGATAATTGCCAGTCACTCCAACGCCCGATCCGTAACCGATCACCCACGCAATATGACCGATGACATGTTGAGGTTAATGGCGAAAAACGGAGGCGTTGTACAACTTACCATGTTGGCCGACTATCTACGGGAAGCCCCACCGGATAGGAGGTTGGACTCGGCGGTAGCAGCACTCCGTGACGGCATGAAACCTGTTGAGGAAATGACCCACGAAGAACGAAACGCGATGCGGCAATCCATCCAGGAACTCAATGAAAGGTATCCCCCTCCTCCTGCAACAGTAAAACATGTGGTAGATCATATTGATCACATCATCAAGGTAGCAGGAATCGATCATGTGGGGATTGGTTGTGATTTCGACGGAGGCGGTGGAATCGAAGGGGTTTTTGATGCCAGTGAAGTGATGAACATCACCATTGAACTGGTAAGACGTGGGTATACCGAAGAACAGATTCGAAAAATCTGGGGTGGAAATTTGATTCGCGTCTTCAAAGAAGTCCAGGAGGTTGCAAAACGGATACAGTCCGAAGAAATTTCCTAAGCCATAAATTCTAAGGCAGTGTTGAAATTGCTATGTATGATACTAACTTTGGGACTGTCCGTTTCGGCTGTGAATCACCCCTTAAGGTTGTCGTTATGCGAAATAGAGTATACCTCCAGCAAACAAATCTTGAGCATTAACCTAAAGCTGTTCTTAACGGATGTCAACGAAGCTATCGTCTTTGATCCATACAGCAAGGAACTTGCTTTTTGCCAACCCAATGAATCGGCAAAGGCGAATAAAATGCTGATGGACTATGTAAACCAATTTTTCTATGTCAAGGCGAATAGAAAAATGGTAGACCTGAAAATAAAAGGTAAAAAATTAAGTGGTGAGGGAGAGAACACGGCCTTGTGGGTCTGCTTTGAGCATCGACAACCATCGCCATTAACATCCTTGGAAATCAAGAATGCCGTTTTCACGGATTTGTTCTTTGATCAAAACAATATCATCTACGTCCATGTCAACGGAGAATCCAAAAGTTTGATGCTCAACAAAAAAACATCCGTCCATCAATTGAAATTCTGATATGCATCCGTTTGAATTTTACTTAAAGCTGGGATTTGAACATATTTCAAACCTGGCCGGCTATGATCACATACTCTTCCTTGTAGTACTCTGTGCCGTCTACCGAATCCAACAATGGAAAAACATTCTCATTTTGGTGACCGCTTTTACGATAGGTCATAGCGTTACCCTGGCCCTCGTATCCTTGGAAATTATCACCATCCCTTCCAACATTATCAAATTTCTTATACCAGCTACTATATTCCTAACCGCCCTCCACAATGTACTGGGTACAAACCCCACTGAAAAGTCCTCAAGAATG
Source organism: Ulvibacterium sp. (assembly GCF_965228935.1). GTDB lineage: Bacteria > Bacteroidota > Bacteroidia > Flavobacteriales > Flavobacteriaceae > Ulvibacterium. The sequence goes on along the minus strand of NZ_OZ245846.1, from coordinate 1,645,077 downwards.
GGTCGAAACTATAGTATGGCATTATTCTTCGGGTTCGTCCACGGCATGGATTTTTCCAACTATTTCAGGGCACTGATAATGGATCCTTCCGATATTGTGATACCCTTGTTGGGCTTTAATCTGGGAATTGAACTTGGACAACTATTGGTCGTATTTTTTGTTGTGGGTGTTGCCTTTCTCTTTCTCAATGTCATTGGAGTGAAACATCGTGATTGGAATGTCTTTATTTCGGGAGCTGCAGCAGGTATGTCTTTAATATCCATGCTGGACAATAAGTTTTGGTAAGCACTTCTCAGGGATAAGAACCCTAGGTGCCCTAAGGTTGCCCCGATCAAATCCATAGGCTTTGGGACTGACCTATCAATCGGAACATAACCTAAATGAAAGATCAATACCGGGTAATACTATTCTTTGAGGTCTCACCTACTTAAGAGAAAAGAAATATTTCAATTACCCCTGTCCTCAAAGTTTTTGGCCCAGGTATGCCTGGCCCAGCCGCCCAGAGGTTCTATCAGCTCATATAACTCCTTGCCATGTAGGGTTAGGGCGTATCCGTCCAACGTCCTTTCAATCAGATAAGATTCGCGTAACTCCTTTAGGCGTTTGTTCAAAGTGGTTGGGGAAATGGACTCGCAATACTCCTGAAGCCTTCTAAATGTGCTTGGCCCCTGATACAAATGCCAAATGATGCCCATTGCCCAGTTACGGCCCAATAAATCCAACAAGGCCATAATGGGTTGTCCAGTTTTTGATCCTCTTACGGGTTTACCTGGGGTAGGTATTTTCATATTACTACATATTTTGTAGCGAACCTACAAAAAAAGTAGTAGCTTGCCAATCATACTTCCCCCTTCTTTTCATTTAACGTATTTTTCAAATGCAGACCTATACCACAAAGACAAACCATTTGACCGTTCCGGAATATCAATCCCTTCGAAATACCACTTTATGGAAATCGTTACCGGATCATCAGGTAAAGCGGGCCCTTAGTAACGATTTATACTCGGTCTCCGTGTATGAGGAAGATACCCTGATAGGAATGGGCAGGGTTATAGGGGATGGTGCCATTTATTTCTATATTCAAGATGTCATTGTTAGGCCCGAATACAAAGGAAAGGGCATTGGACGACTCATTATGCAAAATATTGAACAATATCTTATAAGGAGATTTGAAACCTATGCATTTGTAGGGCTTATGGCCGCCGAAGACTCCCAAGGGTTCTATCAAAAATTGGGATACTATAAAAGGAAAGATAGTAGTCCCGGTATGTATAAAATCTTTGAGGAACAATGAAAAACCCTTGGTTACATATTCCTTCCGATGCATATGAAGGCCACATGCGCGTTACAGGACAATTGCAATTGTTAAATGATATTTTTAAAGAGTCGCTCGAAACGTTCACTCCAAAAAGCTTGGCACTTTTAGGATGTGTGATACGTTTTGTGTAGATTTGCTACAAAATACGTAGCAAACTAAGTAGTACCGTTCCACAACTAAAACAACCTGTTATGAAAGCTAGAGTTTTTATTTGTATGCTTACCCTTTCTTTGTGTACCGTTTCCTTGCGTTCACAGAATGATTGTATCCCTGTCGCGGATTTGAAGGAATTGTATACTTCGAATGCATCTTTCCGGAACGTCATAGAGGACATGTTCGGCAACCTACAGGATATGCCCGATGGAACACCAAATCCATGGAAGGGCAAAGATATCGAAGACCTATATGAGTTCTTGAACGAATGGTTCTATTTTCTTCCAAATACCAAAAACGGCCTGGACAAAATCATTGAATTTTCCATGCTGTATTACCGCAATCCTTATGGGATGAAGTTCATTTTGGACGAGCCCGGTTATAGCTGGGCCCTAAAATTCATTGAGGAAAGGGGAAAGTATATGGACAGCCCCAAGTCCGCAAAGATCATTAACACATGGCTGGAAGACAAATCCATAAGCCACGATGATTTTGTAATGCCCTTGGAAGGATTTAAGTCCTTCAACGATTTCTTTACACGTGAATTAAAGCCGGGAGCTCGTAAAATCGAGGCCTTTGACAACAATGCTGTTTTGGTATCCCCCGCGGACGGTGTCATTAATATGATCAATAATGATCTTAAGTTGCAGACGCAAATCCCAACAAAAGGTCGTATGACCCTCAACCTCAACGCACTGTTGCAAGATTCGAAATATGCCGAAAAATTTGTGGGAGGGACCGCACTGGCGGTATTCCTAAAGCCGGACAACTATCATCATTACCATGCTCCCACAACGGGCATTGTGGTCGAGGCTCGGGAAGAAGTCGGGGACAGGCTCTTTGGGATGCCCGATATTCCGGATATCATAAATAACGGGAATGTGGCCTACAACAAGGATTATAGCGTTTTCGAAAATTTCAGGCACGGCTATCTAATCATAAAGACCGAACAATTTGGATATATTGGTATGGTTCCCATAGGTTTGCAGACCATAGGTTCCGTAGTATTTGAAGACCGTTTAAAACAGGTTGACGACACAAGCCCCGTGAAAATTTATAAGGGAGACAAAGTAGGGCATTTTGCCTATGGTGGTTCTACCGTTCTCCTTATTTTCCAAAAAGGGGCTTTCAGTGCTTTAAACGTAAAACAGGGACAACAAATCGGCTTGTTACAATCCCAAAAAAGCAGCGAACAAGAATAGTGATCATTCTAATACTATGATTCCCGTAAAAGGAATTCTTGAACCTAAGTTGTTTCGTAAAATATAGGCTGAAGGATTATGGGGAAATTATTGTCAACGATTTGTATACATTGGGTTGCGTATGTGAGGTAAATGCTTTAGCAAACACAAACTAAATAGAAAACAGGCACGGATTTTCGTAAATAGGCATGCAACAGCGATTAACCTCTTTCGTCGTTGGCAATGGTTATTTATTTAAATTTTCACTCCAAGTTGACATAGATAATCGTTGATTGCCATTTTCATCCAATAGACCGGAATCTCTCCATAATTGACCCAGGTCTTTTAACTCGTCCGGAAATGTTTCCCAAAGTTCATCAAAGTCCCGATGCGCCCACCAAATGATAAACTCATAATTTTGTTCCTGGGCATTCAAAAGTAAGGTTTCCAAATAGCTATTTTGTTCGGTTTCATTTCCATTGATCGATAGACTTAAATTAGGAACAATTAGATTTTCCGCAATATGACTACTTTCAACAAATGCAATAGGTCTATTGATGTTTTGATGTAGAAAGTCAAACGTTTCCTGAAATTCGGATTTTGCATGCTGGTTTTTGAAGAATGGGTAAAAACTGATCGCTGCAAAATCCATTTGATTCATATAACTAGTTATCTCATTGATATAATTTGTCGGGTCGGTAACATCGGGTTCATATAAGTTGTGAAGCGATATGGATTCCGAAATCGGTAAGTTCGGGTAGAGTTCCTTAATTCTTGATTTTACATTCTGAATCAGGATTTTATAGGAGTTCCATTTACTTTCGGCCCGTAATCTAAATTCATTGACTTCAATGGCAATTACCAAAAAATCAGGTTCAAGTCGATCAATTAAATAGTTGATGTGTTTAAAATAGGCCTCTTCAATTTCAATGTCATCCAGGTTTATATACGATGGTATGGCACCGTCAAAATCTTCGGCTATCTCATCTCTATTTGAATTGAAAAGACTAACGGAAAGCAATAGTTGATTGCCTTCTATTTTCTTATTTACCCTGCCGGATATTTCATTCGTGAATTCCGAGGGTAAAGGTGCATCGTTGATCCAAGCATTCCAGGGAATTTTGTTATCAATATGTTCAGCGTAAATGTCGGAATTGTTTTCAATAAAGGAATAGGTGTCATCCACATCCTGTTGATCGGGACCAAAACTCCAAGTAGTAAATCCCATTTTAAAATTTCGGCTTATGAATTGGGAAGAATCGTTATCCTTACTGCAGCTAAACAAAGAAATGGAGATAGTTACCAAAACTATGTAAAACTTATGCAACATACCTGTTTTTATAGTAGTCATTGTAAACTCGTGGATATATGATGAATGTCATACAACTATCCTTAACGATTTAAATGCAATACTATTTTAGTGCAGGTCTAGATATTCGTATTATGAGGCCTATTCCTAATTTTGTAAGCTTAAGGTTGAAACGTATAGAAAAAGTGTCGTATTCGTATCAAAAACATAGGCGCCCGGTACTAAAGCCAAGTTACAAAAGGTGTCATTCAAGTAACTCTATTCATTAGGACAACAAGTCAAGATAATACATAGTAATCCCGTTCCGCAAAACACAGATTGTCATTACGCCAGCTTTACAGATTTTCCGGTTCGGGCCGATTCGTTGATGGCCTCTACAATAACAATGTCCTTCATACCATCCGCTCCAGGGACAAGTACAGGGGTGTTGTTTAAAATGGCCAGGGCATCGTCGTCCATCTGGCGGGCCTGTTGATTCTCAATATAGGTATCCAAGAGCGTGCCATCACTGGCCCTGCCCTTTACGCCCCTATAGGCTTGAAAAGGTTGTAGTTTATACCACCCTTTTTCACAGTCGGCCCGTAGGATATTGATACTCCTTGATGCCGTAGTTTGTCCATTGGCCTTGATCCCGTTCGGGAAATCAATCTCAAAAACACTCGTTTCCGGTACTTCCTTATAGACCTCCGGTCGACTATTCTCATGGTGCCCTTGTACAGAAATAGGTTCCATTCCCGTGGTATAACGCATAGCGTTTATCACATAGACCCCAACATCATAGAGCAGGCCACCTCCCAGCTCGGCATCCATACGCCAAGTATCCGGGGGATTAACGATATTGAAGCCTACTTCGGCCTTTACTTTTTTAATATCGCCGAACGGTTTGGTCTTGGCCCATTGTATGACTTGTTGCGTATTGGGTTCATGTTGCATGCGATATCCTATGGACAGCTTTACCTTATTTTTTGTACAGGCCTCAATAATCGACTGGCATTCCGGGGCCGTTTTTGCCATCGGTTTTTCGCACCAGACATGCTTTCCCGTATTGGCCGCTTTTATGGCGTATTCGGCATGTAATCCCGTAGGCAATACGATATAGATAACATCGATATCCGGGTTATCCGCAATACGATCCATATTTTGATAATTGTACACATTCTTATCGGGAATATCATAGCGTTTTTGCCAGACCGGAATTTTTTCGGGACTACCGGTAACGATTCCGGTGAGCCGGCAATGTTCGGTGAGTTGTAAGGCCGGGGCCAATATGGTGGAACTGTAGTTTCCCAACCCTACCAAACATACGCCCAATTTATTCTTTTTCGGATGTAATGTAAAGGCGTACTGCGGTACTATGCCGACCCCTCCGAGAAATAGCCCTGATTTTTTTAGAAACTCCCTTCTTTTTTGCATGCTTCGAAATTCTTGGATGTCCCCTAAATGTAATCACATGCATGGGAACACCCTCTCCTTTTTGCACAACTTTATGAGTTTGCCGCTCGCTTTTGCATATCAGCGGAATTGAACGTAGTTTTAAGGGCAACCGCCAAAACTCCGGCCTCATGTCATTGAAACCCGATTTTTTCCATAAGCTTTCCCTACCTGTCATAGCGGCCCCAATGTTTTTAATATCGGGCCCTAAATTGGTCATCGAGTGTTGCAAAAATGGAATCGTTGGCACTTTCCCGGCACTCAACCAAAGAACCAGCGAAGGTTTTGAGGAATGGCTGCTGGAAATAAAATCGGAGCTCCAAAAGTTTGAGGAAGAAACCGGTAAAAAACCTGCCCCTTTTGGTGTTAACCTCATCGTACACCCGACCAATCCCAGATTGGAGGCCGATCTAAAGCTTTGCATAAAGCACCAGGTTCCTTTGATTATTACGTCATTAGGTGCCGTAAGCCAAGTTGTGGATGCCGTACATAGTTATGGTGGATTGGTTTTCCATGACATCATCAAAAAGCGACATGGGGAAAAGGCCGCCCAAGCCGGAGTTGATGGACTCATATTGGTAGCGGCAGGTGCCGGAGGCCACGCCGGCACCATAAATCCTATGACCCTGGTGGCCGAAATCAAGGCATTTTTCCACGGGACCGTGGTTCTATCCGGTTGCATTAGTACAGGGAGGGATATTGCCTCCGCACTGCAAATGGGAGCGGACTTGGCCTATATGGGTACTCGATTTATCAATGCCGAAGAAAGTAAGGCCCCAGAAGCTTACCAACAAATGATTATTGAGGCCGGGGCTAGTGATGTGGTCTATACCGCTGCCATTTCCGGGGTACATGCCAATTTTCTGGGTGCCAGTTTAAAGGCTGCGGGTATCAGTGAAGCCGATTTGAAAAAGGACACCAAAATAAATTTTGGAAAGGAATTGGATACCGAGGCCAAGGCCTGGAAAACGATATGGTCCGCAGGACAAGGTGTTGCCACCATAAACAATTCCCTTCCGGTATCGGAATTGGTAGATACCCTAAAGACGGAGTTTAAATCGGCTATTGCCGAACAAATCAAAATTCTGGAAACCTATCCCAAATAAGGTGCTCCCGTCAATGGATTCTACAGCGCAAAACTCCCGCCAGTAAGGAAATCCGGGATACCGGTTTTCAGGGATTGCGGTTTCTTTTTCTCAAAGACGGCTCTTGCCATAAATCGTTTTAACAGATATCGGATACGCTTTGGTCTTACGAAATTGATGGTCGCTCCAGAATCTTCAATATCTGGAAATCTGCTTATGGACATAACACCACATCCATCTTTCATTGGGCTCTGCCGAAATGATTACCGGATGTTCATGCGAAAGGGCGTGCTTGCTCGCATGCTTGTTGGGCGAACTATCACAACATAAAGTAACTCCACAGCTCTGACAGGTACGTAAATGGACCCAGGTATCGCCCGTCTTTACACATTCCTCGCACTCATAACTTCGTGGTTTCCTTATCGTTTCCACCGCTTGTACATGCTCACATTTCTTAAATCGAAGTGCCATGACCTAAAAATACAACAAACTTCATAATCCTATTTTAAGTTCATATCGATTATGAAAGTTTTAAGTACTTTTAGGTGATATGTTCTTCCAGACCTGTGCAGGAAATACACTTTCACCTCTTAATCTAGACCAAAATGTATATTAAACGAAATATTAGCTGGGGTATAATTCTAAGGTATGCTTGGAAAAATGTGATTTTCTTTACCTTATGGGCAGCTCTCATTTTTTCCGCCTACTATTATTTGGGGTGGAGACACTTGGATATCCCTTTTCAACCTTTGACGGTCATCGGCGTTGCCGTGGCCTTCTATATCGGTTTTAAGAACAGCCAAAGCTATGATCGTTTTTGGGAGGCGCGAAAAATCTGGGGAGGTATCGTTAACTATTCACGTACATGGGCCAATAATGTATTGAGTTTTGTTGAGGACCACCATGAGACCAAACGTGTCCTTATCTATAGACATATCGCCTGGATCAATGCTCTACGAATCCAATTGCGACAGCCAACAAGTTTCTCCCTAAAAGAGAATAAATCCGTTGAGAAATTATTCGAGCGACACGGGGAACGAAATCCGGTATGCTCTATTTTGGATGATTTTTTAAGCCCGGAAGAGGATGAGGAATTGGAAAATCGGAAAAATGTGGCGACCCATCTCATAAAGAATCAGGGACTACACTTAAAACAATTACTAAAGGAAGGGAAAATCACGGAGTTCGATAAATTGGTCTTCCATAACACCTTGGAGGAACTGTACAACTTGCAAGGAAGGTGCGAGCGCATTAAGAATACCCCCTTCCCAAGGCAGTATGCTTATTTCAGTACCTTGTTTACCTGGATTTTTGTGCTGTTGCTTCCCTTTGGCCTGCTTTCTATTTTTGAGGGTGAAATCAAGGAAATACGGACAGATTTGCAACAACAACTTTTTTTGGGTTTTATGATTCCGTTCTCCGTTTTGATCTCATGGATTTTTACTACCATGGAAAAGGTAGGCAGTAATAGTGAGGATCCTTTTGAGGGGCGTATCAATGATGTACCCATGACCGCGCTTTGCCGAACCATTGAAATAGACTTGCGGGACATGTTGGATGAAAAGGATTTGCCTCAAAAAGTACAGCCCAAGGATAATATTCTTTATTAATGCCTTTTGTATCGTCCAACTATAATCCGCCCTTTTTATTCAAAAGCGGCCACTTTTCCACTATTTATTCAGGATTGATCCGCAAGGTAAACGGATTGATGCAAGAACGTGAACGATTGGAATTGTGGGATGGTGATTTCTTGGATCTGGATTGGAGCTACGCCAGCAAGACCTCCAATAGGGTTGTCATCCTTTTACATGGTCTGGAAGGTCATGGCCAAAGACCTTATATCACTGGAAGCGCCAAGCATTTTAACCAATATGGCTATGATGCCTGTGCCGTAAATTTTAGAGGATGTAGCGGGGAGACCAATAGGATGTACCGTTCCTACCATTCCGGGTCTACCGAAGATCTAGATGCCGTAGTACAACATATTCTGCGTTTGCAAAAATACTCTGAAATTTACATCAAAGGGGTAAGTCTTGGGGGTAATTTGGCCTTGAAATATGTTGGCGAAAGGAATGGAATCCCGAAAGAAATCAAGGCGGTAATCGGTGTTTCCGCGCCCTGTGACCTGTACAGTTCCCTTAAAGAGTTATTGAAACCCAAGAACTATCTCTATGCCGAGCGTTTCAGAAGACATTTAACGGACAAGTTGAAGTTAAAGCTTCCTCTTTTTCCTGATAAGATTTCCAATGAGGATATCAGGAGAATCAAGACGTTGAAGGATTTTGATGATATTTACACCAGTAGGGCACATGGATTTACCGATGCCCTGGATTACTATGCAAAATGTAGTTGCCTTCAATTCCTCCCAAATATCAAAATTCCCGTATTATTGATCAATGCTCGAAACGACTCCTTTTTGGGACCGGAGTGTTTCCCTTATAAAGAAGCCAAGGAAAATCCCAATCTCTATTTAGAGGTTCCAAAATATGGTGGGCATGTTGGTTTTTATGACCCCACAAATATTTATCATAATGAAACAAGAGCAATAAAATTTGTTGAAGAGATCATTTAAGCCTCGCTATTTCATATATTAGTAGCCCTAAAGTAACAGGTGCCGAAATGGGTTCGGCTTAAAAAATTGGTATACATGAAAAAAGTGCTCTTGTTTTTGGCCTTGGGAGGCCTTGTCATTGGTTGTGGAGGAAAGGAAAAAAAAGAAGAAAGCGGAGGTTTTGAAATGAAACGTTCCAAGACGGAAGAGAAGGCCGCGGATACATCCGAGGGCGTTCCCGTGGATATGGACAATGATGGTGTCGGTCCCTTTAAGGATATCACTTTCCCCAATGAAGTCGATGCAGAATTGGCGAGTGCCGGAGAAGCTAAGTATAGTTCTATCTGCGTAGCCTGCCATATGGCCGAACAACGTATGATCGGTCCTGCACTTAAAGGGGTATATGAAAGACGAAGTCCGGCATGGGTTATGAACATGATCATTAACCCGGATGTAATGCTCAAGGAGGATCCCATTGCCAAGGCACTTCTAAAGGAATACAACAATGCCATAATGTTAAATCAAAATTTGACCGAGGACGAAACCCGTGCCGTCGCCGAGTATTTGAGAACATTGTAAAGAAAGCATCTCCCAAAAATTAATCTTGCCGTTATCTCTAAATCTTCTTGGGATAGCGGCATTTTTTGTGTCTTCGCTTAAATGGGATAATGCAGAATCAAATCGCAGGCCGAAAATCGTGAAGATTGCAACACAGATAGAAGCAAGCATAAAGGACTAGAACTCTCCACAAAATAGTTTTAAGAAAGCCGAATCTTTTTTTAACAAAATATTATCATTTTATCCAGGTCGTGCACGTCTTTATAATTGATAGACCAATTAAAGCAGTTCGTTATGAAAGAGGGTGCATCGGTTTTCGATAAGAAAAAAATCGCGGCGGAAAAGAATCACGGCATACGTAAAGACATTCTGCTAAAATATTGGCTGGGATGGTCTGGCGGTTATGTCAATTCCAAAACCGAAGAAACCTAAACTAGTCAAGAGTATTTTGAAATAGCTTCTTCTATAGAAATTGATATATACTAAAAGAAAAAAAGCCTGATACGAAATTGTATCAGGCTTTTATATTTTTAGCCCTTGGTAGGACTGCAAGTTAAAGTTCCAAATCCACCCAAACCAATTTATGGTCGGAGGCAGCATTTAATCCATTCTGCGTATCCGCCTCGGTAGGCCAAAACACACCGGAATCCACAACTTTCAAGTTTGCCGATGGGAGCACATAGTCCACGCGCAGGTTCCCAGGATTTGAGTCCCCGAAATCTGCCGTATCATTGGCAGGATCCCCGATATGGGCGTCATTTATCTCCCCTTGTACCATACTGGCCTCAGTACCTCCATCACTAGAAGGGACCCTGTTCCCCGTAAGTACGCTCTGGTTTATTTTGGGATTGCTTTCAAATATGCCAATGGGGTCGTTCGTGGCATCCCCGTCAAAGGTATCCGCATTCATATCCCCCATCACCACAAAATGCGATCCATAGGCCAACCCTCCGGTAAATCCATTATCGTCATAAATGTAGCCCTCGTCATTGATGTAATCACTAATGAACCGTATTTCATCATGGTTCCTTGTACCGTTGCGATCCTCGGGCCCATCGAATACCGGTGGGGTGGGATGCGCAATCAAGGCATGGACAACTTTGTTTTCGGTAACTTCAATAGGTATATCCACATGATTTTTGGAGGATAGCCGAAACACTTCCAAGGCCTCTTCAGAGTAGTATGAACTATTGTCCTCATTTACCGGTAACAAGGCCTCCGGCATATCTTTCCATAGAAATTGTTGAAATGTGCGGATATTCTCTTTCTGGATTTTATATTTGGATAGTATCGCAAACGCAAACTGGCCAGGAAAGAATCCAAATCCATAGGTATCCCCGGGAATGGAAACCTCACCATTCCCATCCAAATCCACCTCGGCCAAAACCCCTGTATTGGATGACACGGAATAGGCATATTCATAAGTAACCACATCCGCACCGTTTTGGCTTATCCCCAAGTAATTTTTTTGAAAGAGGTCAAGTGCTTCGCCATTTGGATCATAATCGAACTCCAGCAGGGCAACAACATCCGGATATTGTCGCTGTATAACTTCTGCCACCAATTTGGCCTGTACATTATCCGGTGTAGACAGATCCGAAATCAGTTCTCCTTCATTAGATCGATTCAAGGAGGCATTGTAACTTGCAAATCGCACTTTAATATCATCATCCCCTCCTCCCGGATGGCCTATAAAGTCGTCCTTAATACAAGAGATAATAAAAATTAAGGAAAAAAGACAAAGAAACTTTGTTCTGGGTAATAGTTTATGGGTTTTCATGTTGAAAGTAATTTTGATTAAATATGAAATCTTTTACCTCCTAAATGTAATTGCCATGTCTTAAGTGCAAGTGAACCTAGCGTAAAGATATTGCCCTATTTTTTTTGCAAATGTTAACTTTAAGTTCCTAGACGTATTGCCTACGGACGCATCATAAAAAACCAGGATAATGGAATAGTTTCGTTACAAAATACTTGTTTTTTTATATGACCCGTTCCTCGTAATTTTAGGCGACCTGGTTTACGGCTAGATTCCGGCGTACGCTGTCTTTTTACGAGTTGTATTGTAATGAAAAAACCAAAAACCTATTTTAACTGGAGTAGCGGAAAGGATGCTTCATTGGCATTGTACCACCTCCAAAAGAGTGAAAATTATCATATCGATAGATTGCTTACGACCGTAAATAGTCATCACGACCGGGTTTCCATGCATGGACTCAGAAGGGAATTGTTGCTAGAACAAGTTAAGGAAATTGGTCTCCCCCTTAATACCATAGAGCTACCGGAAGAACCAACTATGGAAGTTTACGACACCGAAATGGAACGTGCAATACTAAAACTCTATTCCGAAGGGTATACGCATTGCGGCTTTGGCGATATTTTTTTGGAAGACCTAAGGATTTATAGGGAAACCAAATTAAGACCTTATGACATTCAATGTTGTTTTCCGCTTTGGCAGAGAAATACCAAGGAAATGATAACTGAATTTTTGGATTTAGGTTTTAAGGCCGTAATCATCGCCATAAATGCCGAGTTGTTGGATGTTTCCTTTGCGGGCCGTGAAATTGATGAAAACTTCCTCAAGGACCTGCCATCAAATGTTGACCCCTGTGGAGAAAATGGTGAATTTCACACCTTTTGTTTTGATGGACCTATTTTTACAAATCCAGTGGAGTTCGCGTTAGGTGAAAAAGTATATAAGGAATACAAAAGACCCAAGGAGCAAGATTCTTGTGATGCAGGCCATTCCATGGGTTTCTGGTTTTCCGACCTTGTACCGCTAAAGAAAAACAAACCCCATGAAGGCCTTTAAAAGCATAGTAACACCAAGAACAAAAATAAGGAGGCTCCTCCCAACCGATAAGGAGAATCTTGCGACACTATTATGTGATGGACAGGTTACGGACAACATGGCTTTTACGGATGAGATGAAGACCGTACAAGGTGCGGCAAGCTTATTGGAAATGACCTTGAAATTATACGACTCGGAAACTCCCTTATTGGCCTATGCGATCGAGGACAAAAACAATACCGAATTCTTAGGCGTAACGGGACTTAATCCATGGGAAAATGGAGAGGTAGAGATTTTTTATGCTTTTCTCCCAAAAAATTGGGGAAAAGGACTGGCAACCGAAGTTATGCATGGGCTGACACATTTCATTTTTGAATCTGAAGAGGCCTCTGTTGTTACGGCCTTGATAACGCAAAATAACTTGGCTTCCATTAAAGTGGCGGAAAAAAATGGATTTTCAAGTCACGGCCTAATCGAAAATCCGAGTTATAGGGACTTGGTATTTTTGTACAAGAAAGAAAAAGCCGAACACAACAACCGGCTATGAGGAAAATCAAACAAAACCCAAATAGTTCCTAAAAATGAAAGTACCACGGTTGCTCCCCGGCATTTTTTTAGTCTTAAGTTTAAGCTCGTGTAGAGAGTATAAAGTATTTACCGAATATGAAATCGAAGAGTTTTCGTTCCAGGGACACAAAGCAAAAATCGTGTTTCCCCATACAAAAAATGAGGATGGTTTCTGGATCTGGAGGGCCAGGTTTTGGGGTGTTGAACCCCAAGTGGACAAGGCATTATTGGAAAAGGGTTTCCACCTTGCCTATATTGATGTGGCCGATTTATTCGGGAATAAGGAAGCCGTTCGCTTATGGAACGACTATTATGCCTTTATCACAAAAAAGTACGACCTAAACCCAAAAGTAGTTTTGGAAGGGTTAAGTAGGGGCGGATTGATCGTTTACAATTGGGCGTCCAAGAATACCGAAAAGGTAGCTTGCATTTATGCCGATGCGCCTGTTTGTGATATCAAAAGTTGGCCAGGGGATCTGTTAACGGGAGTAGGAAGTCCCAAAGATTGGGAAACCTGTTTACAGGTCCATGGTTTGGATGAGAAATCGGTCATGGATTTTAAGGGTAATCCAATAGATAACTGCGTGAAGCTTGCCCAAGCCCAAGTCCCGGCGCTACATGTTTTTGGGGACGCGGATGAGATAGTTCCCCATTTCGAAAATACGGAACCATTGGTCAAGAATTTTGAGAAAGCAGGAGGGAAAATTGAATTGATCCGAAAAGAAGGTGTAGGTCATCATCCCCATAGTTTGGAAGACCCCAAACCCATTTTGGACTTTATCTTAAACCATACTGTTAATAAGTCAAGGTAAATACTTAAAAGTATAGGCAACTCCACAGCAGAAAGATCTATTGTATATTTAAGGCACTTGGAATTAGTTGTAAGCCATCCATTACCGCCAATATGAAAAATGTATTTTTCGCAACCCTTCTTCTCCTTTTGTCATGTTCATCAGAGGAGGATTCTGAGTTTGATTTGGTTATTTCCAAGGTGAATCTCATAGACGGAACCGGGGCTGGGCTTCAAGAAAATGTAAACATCCGCATCAAGGGAAATAGAATCGTGGCTATTGATACTGACGAGCTTGGTCAAAAAACCCATGTCATTGATGGTACCGGAAAATTCCTGATCCCCGGTTTATTTGATTGTCATGTACATACCTCATCTTATGAAAGGGATTTTCCAAGATTTATCCATTTTGGGGTGACCTCCATATTTATTACCGGAGGCGGTCTGTGTACCGATAGTTATTATGAGGAAATGCGAAATATAGGAAATCAGGATTCCTTGCCCGCTCCCAAGGTATTTCATACGAGTCAACATTTTACCATGGAAGGGAGACATCCCGTAAAAACCTATGGGTCCAGTATGTGGCAGGAAAGGAAGACGGTTTTCTTTCTTCGGGACACTTTACAGATTGAACGATTGGTGGAAAGGGTAGCGCAACAACCTATTTTAGGTATAAAGCTTACAATTGAGGATGGCCCTCACCCTCCCCTGGTAGAACGGATGCCCCAGGAATTTATCAATAAAGTGCAAAAGGAAGCGGACAAAAATGGTTTGGAAGTATTTGTACACGTCAGTGACAATGTTGAACTCCAAATGGCCATGGATGCCAATATCCGGAATATTGTCCATTTTACGGGAGTAGATCTGGACTTTCAAAGAGATGATGATCTCGTGAACAAAATATATGGTGACAGCATCTCTTGGGTGACTACTTTAATGCTGGATAAGAGTTTCTTGTATCCCCTACATCCAGAATGGATAGAAGAACAGAAAATACAGGAGGTTTATGATAAGGATTATTTTTTGGCAATGGAAAATCCTGGCTTTGTATTCCGTGCTGAAAGCTATCTTATGGATCTACAGGATTATATGAAGAGGGATAACATTGAACTACGGGATGTAATGGCATTTCAGGTAGAGGATATCCAAGAACTCTATAAGAACGGTGTCAATATGGTATTGGGCACGGACACCGGAAATGACTTTATCCTGCCCGGTTATAGTTTGCATGAGGAAATGCAGCTTCTTGAAATGGGGGGTATGGATCCAATGGATATCCTTAAAATGGGAACCTTAAATGCCGCAACTATGATGAAGGCTGCGGATAAGCTTGGGTCTATTGAAACGGGTAAAATTGCAAATATGGTCCTATTGGATAAAAACCCCTTGGACTCCATAAAAAACACCTTGGAAATACATATGGTAATAAAAAACGGGGTGGTTCAAAAAAGGATAACAGAGTAAAAATCGGCAATGGCTCGAGTAAAAAATATATTTATGTCCAACCCAATTTGTATTTCCTTTTCTTGGAAAACCTCCCGCATGTTAAGGATAGCTTTTTGGCGATACCTATTGGCATGTTTTATATTTGGTCTTAACCTTTAATTTGTTCGCAAAATGGATTTCAACATTGAATTTTTAGATCATGTTGCCATACGGGTCAAGGATATTAATGTTTCTGCGGATTGGTATGAAAAAGTATTGGGATTAAAACGGTACCAACTTTCGGAGTGGGGGCCGTTCCCCATTTTTATGCTAGCCCATAAATCCGGTATCGCCCTATTCCCGGCCAATGAAGACCATGAACCCCTTGATGCGAATTCAAAAAATGTTAAAATAGATCATTTTGCCTTTAATGTTACCCGTAGCAATTTTGAAAAGGCCAAAAAGAAATATGACTCATTAGGGCTGAAATACGAATTTCAGGACCATCACTATTTTTATTCCATCTATACCAAAGACCCCGACGGACATACCGTAGAGCTGACCACCTTGGTAGTGGATGGGAATACGTTTTATTCCGATCTCTCCATTAGGGAATAACGACTGGATTTCCGAAAAATCACCCTAATACAAGGGTTGTTCTTCTTCTAGAACATAATAACAAAAATTGCCCTGAGCATCGATACTAATCTAGTTTGAAATGGACTTTCCTTTATTTCCAGGTTCTTCCTAATCTTTTTTGGAATCCAAAAAAATATAGGTTTTTTAAAAAATTCTGTCCTGTTTCATCAGATTGAATCGTCATATAACAAATGAACCGCTTCAAAACGATGCGCTATGAAAGACCTGACGATTAGTTTAGAAAATGGGACGGACCTAAAGTTCAAGTCCTTACAAAAGCAGATTTCCTTAAAAACCTGGGTAGGATGGGCCGGTGGTTATGGCATATCACAAAAGACGATAAGCTCTACAAAAAAAGAGAGTTAATGGTTCCCTTATTATTTCCATACTTGCTGTCTTCAATTGTTTTTATTAAACTTTATCCGCCACTACTTTATAGGTAGGATCTTCCAAAACGTTTACTTCGATAATATCGTCCGCATTTTTCAGCAAACGGATACAGTCCTTGCTCAAATGCCGCAAGTGAACCTTTTTGCCCACCTTTTGATACCGCTCCGTAATCTTGTTCAAGGCTTCAATAGCGGACATGTCCACTACCCGACTTTCCCTAAAATCGATAATTACTTCATTGGGATCATTGAGGACATCAAATTTTGAGGCAAACAGTGTGGTAGAACCAAAGAATAAGGGCCCATAGATTTCATAATGTTTTACCCCTTCATCATCTACATATTTTCGTGCACGAATACGTTTGGCATTGTCCCATGCAAAGACCAGGGCCGAAATAATGACTCCTACCAATACCGCCAAGGCCAGGTTATGGAGGAAAACGGTAACCAGGGTAACCAGTACCATCACCAAGACGTCCGATTGCGGCATACGGCGGAAAGTACGTAGACTGGCCCATTCAAAAGTACCAAGGGCGACCATGATCATAAGTCCCGTTAAGGCGGCCATTGGAACCCGTTCAATGAGTCCGGCCCCGAACATAATAAATACCAACAGCATTACAGCCGCCACAATCCCAGAAAGTCTTGCCCTGGCCCCGTTAGAGGTGTTGATCAAACTTTGCCCGATCATAGCACACCCGCCCATCCCAGAAAAAAATCCGGAAAGGATATTGGCAGTTCCCTGCGCCACGGCTTCTTTATTGCCCCGACCACGGGTTTCGGTAATCTCGTCAACAATATTCAAGGTCAATAGACTCTCGATCAATCCCACTCCGGCCACGACGGCGGCATAGGGAAAAATAATTTGCAAAGTCTCAAACGAAAATGGAATCTCCGGAATATGGAAAGGGGGAAAGCCCCCTTTAATGGAAGCGATATCCCCAATGGTTCGGGTGTCGATATCAAAGAAGACCACGATACCAAAAATGGTGAGAATAGCGACTAAGGAGGATGGTACTACTTTACTTAGCCTTGGAAGGCCCCAAATGATAAACATGGTCAGCAATACCAAGCCTAACAAAATGTACAGCGGGGTGCCGGTAAGCCAGTGGCCTTCCGCGTCCTGGAACTGCACCAACTGGGACATGAAGATGATGATGGCCAAACCGTTTACGAAACCAAAAATAACGGGATGGGGTACCAAACGCATCAATTTACCCAATCGAAGGAATCCCGCTGCCATTTGAAGAAGGCCCGCCAATATTACCGTGGCAAAAACATATTCTACACCAAAGTCCTTGGCCAAAGAAACGATTACAACGGCTACGGCCCCGGTAGCCCCGGAAATCATTCCTGGACGACCTCCCAGAATTGAGGTGACCAAGCCCATCACAAATGCTGCATACAAGCCTGTTAACGGAGAAAGGCCGGCAATCAAGGCAAAGGCTATGGCCTCGGGCACCAAAGCCAAGGCTACGGTGAGACCGGAAAGAATCTCCGTCTTATAATTTACTTCCTGTGAAAAGTCGAAAAGATTGAGGTATTTCTTCAAACCTTATGAATTTAAGGCCGCAAAAATAAGGTTAATTGTACGCTCTCCACGTATTTTACACTTCAATATTGAAATTTTGATTTATTTTTAAAGGTCTGTTCCAAAACCGGTCCAATTATTAGGAATACAATAACGTCCCCCTTAAAATATCCACTATCATGAAAAAGGCTTTCATTATTCTGTCGGTATTGGTCTTTCCGTTTCTAAACTATTCACAGGAGAAGGAAGACAATTACTTTGTGGCACTATATACCGTGGGGGAACGTTGGGATTCCAATAAATCGCCTGGGGAACAGACCCATTTTAAGGAACACTCGGCCCATCTTTCCAAATTAAGGTCGGATAGCATTATTGTTATAGGAGCCCGGTATAGTGATACCGGTATGCTTATCCTAAAAAGCAAAAATTTGGCCGAAGCCAAAAATTTGCTCTTGGAGGATATCGCCATAAAGAATAATCTATTCCAAGTTGAGATCCATCCATTTCAACCTTTTTACAAAGGCAAGTTAGAGTAATCCAAAATAAGGGATTACCAAGTTTTAAGTCCCAACAACCGCTCTCCGAGTGATGATAATTTAGCGGTTTCATATCTGGTTTGCTCCCAATTTCTTGGATCCCCCGGAAATGCATATCCTTCAGGGGCAACCCTGTTTTTCCAAGAATTGACGCGCCAGTCCCGTAGTTCCGTATTATCTTCTTCTGCCGGCATCATGGAAATATATTGGGCGATACGTACTTTGTCCTTTGACTTATTGGGTCGTATGCCATGGGGTTCCGTACTATTGAAGATCAATAAATCACCCGCTTCCATTTTTACCTTAACGATCTTATCTTCTAAATCAGAGATATCCGGTTGAAACCTGTCCCTGTCCTCTGGCTGCGTAAGCTTCCAGCTATCGTAATTTCTATAGAGCCAGGGGATACATTGAAAACCTCCCATATTTTCGTCCGTTTGATCGGCCAAGGCCAATACCCCTTGAACGTTCTGGGGTCTGGTCTCAGGGTCGTAATCCCAATGGATGAAGCCTTTTTTGTCTACTCCAGGTGGTAAGGGAAAATTGAGATTGGCCCGATCTATGGTTACCCAAAGTTTTTCCGTTCCCCAAACATCTACAAAGGCATCATAGACCCGTCGGGCCTGGCGATTGTTCCATAGGTGTTGATGGTTATAAACTTCTACCATCCCTGTGCCGGTCAATTCCTTCATTTGCATTTCGGCCCTAGCAGGAGCATACCAAGTCTCAGGGTCATTTGGATCTTTTTCATCGAATTCCCAAATGAAGTCGGCCGTAGCTTTAGCCTGTTCCCTGGGAATCGCATTTTTGATGACGATATAACCATTGTGTATCCAGAACTGCCAATCCTCTTCGCTCAAAACACGTAAAGGTTTCCCATTTGATCTGTCGTTCAAATTGATTTTACTACTGGTAGCCGTAGATGGATTCCCCGGAATTTCTTCATGGGCCTTGTTGGCCATTTCCAACTTTGTTTTTGTCTGTTGCATGATATGAATGTTTAGTGATGTAATAGAATTGATAGGGTAAAACTACTTCGGTTCATTTCGAAAATCCACCTTCATATTGACCATTATTTGAACTATATTGATATTTTACTCTATAAAATCATTTCTATATGGCAATTTTGTTATATTTAAGGATGAAAATCCAGCTGGAAAATATTCATTCGGACTCCAAAAGTCCGTTTCGGCTTTTACATGATCCCAAGTTGAACCATCTTTTTTATTGGCATTTTCATCCCGAGTTTGAACTGGTTTATATTGAAGGGGCAAGCGCCACACGGCACGTTGGTGATCATATTTCCCAGTTTACGGATAGTGATTTGGTTTTAATCGGTTCCAATATTCCCCATCTTAATTTTGACCACGGGGTCACTACTTCTTATAGAAAGGAGGTATTACATATAAAACCCACATTTAAGCAGTCGATTATCGCGCAAATGCCTGAGCTGCAATCCTTGGATCGCCTTATGGAACTTTCCAAGTATGGATTGGCCTTTACCGGTGCTACTAAGACGGAGGTCGGTAAACGGATGAAGAAACTTCATATGTTGACCTCCTTCGAGTTTTTTATGGAGATCCTTTCCATTTTGAGGTTCTTGGCAGGAAGTAAGGAATTTGAATTGCTCCATAGCAAACCCTTTGTTAACCGGTATAGTCATAAGGAACAGGCGCGGATTCGGGAAATCTACGCCTTGATCGATGAACGTTATCAAAACAAAATACCGTTAGAAGAAGTTGCCGCTCTTTGCAATTTAAGCAAACCGGCCTTTTGCCGTTATTTCAAGAAAACCACGGGAACCACCTTTACCAATTTTTTAAACCAGTATCGCATCAGTCAGGCAAAGCGGTTACTGCTCCTCGGGAAAAACATTAGCGAGACCTGCTATGAATGCGGGTTTGAAAGCCTTTCCTATTTTAATCGCATTTTTAAAAAGGTCACCCAGGAAAATCCCTCGGAATTTAAACGAAGGCATGTGATGCTATCCCGCTAATTGAAACCCGGAAGGCCATTTCCCTTTTGTTATTTGCAATACGGACATTTCACTAAAAAAACCGCTCCAAATCCACATAATGGGACCGGAGCGATTCCTAACTAAATAACCAACCAAAAAATCTTTATCTATTTCTTTTGCGTTCTACCTTCATAATAGGATTTGAAGTCTTTGTTCTCTTTTTGGCCACTGAGCCCTTAGCAGATTTTAGGTACTGCTGGTATCCTCTACCACGAAACTCGTATACTGTTCCGCTATTGGGGTGATACAATTCAATTGTACTATCATTGATAACGTATAGCTCAAAGTAATCATTGCCCATGAAGTCATAAGCGAGTGTTAAAGTTTTGAGCGTTTCATCGTTTTCTACGTCATAAACCTGATAATCGCCCTCAAAATCCCATTGAATATTTGAAATCGGTGTTCCTACAGCATCAATTGAAGACCGAAAGAAGTTCGGGAGAAACTGTAAAAAGTTTTCATTATCAAAATCATTGATGGCCCCTTCCTCGCTGGTATAGACTTTTTCCCAAGCATCGTACTCCTGTATTAAGTAGTTGATGTTGTCATAAAAGACCAAGTCATAGTCAAAATTGTTTCGCTGGTATCCCCTTAGGACATAGGAGGTATTGGAACGACCATCGTATAGTTCAATGGCATTTCCGTTAACCGCAAAGACTTCCAAAAGCCAAGGACCATCCACATCATGGTCAATTTCCACCGCGCCCCGCAAAGTGGAATAATACCCAACGTCTATTCCCAGGCCATTTCCCGTCTTACCTATGCCCACAATATTGTTGTTGGCATACACCACCCCATCATCAAAGGAAATGGTAAAGGCCCGTTGTAGGAAGGGAACCTCACCATTACCCCGGGTTTGGTTGATATCCACATACCAAAGGTCATAGGACTGTAATACCAAATCGGTATTAAAAGCGGAATCCTCAATAAATTCATCTTCTACGATTACTTCTGTATAACAGGAAGTCATTAAAGTTCCCAGTAGAACCATCCCAAAAAGTAGTTTTGCCCTCATAACCCGTGGTTTTATAATTTGATTGGTATAAGACAACCACCATGCCAAATTTTTTAACCATTTGATAATCAATGCTTAAGGCCAAGGCTTTTATTTTAGGTATTTTTGGCCTGTAAATGAAAAACCTACTTGGTCCAAAAAAGATACATGGATAAAGACCTGAAATTCGCTGTACTCGGTGGAGGAAGTTGGGCCACGGCCCTCATAAAAATGCTTACCGAAAACATGGACAATGTTATCTGGTACATGCGAAACCCGGATGCGATCGGATATATCAAGATCCAAGGGCACAACCCCAATTACCTTTCCTCGGTAGAATTGGACTTGGGCAAGCTTCGATTGACCAATACCATCGATACGGCGATATCCGATGCCGATGTGTTGATCTTCGCCATTCCATCGGCGTTTTTGGAAAGTGAACTGCAGAAGTCGACTCTTCCACTTGAAGACAAAATCATTTTTTCGGCCATAAAAGGTATCGTTCCCGAAACCGGATTGATCGTTGGGGAGCACTTTCACGAAAAATACAATATCCCATTTGAGAATATAGGGGTCATTACCGGACCCTGCCATGCGGAAGAAGTGGCTTTGGAGCGACTTTCTTATTTGACCATTGCCTGTGCGGACGGGAAGAAAGCCAAATTGATGGCGAAAAATCTCAGTAGCCATTATATTAAAACCAAGATTACCAAGGACATCATAGGTACGGAATATGCTGCCATGCTTAAGAATATTTATGCCGTGGCGGCTGGAATAGCACATGGGCTGGGCTATGGGGATAACTTTCAGAGTGTCCTTATGAGCAATGCCATACGGGAGATGAAGCGTTTTACAAAACGTATCCACAATATTGATCGTAACATTAACGAATCGGCCTATTTAGGGGATCTCCTGGTTACGGGCTATTCTGTTTTTAGTCGCAATCGCATGTTCGGCAATATGATCGGCAAGGGCTATACCGTAAAAAGTGCCATGATGGAGATGAATATGGTAGCTGAAGGATATTATGCGACCAAAAGTACCTACAAGATAAAATCAAAACTCAAAAAAAAGGTGAAGACCCCGATTATCGATACGGTTTATGAAGTGCTTTACAATGGGAAAAATCCGCAAAAATCCTTTAAGGCCCTGACACATAAATTAAATTAATTCCAATATAGCTTACCCTAGAAGCAAATCATCTTTGGCACTGCTTCCCCGAGGAATAAACTGATTTTGAACCTCTACCGAATTTAGGTCATAGGATTTTATATAATCCTTGTTTACGATGTAAGATCGATGTATCCTTCTAAAGTTTCCGGGAAGGGCAGATAGTGTATTTTTTATACTCCCATAGACCGTTATCTTGGAGTTGTCCAAAAGATGGTAGGTTACATAATTCCCCAGGCCTTCTATATATACGATATTATTTGTGGACACTCGATGAATCCTTCGGTTCGCCTTTAACTCCAAGATTTTTTCATTTTCCTTCTCATTCTTTTCCCGCTCTATGACCCACAACTGAAAAAGCTTTATCCCTAGAATCAACAAAACCGTTGTATTGATCAACACCATGGCCCGTACCAACATTCGGATGCTAAATAAACCTGTACTGAAATCATTGAGTAAGAGCTCTTCATAGAAAAGGTGAATAAACACCCTTTGAAGTATTCCGGTGGACACCAGCATAATCGCATATCCCACTAAAAACTGAACATACCTACGTTTTAAAAGGAATTTAGGCAGCAAAAAGTAAAGGGTAGCGTATACCGCCAAAATACGAATGGGCAGCAAAACAAATTCCAAATAAAATGAAGCCATATAGCCTTCCTGGCCTGCCCAAAGTAGTCCGAACAGGGTATAATATCCTATCCAGAATAGTACATGTGTGGCTATCCTGGAGTTGAACAGGTAAAAATCATGAGCACTTTTCATCTTCCTAAAAAATTAAAATCATGTGTAGGTCTCTTTTTACATAAAAAGAACAGGGAACCATATAATTCGTCGGAATCTTAAAGTTAGGGAATCTAATTTTAAGGAAACCAAAAAATTGTATTGCTATGAAAATAGAAGTTAAAAGCGCTGGGCCGATTCTTATTGTTTTTTTGTTGACCGCTTGTCTGTTAAATGCACAAAATTTGGGTAGAAGGGCATTATGGCAAGCAAGGATAGCTCCATCGGATGCAGGGCCAGGGGCAACAATACAATCCCTTCAAAAAAATAGCCCATTGGAAAAGGAAGGGTTTTTACCGGAAGATCGACTTATCCGAGTAAATGGAGTTTCCATTTTGGACCAGGAAATCTGGAGCGACATTTTCTATGGACTAAGAGGAGATATACCCATAACCATAGAAGCTATAAGAAACGGTTCGCTATTCAAGAAAGAAGTTCGTTTTGAACCGCTTGAAATGGAATCCCACAAGAATTTGGAGACCTTCTATGAAGAGGTTACCAGTACCTATGGGACAACCCAAAGAACCATAATTACAAAACCGCGGAAGAAAGGAAAACAGCCCGCCATAGTATTGATCGGAGGTCTTAGTTGCTCCAGCATTGAAACGTATCCAGGGCGAAAAGGAAACTGGGTACAGACCATCACCGATTTAGTGGAAAAATCAGGAATGGTGGTCATGCGTATAGAAAAACCGGGTGTTGGAGATAGCGATGGGGATTGTGGTCAATCCGATTTTCTTATGGATCTCGCGGGGTACCGGGCAGCCATCCAAAGCTTAAAATCAAAGTCCTACGTAGACCCTGATAAAATTGTGGTTTATGGTTCCAGTATGGGAAGTGCGCTCGCCCCGTTATTGGCCAATGAATTTAATCTGGCCGGAGTAATTTCAGATGGGACCTTCTTTAAGACATGGTATGAGCATATGCTTGAAATTGAACGTCGGATTCTACAGTTTCAAGGGAATTCGGAAGCAGAAATTGTGGAAAAAATGAACAACTATTTCATTCCTCTATATTATGGGATGCTCATTGAAAAGAAGACGTATCAAGAAGTGGTCAATGCATATCCGGCCTTGGCCAAATACAATTACCACGGTCCGGCCCATATGTACGGGAGACCGGTACGCTACTATCAACAATTACAGGATTTCAACTTGGCCGGTCAATGGGAAAAACTTAAGGTTCCCGTACGAATATTGAGAGGAACCAATGATTGGATCATGTCCGCCTTTGACAATCAAATGATATTGGAGGTCTTAAAAAGAAATGGGCATTCCGATCATGAATTGTTGGAGTATCCCGGATTAGATCATTGGAACACCATTCACGAAACGGCAAAGGACTCCTTTGAAGGCAAGGAAGGAAAATGGGATGAAGGGACTATTCTCGCTATCATAGAATGGGCACGGGAAATGGCAGGTTTACAACCTTAGACCCGCTCCAAGCTAAAATTTGAATGCTCTTCAATTTCATGCAAAAGCTCCTCCTTCCATGCCAGGATTTGGGAATCATCAACCTTATAAATTGACTTGAACTCATCCAATACGGGTTCCATAAGATTACGTACCCCATCAATGTCAAAATACAACCTACCCGTCCTGCGGATGAAAAAGTCCATGGGATTTTGGACCATTTCGTAATGAATGCCAAATCGGAGTTCAGCCTTGATCATTTTTACTGTATTGTCCTTATCCTTTAGTTCGGCATAGGTATCTAAAATAGTTTCGGTCTGTTTCCCATAGTTGGTCACCAGGAACCAAGCATCGTAAGCTGTAAACCCATCCTCTTTTATACGTTCATAAATCTCAGAAATATACCGCTTCACATGTTTGAACTTTTTAAAGCCCACATTACCACATAGGGGAATAGTATCCGTGGTACATTCCTCGACTTCGGTATCGTGATCCTCCTCCAGTTTTTTGGCGATACGATTAACCACACGTTCGGCCATTTTTCGGTATCCCGTCAACTTTCCCCCAGCGATACTGATGAGACCGGTATCCGAGGTAAATATCTCATCCTTTCTTGAAAGTTCGGAAGCCGATTTACCTTCTTCATGGATCAAAGGACGCAACCCGGCCCAAGAGGAGATAATATCGTCCATTTCCAAATTAATGCTTGGGAACATATTATTGACCGCCGATATTAAATAAATGGCATCGGCCAAATCCGTCCGAACGTTATCCTTGTCCTTATTGAAGTTGGTATCCGTTGTTCCGATATAGGTAATTTTTCCACGGGGGATGGCAAACATCATACGCCCATCCGGGATATCAAAATAAACGGATTGCTTTACGGGAAGTTTCTCATGGGGAAATACCAGATGAACACCTTTGGTCAAGTGCAACTGTTTTCCCTTCTTGGAGTTGTTCATCCCGCGAAGTTCATCGACCCAAGGGCCTGCGGCATTGATTACATATTTTGATCTGATATCGAATTCCTTTCCGGAAATCCCATCCTCAATTTTTACCCCTGCTACCTGATCATCGGAATAGAGAAAGTCAACAACTTTGGCATAGTTCAAGGCTAGTGCGCCAAATTGAAGACTGGTCTTTATGTTCTCAATGGTAAGACGCGCATCATCGGTTCTATACTCGGCATAATAGCCGGCCCCATTCAGTATCTTTTTGGGTAATAACGGCTCCAGTTTTAGGGCTTCCTTTTTCTCGAGCATCTTCCGTTTGTCATCCCCAGAGACCTGTGCCAGAATATCGTAGACCTTTAATCCGATGGAAGTCAACCATTTCCCATAGGATCCATTTTCGATCAAGGGTAATAACATCTTCTCCGGAAGTACCAAATGCGGGGCCAATTTATGTACGATGGCCCGCTCCGAACCTACTTCCTTTACCAGCCAAAAATCGAATTGCTTTAAATAGCGCAAACCACCGTGGATCAGTTTTGTGGATTTGCTACTGGTGCCGGAGGCAAAATCCCCTTTTTCCACCAAGGCGACCTTCAACCCCCGTGAAGCTGCATCCAATGCAATGCCCCCTCCCGTAATGCCTCCTCCGATAACAATCAGGTCAAATTCGCCCTTGGATAGGTTTCCAACGGTTTTTGTTCTATCTAGATTTGAGAATTTTATGTTCATGTTGAACTTGTTTCAGTATTTTTTAATAATCCTTTATTCCTAACCAAGTAGGGCCCTAAAGTGCTGCTTCGTCTTTGGGGCTCCCGTTTTTTGAAAAGATAAATCCGGAGATGTTCATTGCCCTTCCCAACCCTTGGTACAATCTACGGCCTTTTGCCAATTTTTATACAGTCGCTTTCGCTTTACGCGATCAAAAGTGGGCTGAAAAATACGGTCCATAGGTCGATTTTGATCAACATCTTCCTGTGTCCAGAGCCCTACATGAATCCCTGCCAAAAATGCGGCACCCATAGCGGTGGACTCAATAACTTCCGGACGGTGTACCTCGGTATCCAAAATATCGGCCTGGAATTGCATCAGATAGTTGTTGGCACAGGCCCCGCCATCTACCCTAAGGTTTTCCAATTGAATTCCGGAATCATCCTCCATGGCCTTTAGGATATCCTTGGTTTGATAGGCCAAAGATTCCAAGGTGGCTTTCGCTAAATGGGCCTTTCCGGTATCGCGGGTCAATCCAAATATGGCACCACGGGCGTACATGTCCCAATAGGGTGCGCCGAGGCCGGCAAAGGCAGGTACCACATAAACCGAGCTTTCTCCTTCAATGGAATTCGCCAAAGCTTCGGTCTCCCTGGCATCCTTGATCAGTTCCAATCCATCCCGCAGCCATTGTATAGCCGCACCTGCAATAAAAATACTTCCTTCCAAGGCGTAGTTTACCTTGCCATCCAATCCATAGGCGATTGTGGTCAAAAGTCCGTTCTTGGAAAATTGAGGTTTTTCCCCAGTGTTCATCAACATAAAACAACCTGTACCGTACGTGTTTTTTGCGGTTCCTTTTTTAAAACAGCCCTGGCCAAAAAGTGCGGCCTGTTGATCTCCCGCGATTCCTGCGATAGGAATTTGTACCCCGTCAATTTCATAATCCCCGAAGTGGTGCGCCGATGGCCTTACATCGGGTAACATTGTTCTTGGAATCCCCAGGGCATTCAATAATTTATCGTCCCATTTTAAATTCACGATGTCATAGATCATGGTTCTGGAGGCATTGGTATAATCCGTAACATGATTTTTTTTATCCGTCATATTCCAAATTAGCCAGGTGTCCACGGTACCCATGAGCAAGTCGCCGTTCTCGGCTTTAACCTTGGCACCGGTAACATTATCCAAAATCCATTTGACCTTGGTTCCGGAAAAATAGGAGTCGATGACCAAACCTGTGGTCTTTCGGACGTGTTCGGTGTAACCATCATTTTTTAAACCCTCGCAAATATCCGCAGTTCGCTTGTCTTGCCAAACAATGGCATTATATATCGGTTCCCCGGTATTCCGGTCCCAGACCATGGTTGTCTCCCGCTGATTGGTAATCCCTATGGCCCTGATATCCGATGCGGATACATTTTCCTTTTGTATCAATTCGTTGAGTACGCCCATCTGGGATTCCAAAATTTCCATCGGATCATGTTCCACCCATCCCGATTTTGGAAAAATCTGTTTGAACTCCTTTTGTACCATGCCCCTTATTTTACCTTCTCTATCAACGAGCAGGGCACGCGAACTGGTAGTTCCTTGATCTAGCGAAATGATGTAGTCCATAATGGTGTTGTTTTATTGCCTAATGCTTTTTAAAAGTAGCATAAAGTAGCACAGCAAAGATATATAAATATACTCGTTTAAAAAGGAATGGCAAAGGGATAAAAATACTCTATCGTTATAGTAAGGGGGAACTTTATACATAGGCATCCCTACCTTCATGATCTAACCTTCGCCAAGGTTAAAATTTATGTATTTGAAGAAGTTCCCCTAAAGAAATCGTACTCCCGCTCTACCCTACAAATACGTATTTTGTACCATTCATACCAATCCGTGATTCCTTTTTCCTGTGCGAACTGATGATCGGCCTGGGCCTTCCAATCAGCGATGGCTTTCAAGGTTTTCCAGTAACTCACGGAAATCCCGACTTCGCCCCTTGCACTTTCAAATCCCAAAAATCCAGGTTGCTTTGAAGCGAGGTTCTCCATTTGTTCGGCCATTTCTGAATAACCATTATCGTTATCGGTAAGGGTCGAAGTAAAGATTACGGCATAATAGGGAGTGGTTCTGGACATTCAATATGATGTTTTTGGATTTCCCTTTTTTTATATTGGGTGGTTAATCCATTTGGGATATAGGGTTTCTTAATTTATATAGGATTTCTCCACAAAATAATTGACTATGGCCTCTTTCATCAGTACGGATTGCTCACCGGCCTTCAAGGGGGGTAAGGTCTCCTTTACGATATAATGGGGCCAGCCGTCCTCATCAAAAAAATCGAATTCATAGTAGCCATAGGGTTCCAATAACCGACAGATAGCGATATGCATCAGATTAAGCTTTTCGTCCTTTTTGTAGGCCCTGTGATATTGTCCCAACTCTTGGACGCCGATCAAATAAATAATGGCGTCCAGTTCCAAAAGATCCCCGTCTGAAAATTGAGCCGAAAGCTTCTCCACCAAGACGTCCCACCGTTCCTTAAGTTGTAAATCCCTAGACATACCTTTCTCCTGTTCGTTTCTTTAAGACCCGAGAGGTAAAGGTACAAATCAAAAATGTTACTTTTGCCAAAACATTTCCGGTATGAATTTCTTGGATATTGTTCTGGGCTTATTATTGCTATGGGGACTTTGGAAAGGCCTTAAAAATGGTCTTTTTCTGGAAATAGCCTCTATCATTGCCCTTGTAGCCGGAATTTTTGGAGCCATTCACTTCTCCTATTATGCCGGCGATTACCTTTCACAGAATATGGACTGGAATGAAAGGTATATCAACATTGCCGCTTTTATAATTACCTTTTTCGCTATTGTGCTTATTGTACATATAGCGGGAAAGTTCTTGACCAAAATTGCGGATTTTGCCATGTTGGGTCTACTGAATAAAATTGCAGGTGCCATTTTTGGCGCTTTGAAGGTTGCGGTAATACTTGGAGCGCTACTTGTTTTTTTTGAACGGGTAAATTCTTCCGCGGGTTTCGTTAAGAACGAGACCCTGGAAAGTTCCAAACTCTATGAACCCATTAAGGAAATAGGGGCCTTTGTCTTCTCAAAGGTTTTAAAGGGAAATTCAGGGGGTGAACCCGAGCCACAACAACAGCAGGTGGTATTCAATGACTTTCCATTGATGTCCCAAATTTCGTTATCCAAAATGATAACTGGCTCTAGAATTACCGATGTAGGTTAAAAAGTGCCTTTCATCGAAAAAAGAGCTTTTAGAAAGTTGATTTGGATAATTTTCTCTATTATTATCCCGTTGAATCTCTCCCCGTTCAACTTTTATTTCCGCTTTTTATCGGGAATAAGACCCCTACCGATCCAGACCTACTTGCGGGAACACCTACTTACAATTTAGAACATTGTATGAAACTGAAGTTAAACTCTGCAAACAGAGGGGTTGGCTATGCTTTTTTGGTGTGCTTGGCATTTTGGCTTACCGCCTGTTCCAAAGAATCCTATACCCCTGCCGAAATTCCCGATATTCCTGAAGCGGAAAATGCGGTCGAGGTGGAACAGGAACTCATGGGCGTAGTTAACGATCATAGAATATCCTTGGGCTATTCTGCCCTACAATATAGTCCCATAGCACACGAATATGCCAACGAGCATAATGATTATATGATAGCTCAGGGCGATTTGAGCCATGATAATTTCAGTGCACGTGCCTCAGGTATCGCCGCGGAGGTCAATGCGGAATACGTAGGTGAAAATGTGGCCAAGGATTATGATACCGCTTCGGAAGCATTCCAGGGATGGTTGAACAGTACCAGTCACAAAAAGACCATGGAGGACGAGTTTACGCATACTGCCGTAAGTGTAAAAAAAGATGCCAACGGTAACTTTTATTTTACCCAGCTCTTCTATCGCTAGCTTTCGGATAAAGCCAATTTCTTTTCTTAAATTTGATATAATCAGTGGATGGTTGTTTGTTGCCGATACGCGGGTAACCATTGGACAACTATATACTATCAACAAAGAATTATGGCAATCCCACCTCCTTTTAACCTCAACAAGTGGATCGAGGAAAATAGAGATACCCTAAAACCTCCCGTAGGCAACAAAAATTTATATAAGGACGCCGGAGACTATATTGTAATGATAGTTGCCGGTCCCAATGCCCGAAAGGATTATCACTACAATGAGACCGAGGAGCTTTTTTATCAATTAGAGGGAAATATCGAAGTACACATTCAGGAGGACGGGAAGAAGAAGACATTTAAATTGGGGCCCGGGGATATGTATCTACATCCTGCCAAAGTACCTCATTCCCCGGTTCGGCACAAAGGATCCATTGGCTTAGTGGTAGAACGCAAACGAGCCGACATGAATGTGGATGATGGACTCCTTTGGTTCTGTGACAATTGCAATCACAAGCTCTATGAAGCCTATTTTACCTTAAAGGATATCGAAAAGGACTTTTTGGCCCATTTCAAATATTTTTATGGCTCCGCAGCATTACGTACCTGTTCCAATTGCGGAACCGTGATGCCCGTAGATGAACGATTTATCGCCAAAGACTAGATTATGGAAATAGCGGCCAGAATATTGATCGGTTTGGTTGCCCTTCTTCATTTTTATTTTTTATGGTTCGAGATGTTCGCATGGACCACAAGGGGCCGAAAAATATTTCGCAATTTCCCCCCTGAACTTTTTGAGCCTACCAAACCTTTGGCGGCAAACCAAGGTTTGTACAATGGCTTTTTGGCCGCCGGATTGGTATGGACGTTCTTCATTGAAGATAGGATTTGGGTAGATTATATTTCCCTATTTTTTCTCGGGTGTGTTTCCATAGCTGGAATCTATGGCGCGTTAACAGCCGATAAGAAAATATTCTTCGTACAGGCGCTTCCAGCTTTGGTAGCAATTCTTCTGATTCTATTAAAATAAAAGGGATTAACAACATTAGTCCCTTCCAGGATAGGAAAACGGTTAATATTCGTAGCTTTGTCAAAATTCTAACAATTCATTCTTAAAAAGTTATAAAAATGTCTGTAGTTGCAACCGATTTTGGAATACAAAAAGCCTTGGACGAATTGGGTATCCGGGAGATAAATAGGGGAACCTCAACCGGTTCGGATAATTTCGGCTCGGGCGATAATATAGCATCCCATTCCCCCGTCGATGGCATGTTAATTGGAAGTGTAACGAGCACTACCCAGGAGGATTATGAAAAAGTCATAAACACTGCCGAAATAGCCTTTACATCTTGGCGCCAAACCCCGGCCCCGCAACGTGGGGAAATTGTTCGCCAATTTGGTGAAAAGCTACGACAACTAAAAGAACCCTTGGGAAAATTGGTATCCTATGAAATGGGTAAAAGCTATCAGGAAGGCCTGGGCGAGGTCCAAGAAATGATAGACATCTGCGATTTTGCGGTTGGACTTTCCAGACAATTGCATGGCCTTACCATGCATTCGGAACGTCCGGGGCATCGCATGTATGAGCAATACCATCCGTTGGGTGTGGTGGGTATTATTTCCGCCTTTAATTTCCCCGTCGCCGTTTGGGCCTGGAACACGGCCTTGGCTTGGGTCTGCGGGGATGTATGCATTTGGAAGCCTTCCGAAAAAACACCTTTATGTGGCGTTGCCTGTCAAAATATCATCGCAGAAGTACTCCGGGAGAATAATTTACCTGAAGGGATT
Organism: Ulvibacterium sp.; assembly: GCF_965228935.1. Lineage (GTDB taxonomy): Bacteria > Bacteroidota > Bacteroidia > Flavobacteriales > Flavobacteriaceae > Ulvibacterium. Next base: position 1,613,091 of record NZ_OZ245846.1, on the reverse strand, counting down.
TCCTGTTTGATCAACGGGGACTATAAAGTAGGAGAGTTCATCACAACCGATAAAAGAGTCCCTTTGATTTCTGCTACGGGATCCATTCGGATGGGTAAGATCGTGGCTCAAGCCGTTGCGGCAAGGCTGGGAAAATCGCTCTTGGAACTCGGAGGAAACAATGCCATTATCGTTACACCGGATGCCGATGTAAAAATGACCGTCATCGGAGCGGTATTTGGAGCCGTAGGAACCTGTGGGCAACGGTGTACTTCTACCCGAAGATTAATTGTTCATGAATCAATTTATGACCAAGTAAAAAATGCGGTAGTGGATGCTTACCAACAACTACGTATCGGAAATCCTTTGGACCAGAATAACCACGTGGGCCCATTGATCGATACCGATGCAGTGGAAATGTACCAAAAGGCCTTGGAGCAGGTTGTTGCGGAAGGTGGAAAGTTGATAGTAAGCGGGGGTGTTCTCGAAGGCGAAGGGTATGAAAGTAGCTGTTATGTAAAACCGGCCATTGCCGAGGCCAAGAATGATTTCGAAATCGTTCAGCATGAGACCTTTGCGCCAATTTTGTATTTGCTAAAATATTCCGGGGATGTGGAAAATGCCATAGCCATTCAGAACGGTGTGGTACAGGGGCTTTCATCCGCAATAATGACCAACAATCTACGGGAAGCCGAAAAGTTTCTCTCCGCAGCGGGAAGCGATTGTGGTATTGCCAATGTGAATATTGGTACCTCTGGCGCCGAGATCGGCGGTGCTTTTGGAGGTGAGAAAGAGACCGGAGGTGGCCGGGAAAGTGGTTCGGATGCCTGGAAAGTCTATATGCGCAGGCAAACAAATACCATTAATTTCTCCGATCAACTACCGTTGGCCCAAGGAATAACATTTAACCTATAAAAGTGTGCAATCCTCTTGCTCTATTGTTAGCGGGAGTACAAGGTATACCATTCGATTTGTAAAAAGAAAGGCCCGCTGACCCCTTAGCTCCTTCATCCGCTATCGGCGGACTGGCTCAAAGGGTCAGCGGACCTAGAGACACATACAAAACTAATTCAAACACCTGTTTTTGACCAAACAAGCATGCCAAACTTATTAATTGGCGAGGATGGATTTACCTATTTGTTTTTGGCTTCCACCGGTTTTGGTTCCTTTACGGTCCAACTTCCATGTAATAAGGACTGCAGACCCAAGACCAGGAACATACATAGAAAGGTCACTACTTTTATAATCTCGGTTTTCATATCCATGAGGCGTATTTGTTCGATGTTTCTAAAATTACGTTCCAAAAAGCCAAATTCCACATAGCATTGTACTTTCTACCCAACTTTCTGTATAATCTTCACATTATCCATTAAGGTTGGTAGATTTTCGATTTCGGGAAAAAGAAAGATTTGGTTCGTATACAAATAGTAAACCCGCTAGATCCAAGTATGGAAACGTAGCGGGTTTAAAACCAACCAAACTAACTAACTCAAAATATGCTTAAAACCCTACCCCAATGCCAGAACCTTGTTGGGAGAGGTAGGGTTGCATTGCTGATATTTTTTGCAATTTCCTAAATATTTTCGCAACTGGTATCCTACTTTTTATAAGTGGTCATAAAAACTGTATGACTTGATTCAAAAAGCCTATGTTTTGTAATCCTTACCGTACCGATTTCTAGGATTTACTATATCATTTTAACATTTTTTAGGATTTTTTTAATACATTGTAGTCCAAATACTTAAATAAATATTGACCATGACACGGAGAATTACAAACCTGCTTGGAATCATTATAACCATTATAGCGGGCATTTGGTTTTTTATGATGCTGTGTAGCGAATGCAGCCCTGTATTTTAGACAAAACCGTAAAGGTTGAAAAGGGATACCGCTTCCAAAGCATTTAGTCCTCCCCCTATAACCGCTCACCTCCCTTAAGGAGAAGTAAAAACCATGAAGCGGTAATTACCGTAAATTAAGTCATTAACTATAAACTATTAGGAATATGGATTTTTCAACTATGAACATCTGGTGTTTTTTAATCCCTTTGCTTGTGGGAATATTATGTGCCTTTTTTGGTTATCTCATTGGCAAGGGAAAAGATAATTCCAAGGAAATCCAAGCTTTGCAGGGAAACAACGCAAAGTTAAAAGCCGATCTGGAGGATTGTAACAATAAATTAAAGGAAGCTACTACGCCTGCGCCAATTCCTTTTGATGCGGCAAAGGCAAAGGCCGTTTTTGGAAAAACAATTAAACAGGATGATCTTAAGATAGTAGAAGGTATTGGCCCCAAAATACAGCAAATGTTCCAGGATGCCGGCATAAAGACCTGGAAGGATCTATCCGAAACGGCGGTGGCCCGTTGCAAGGAAATTCTCGAAACCGGAGGTGAACGCTACAAGGTCCACGACCCTGCTTCTTGGCCCATGCAAGCGAAAATGGCATACGAAGGCAAGTGGAAGGAACTATTTAAGTGGCAGGAAGAACATGACCATGGAAAGCTATAGTCACTTCCAAAAAGAGCACAAAAAAATCCCGCTCTAGCGGGATTTTTTTTAAAGTGTTCCATTGGCCTCTACCCACTTAAATCGGTATTGATCCTCGGGAAATTTCATACGTTCCTGAATACGCTGTAATCTTTCGGGCAGCTTCATCAAATAATCCCTTGCGCGTTGCGCATCATCGGAAAGTCCCCGTACCGTGTCAATCTGCCAGTACGCATTCAGTTTTTTAAGAATTTCAATGTAGTCTAACGCAGTGTAGACGCCTAAACGTTGGGCGCAGTTCGAAAAGTTTTCAAAAGCCTCGCCTATCACCCCACCGGATTCCCTCAAAAAATGGGCCGGCATTACAATTTTCTTCTTCATCATATCCGTAAAGGCCAACATCATTCCGCTGGGATCCTCCCCAAAAATGGTCTTTACAAACTCGCGATAGGCCAAATGGTGCCGCATTTCATCCCCGGCTATTATCGTACACATCTTCCCCAACAGTGCATTGCCTTTTTTCTTGGCCAGTTGCCCCACTCTTTTATGGGAAATATTGGTGGCCAATTCTTGAAAGGTGGTATATACGAAATTCTTGTAAGGATCCCGGTCTGTGCCAATATCGAATCCATCATTGATCAAATGTTGGGTCGTAATCTCTACCTCCCGCATATTGACCCTACCCGAGAGGTATAGGTATTTGTTCAAAACATCCCCATGACGGTTTTCCTCAGCGGTCCACGCCCTTACCCATTTGGACCACCCGCTTCCTCCTTCTACGTGTTGATTTATACCTTCAACATCCATTAACCAGGATTCATAAGTGGGCAAAGCTTCCTCGGTTATGGTATCCGCCACCATGGTCACCCAAAAATCATACCCCAATTCCTTGGATTCTTCTCGTACCTGTTCAATGTCATCATAAAAACTTTCGCTCTGGGAATCCGGTAAAAAATCCGAAGGTTGCCATATCTCTTCTATGGGAATCAAAAAAGAGTCCATAAATCCCTCCACCTGTGGTTCAATGGCCTGCATTACCTCCAATCTAATATTCTTTTCAGGCATATTCTATTTTTTTGTAAAGATCGTTATAAAATACGGAACTAGGCCGTTTAAGGGGGATTTTCAATTGCGTCCGTTCTCATCCGGATATAATTCATGCACGGGATCGCTTTGCCAGAATCTCTTGGTATCCACATCCAATACCGTAAGTGGGCCCTTAAATGCCGCTCCTGTGTCAATGTTCCAAACATTGGCGGCCCTCCGCGGCTCAACGGCCTTGACTTTGGAAATAGGGGTGTGACCGATGTATATCTCACGGTAATGGGTCAATCGTTTGGGATAGGCCGGGTCATCCTTGGCAAGGTTGGGATCAAGGGATCTGGCCAATTCCCATAAGGTACGGTCCCAATAAAAGGTTTGTTTAAAATATTCGTATTCAATACCTCTTAGATTCGTGAACCCTGCATGCAAAAACAGTCTTTCTTCCTCGTCCAGATGGTAGTTTTTCAAATCCTGATAGAATAGCATGTGGACATTTTTGGTTTCGGTATCCGTTTTTTGATATGATTCCATTGTGGCACTTCCCCCGTGTTGCAACCAAAGTGGATTATCTCCCCCGTCCACAAGCCAATCATAGCAAAGTTCGTCATGGTTACCCCTTAAAAAGATGCAATCATGGGTCTTTGAAAGCTGTATCAAAAAATTCACGGTTTCAACGGCCGTACTCCATCCATCTACATAGTCTCCCAAAAAAATCAATATATCCTCAGGAGTTACCGCCGCTCTCTTCAATACCTGCTCCAAAGCCTTTAGTCCCGAGTGTACATCTCCGATGACCAACGTTCTTTTTATACTCATTGTGCAAAAATCGCAATAATGGCTATGATGACAAGGATAAAAAGCACCAAAAAGAAAATTTTCCAAAACGAATACGGCCTGGTCCCACTTAAAACTCCAGTTTGCCCATTTACATAGAAATGATATTCCTTACCGTTATACCTATAGGAACTGATGTAGACCGGGAGCAAAATGTGCTTAAAGGTTTCTTCGGAAAGTTTTATGTCCGCATGATGGATGCGTTGCGTATCTCCCCCAATGTCCCTCCGAATCCAGTTGTAGGCAATCTCCTTGGCCTTTTGAAAAGACCGACGGTGCCCTTCCTTTAAGGAAACGGTATACTTTTCGGTAACAAAGCCCGATAAATATTTTGAATTGAAAGTCGTAAGCTCCTTAAGGTTCCAAAAGGCAACCTTAGATGGTATGTCCTTTCTTTTTTTCTGCGAGGCATTAATCAATATGTCATCTACAAAACCTTTTACGCTGCCCGATGCATGGGACCATCGTGTCTTTCTTACCCGTTGGGTACGTGTCCCGTTTTTGGTGCGTATCCTTCTGGTCTCGTAATAATATTCCCCTCGTTGTCCCTGATAAGAAGCATTAAGATCGGCATCAAAGGTCCAATAGGGCACATAAAGTCCATGGAGTCCCTCTGGATTTAGGGCGGCCCTCTTCAGTTTATTTGGGGCAAACCAAAGGGCATTTACCCACTTCTTAAAGATTTTCCGGGCTTTGATAGCGTCCAATTGAAAAGGTACCAGTGCCCCTGGCAAGATCCACCCTTCTTTTTCGATATCCTCCCGTATCAAAGGTTCCCCACAATAGACGCAGTCCAGGGATTTATAATTTTCCTCGACATGTTGGTTGGCCCCGCAATTTTTGCAATGCAGCAGTTCTATGGTTTCCGTATAGGCATTTTCCCCAACGACTTTGAGATAATGTTGAAGTTCCAGTTCCTCAAAACTGCTTTTGGCCTGTTCTATGAATTCTTCATAACCACAATACTCACATTTCAATTGATGTGATCCCGGCTTGAACTTGAGCTCCGCACCACAATTGGCACAGGCCTTTTTAAATTCCGATTTTTGGGTTTCTTCCATGAAGGGGATTTGTCATTCCCAACAAAAGGTTTATTCTGTTGGTAAAGGTGGAGGAGTAGTACCTCCCAAGAATCCTTTAAGTTCCTCAACATCCTTCAAAGCGGCCCATTCTTGCATTCCGGGTTTCCAGATCAGGGAATCCCTATTAATAGCCCTAGCGGCAAAGAGCTCTTTTAATCTATCAAAAGAAACAGGGCCCATTTGTTGCCCATTTACCGCATAGTGATAAAGTATTTGCGCAGGCATTGGCGGAGGTACGGGTGCCCCCTGAACAGTTGGGCCGCCAAAAGGTTGTTGTACGGCCTGTGGGTTCATCATGTTCCCCATTTGCTGTGCAAGGACAAAACCCATTCCCATACCCATACCGGCCCCTGCAGTGCCCCCCTCGTTTTTGGCAGCAGCTTCCATGGCCTTCGCCGCCTTAAATTGGGAAAGCTTGGCCATGTCCAATTTGTCCAAACGACTGTATTCAAAAATCTCCTTTTTAAGTTCTTCGGGCATGGATACGTTTTCAATATAAAACCGCTCCAACTCAATGCCGACACGTTGAAATTCCGGTTGCATCACCTCCTGACAGGTTTCTGAAAGCTCGCTTGTGTTCGCGGCATATAGTTCCACGGGAAGATTGGCTTCTCCCACCGTATCCGTAAAACGTGTTACAATTAAACTTTTCAGATGTTCGTTTACCTCATAATTGGTAAAATTGCCATCCGTTCCCACAACATCGATTACAAATTTGCCCGGGTCGCTTATTCGAAAACTATAGGTCCCAAAAGCGCGAATCTCAACAAGACCGAATCGCTCATCGCTAAGCATAAACGGATTTTTGGTGCCCCATTTCTCATCCGTGAACAAGCGGGTGTTCACAAAATATACCTCGGCCTTGAACGGACTATCAAATCCATATTTCCAACCCTTGAGGGTGGTAAGTATGGGCAAGTTCTGGGTGTTTAGAGTATAGGTTCCCGGGGTGAAGACATCCGCCAATTGCCCCTCGTTCACAAAGACCGCTGTCTGGCCCTCGCGAACGATCAATTTTGCATTGTTCTTTATCTCGTTCTGGTAACGTTCAAAACGGTGAACAATGGTATTATTGGTGTTATCCAACCACTCTATGATGTCTATGAATTCGTGGCTCAGCTTTTTCTTTATTTCATTAAAGAGATCCATATTTTAAAGGTTTCAAATTTTTTAAGAAGGTACAGATTTCCTGCAAACGTGCAAAGCATAAAGTAAAATAAGCTTGGCATCTAAAACAAATTCATAACAACAGTTTTGGTAGACATTAAAATGGTCGATGTGCACGTACAATCCAAAGTATATACAGCTACTAAATAATTTATTCCGAAGACCAACAATTTCATTTTTTTGTCAACTTTTTGCTGTTGATAAATTTTTATTTTTCTGATTTTCAATTATTTAAACATATTTTTTTGTATACTTTATGACTTTTGTCAGTTTTCGATTATTTCACTTTTGAGTAATTTTACATGCGATTGTTCAACTACTCCTAACCTTTAATCTATCACAAATGCAACTTAAAGCCGTGAAAACTCCTTCGAGAATCTATACGCAGCAGGAAGCTTTTGAGGCTTCCTTGAGCTACTTCAATAATGATGACCTTGCCGCCAGGGTATGGGTAAACAAATATGCCCTAAAGGATTCCCAGGGGAATATTTATGAACGGATCCCGGACGATATGCACCGAAGGATCGCCAAGGAAATTACGCGGATTGAAAAAAAATATCCGAATCCTTTGAGCGAGGAAAAAATTTATGGGCTGATCAAAAATTTCAAATACATTGTACCTCAGGGCAGTCCCATGGCCGGTATTGGCAATCCATTTCAGATTGCTTCCCTTTCCAATTGTTTTGTGGTAGGGAACGATGGTGATTCCGATTCCTATGGCGGAGTACTGAAAATAGACCAGGAACAAGTGCAATTAATGAAACGTCGCGGAGGGGTAGGCCACGACCTTTCACATATTAGGCCAAAAGGCTCCCCGGTAAAGAATTCGGCATTGACTTCCACGGGTCTTGTCCCTTTTATGGAACGTTATTCCAATTCCACTCGAGAGGTGGCCCAAGATGGCAGAAGGGGGGCATTAATGCTATCGGTATCCATAAACCATCCGGATGCCGAGGATTTCATTGACGCCAAAATGGAGCAGGGCAAGGTAACCGGTGCCAATGTATCCGTACGTATGGATGATACCTTTATGCAGGCCGTGGAACAGGACTCGGAATACATCCAAAAATTTCCCATACACTCCTCAGAACCAAAGGCCTTCAAAAAAATAGATGCCAAGCAAGTATGGAATAAAATCGTTCATAATGCTTGGCAGTCCGCGGAACCGGGAATACTATTCTGGGATACGATTATCCGGGAATCCGTACCGGATTGTTATGCGGATTTGGGCTACCGAACGGTTTCCACCAATCCTTGCGGTGAAATCCCACTTTGCCCCTATGATTCTTGTCGCCTTTTGGCCATAAACCTTTTCTCCTACGTAGAGCATCCGTTTACCAAAAAGGCCAAGTTCAATTTTGAACTATTTAAAAAACACGTAGCGGCCGCACAACGTATCATGGATGACATTATTGATCTGGAATTGGAAAAGGTAGATCGAATCCTTGCCAAAATAGATGCTGACCCGGAATTGGAGGAAACCAAGGCCGTGGAACGCAATCTTTGGATCAAAATTCGGGAAAAGGCCAGGGAGGGTCGCCGTACCGGAATAGGCATCACTGCAGAAGGGGACATGCTTGCCGCCTTAGGGCTGCGGTACGGTAGTGAGGAAGCCAATGCCTTTTCCATCTCCGTACATAAATGTCTTGCCCTGGAGGCCTACCGCTCATCCGTTTATTTGGCCAAGGATCGTGGTGCCTTTGGAATTTTCGATGCCGATCGGGAAAAACAAAATCCATTTATCCTACGATTAAAGGAGGCCGATGAAAAACTGTATTACGAAATGTTGGAACATGGGCGAAGGAACATTGCCTTATTGACCATTGCGCCGACCGGCACTACTAGTTTAATGACCCAGACTACCTCCGGAATCGAACCGGTATTCCTTCCGGTCTATAAACGCCGTAGAAAAGTAAACCCCAACGACAATGGTACACGGGTAGATTTTGTGGATGAGGTCGGAGACTCTTGGGAGGAGTACTTGGTTTTCCATCATCGTTTTAAGCAATGGATGGAAGCAAACGGCATAGATACCGAAAAAAACTATGATCAGGATCAGATTGATGCCTTGGTCAAAAAATCACCCTACTACAGGGCCACTTCCAATGATGTGGACTGGTTGAGCAAAGTGCGATTACAGGGTTCCGTACAGAAATGGGTGGACCACTCCATAAGCGTCACCATTAATCTCCCCAATGATGTATCCGAAGAACTGGTTGGTCAACTCTATTTAGAGGCTTGGCGCGTGGGTTGTAAAGGGGTTACGGTATACCGTGATGGTTCGCGCTCCGGGGTTCTTATTTCCAGTAGCGAAAAAGAGCAGAAGGAAGAGTCCCCAAGTCCTTTTCCTACCAAACGCCCACAGGTACTGGAAGCGGATGTAGTCCGATTTCAGAATAATAAGGAAAAGTGGATCGCGTTTATTGGTCTAATAGAAGATAGACCTTATGAAATCTTTACAGGTCTTTCGGATGATGAAGACGGTATATTACTTCCCCGTTGGGTAGAGGATGGCCTTATCATTAAAAACAGAAATGAGGATGGTACCTCGCGATATGATTTTCAATACAAAAACAAGCGGGGCTACAAAACCACCATTGAAGGGCTTTCCCATAAGTTCAACCCGGAATATTGGAACTACGCCAAATTGATTTCCGGTACCTTACGCCACGGCATGGCCATAGAAAAGGTAGTAGACCTTATCAACAGCCTACAATTGGATAGTGAACAGATAAATACTTGGAAAAATGGCGTGGCCAGGGCCTTAAAACGCTATGTAGCCGACGGCACCATGGCCAAGGGGCAAAAATGCAATAATTGTAAATCCACAAACCTGGTTTATCAGGAAGGTTGTCTTACTTGTAAGGATTGTGGGTCTTCCAAATGTGGGTGACCCATATCCCAACATAAAAACAAAAAGCGCATCTTCAAATAAGATGCGCTTTTTTCATGCGGGGCAATTCTAGGCATTGGTAGCCATAAAAGAAGCATAGTTATTGGTACGGACGTTCATGGTTTGTTCTCCATCAAGAAAAATCCAAGAAAACTTTGGGACATGAAACGGTTTGTCATTACCTTGGATTTTCCAATTCACTACAATGAAATCCATTTACTGTATCGGAGAACTCTTAATCGATTTTGTGGCGGAAGGCCAGGGCAACGACCTCTCCAAAGCAAATACCTTTGTCAAAAAACCCGGGGGTGCTCCGGCAAATGTGGCCTGTGCCATCTCCAAATTAGGGGGAAAGGGTAAGTTTATCGGTAGTGTAGGCAGAGACCCTTTTGGAACGTTTTTATTGGATGTACTCAAGGAAAACAATGTGGATGTTTCCTTGGCACAACGTTGTAAAACTTTCACCACCTTGGCCTTTGTATCCCTGGCCGAAGATGGGGAACGCGATTTTGTTTTCAGCCGTGGGGCCGATAAAAAACTGAAATACGACTCTTCGGTAAAAAAAGATTTCAAAGGAAATATGGTGCATCTGGGAGCGGCGACCGCTCTACTTGGTGGTGACCTGGAAGAGGCCTATGGCCGTTATTTTTTCGATGCCCTTACCCAGGATTCCTTTATCAGTTTTGACCCCAATTATCGCGGAGATTTATGGCGTGATGCGGAAGAAACCTTCGTAAAAAAATGTATGCCCTTTATAGAAAAATCGCACTTGTGCAAATTTAGTCTGGAAGAGGCCCAATTGCTGTCCGGGAAAAAAGATTTGGAAGCTTGTTGCGATTTTCTACATGATGTAGGTGCCCGGGTCATTACCATAACCTTGGGTGGCAGGGGCACCCTCTTAAGTACCGATGGCGTAAGGAAAACCATCCCCAGTATTCCTGTAACTCCGTTGGATACCACGGGAGCCGGTGATGCATTTATAGGTTGCCTGTTATACCAGATTTCCACTTTGGACAAGACCTCGGCGGTTTTGGACGATTTTGAGGTATTGACCAAAATGGTCGAAAAGGCCAATGTGGCCGGGGCAATCACTACCACTGGTTTTGGGGCTATCCCTTCACTTCCGGGCTACGAGCAGGTTTTTGGCTAGAACCTGAGCTTTACATGACTTCCATCTCCCTTTTTAAAAAAAATGACTCTGACTTGTCATATTTTTAAAATGTCGGTAACTAATGTATTGGAGACCGGCCAAACCTATGGACAAACACCTTAAGGACACTTTTTTGAATGCTTTGGAAGAGCATCGTCAGAAGCTGTTTCGCATCTGTTCCGTCTATGCCCAGGATTCCGATGATACCCAGGATCTGTTTCAAGAGGTGTTGATAAATATTTGGAGGGCCTTACCCTCTTTTAAAGAAAACGCTTCAATAGGGACGTGGATGTATAGAATAACCCTTAATGTGTGTCTTCGCATTAAATCCAAGGAAATGAAAAAGCAAAGGAAGATGCTCCGGCTGGACAGTATTCGTATAATCAACCTCCAAAACGAAAGTCGGGACAATGCTATGGATGTGAAGTTGATGAAGCTCAGGAGCTGTATCAAAATGCTGAACGATGCGGAAAAGGCGGTGATTACCCTGTATTTGGAAGAGCTTCCTTATAAGGAGATCTCGAGCATAACCGGTCTCAAGGAGAACACCGTGGCCGTTAAGATAAAACGGATAAAGACCAAATTGTTGAACTGTATAAACGGAATGTCATGATAGAAGATGAATTGATAAAAATCTGGCAGTCCTCCCCTAGAGTGGAGCAGGTAAAATTTGAAAAATCCAGGTTAATACTGGATTTGCAGTCAAGTTTGCGCGGTCTTGGTCGTCTTGCCAAGTATGGCATCTTAATAGAGCAAATAGCGGTTATCATTATTGTACCTGTATTTTTGTACTATATTTATCGGGTGCCTCCGCTCCTTTCAAAAATTGCCTCCCTTTGGATTGTTACCTGGAGTATCTGGTATATGTTCCTTTTGAGAAAGATAAAACGGGATAAACCGAAAGAGCAAGACCAAAACTATCTGGATTACCTGAATCAATGGAAAACCTATTTGGAGCAAAACAAAAAATTAACGGGTTCTGCAATTTATTGGTACATATTACCGCCCATAACTGGATGTATCCTTTTTGCCTTAGGATTCTACTTGGGGGATATTATTAGATTTGGAAGGTTCGCGGCGAATATTGGTATATTCCTGATCACAGCCATCATTACTCATTTCTATTTCAAATGGATTATTAGAACCGTGTATAATCCAAGGCTCGAAAAAATTAACGAACTTATAAAGGTTATGGAGGAATGACCTCTTAACTTCCATTGAAACTAAAAAATTGCAACCCCTAAACAAACATCATGTTAAAAAAATTATTAGCCCTAGGCTATCTTGTCGTAGCCCTCGGCGCTTGCCAAGCACAGACCCCTCTATCCGAAGAAGTTAAGGCCAACATAAAATTACGGGTCGATAATGGTATGAATGCAGGTATCATAGTGGGACTCATAGACAACAAAAGCGAAAGCTATTTTGGTTACGGAGTAAAATCTTTGGATACCATGGAGGCCGTAGATGAATATTCCATTTTTGAGATAGGTTCCATTTCAAAAACGTTTACAGGAATCTTATTGGCGGATGAGGTATTGAAAAATGAAATGAAATTGGAAGACCCTTTACAACTGTATCTCCCAAAGGGAGTCACTGCGCCTACACAAAACGGGGAATCCATCAGGTTGATCCATATGGCCAATCATACCTCCTCATTGCCAAGAATGCCTTCCAATTTCAATCCTTCAAATCCGGCAAACCCCTTCGCGGATTATTCGGAGAAGCAGTTGTATGACTTTTTAGGGAATTATGAGCTTCCCCGGAAAATCGGCTCGCAATATGAATATTCCAATTACGCTATGGGCCTTTTGGGTCATATTTTGGCGGATAAAAACGAATCTACCTATGAGGAGTTGTTGATAGAAAGAATTACCGAACCACTAGGTCTTAACGATACCCGAATTTCATTTACAGCTTCAATGAAGAAAAATCTAGCTATGGGGCACAGTGGTGGAGTAGAAGTCGAAAATTGGGACATCCCTACTTTGGCAGGGGCGGGGGCGATCCGTTCCAGCGCGGTCGATATGCTTGACTATTTAGCGACAAACATGGGGATTAAGGAAAGTAATCTTTATCCTGCCATGCAATTGGCCCATCAAAATTCAAGAAAGGAAGGGGAAAGTCCAATTGTAGGTTTGGGTTGGCATACCATGGTAGTGGATGATTTGGAAATTATCTGGCATAATGGGGGTACGGGCGGCTATCGTACTTTTGCCGGGTTCATTAAGGGTGGAGACAGAGGTGTTGTGGTGCTTTCCAATTCAAATACAGGTGTTGATGACATTGGAATTCACATCTTACATCCCGACTCCCCACTCAACGAAATAAAACCTTCCATTGGAGTCAAGTTGCAAAACATAATGGATACACTAGGAATTGAAGCTGCAATAAGCAACTATTGGGATTTAAAGAAAAACAAAGCCGAAGAATTTGATTTCACGGAGGGACAATTAAGCAAATTGGGGCACCGGTATTTAAAGAAAAAAGAAATGGAAAAGGCCCTCGCCATATTCAAATTGAATATTGAAGCCTTTCCAAATTCTTCCAATGTATATGCCAGCTATGGTAAGGCACAATTGAAACATGGCGATAAAGAGACCTCCATCATCAATTATAAGAAAGCCGTAGAATTGAATCCAGGAAATCTAGAAGCTATCAAAAATTTAACGGAGTTGGGGATAGATCCTAAGAATATTATCGAAGAAATAGTTGTGGATGAAAAAATCCTGGAAACCTATATCGGCAGATATGAATTGTACCCTAATTTTATACTTACGGTTTCGAAGGATAGAAATCAATTAAAGACACAGGCTACCGGGCAACCGGAATTTCCGATTTTTCCAAAGTCAGATAATGTTTTTTATTTAAAGGTTGTAGAAGCCCAACTTACCTTTAACAAAAATGGGGATGGAAAAGTAGAGAGTGTTACCTTACTTCAGGCAGGTCAGGAAATCACTGGAAAAAAATTAAAGAAATAGCATTTGGACAAATCAGCTATACCTCACTTTTCTCAAAATACGTAGGGATTCCTTTAGGGAACGATAAATTTTTCCATCTTGTTTTTTTAGTAAGGGTCGAGCGGCCTCCATTCTTTCCTTGGCCTCTTCAAATCCATTAAGATAACAGATCAAATAGGTGTCCGGGAGATGTTTTAAATCGATTTCCTCGGATGGTTTTAAGGTACTGTTCCGTTCTATTTTCTGAAGTAGCGCATTGTTTGTATTATAGATATGGAACAGTGTTTTTTTGTTGTACTGGGGCGGTTCAAAAACGAGGTCGCTTTGAATTTGGTAGGTGCCATTTTCCTCAAAGGTGATGACCACTTTCTCCAAGGGGTAGTATGTTTGTTTTTTACCCAGCCCCAACTGTACATACTCCATAGTGGTAAATGAACTTTCGTCATAGGCTAGGGTAACCTCATCGAAAATGGAGTAAAACAACTTCACTTGTTCGTTGATCAATTCAATGTCCACCCTGGAATAGTATGTTTTGTTTCGCACTTTTTTTTTCTTCCCCGCCCAGCAAACCACAAACTGTTCCTTAAAAACCTTATAGTCACTTTCTAGGTCTTTGTGCCTGTAATTGATAAAATCAATGACCCCATCCAAGGTAAGCTCAATATTATTGCGGGCGTGCTGTTCTATAGTGGCCACGGCCTCGGAATTGATATTCTTTAGCTCAATATCGAAGGCTTTGGGAAGGCTTATGCTTCCTTCCCTAAAAAAAACCGCTCCACCATAGTATTTCCAAATATTCCGGCGAAGTGCACACACCTTACCATTGGATTTGATCGTTACCAGCCCTACCACTTTGTCTTCGGGCAAGTGTGGAAAGGGAATGTTTTCATAGGAAATTAGGGGCGGGTTATCCAAATAGGCATTGACCAAGTTTTGGATCTTACTATCATCAAAAAAATCGACCCCAACAATTTTGTTGTCTTCATCCTCTACCCCAATGACGATAAAGGAATTATTCTTGGGGTTACTATTGGCCAGAGCACAAACATGTTTTAAAAACTTGGCCTTGCCCTCCCTTTGGCCAATATCGATAATACGCTTTTTGTCATAAAAACTGTTCTCGTCGTTGTGGGCGAGAAGGTTTTTTACAAGAAGGCGTTTGTTGATCATTTTCTCATATTGAAGCTATCATATTATAAGGACATATGCCAACTTACAAATTTTTATTCCAAATAGTGGCAGAAGCCTGTGCTGTTGGGGTAACAACAAGATCCGGAATATTTACGTGAGCCGGTCTGGTGACTACAAAAAGTATGGTCTCGGCTATATCCATGGGGGTCAGGGGATCAAACCCCTTATACACATTATCGGCCCTTTCATCGTCTCCCTTAAAACGTACATTGCTGAACTCCGTTTCCGCAGCTCCCGGATTTACTGCACCTACCCGTATTCCGTAGGGATTTAAATCGATTCGCATACTCTGATTTAGGGCATCCACGGCATATTTACTGGCACAATACACATTCCCCTTGGGGTATACTTCTTTTCCGGCAATAGATCCAATATTTATGATATGCCCCGATTTTCTTTCAACCATCTGTGGTATCACAGCCTTGGATACATAGAGTAACCCCTTCACGTTAATGTCCAGCATAGCATCCCAATCATCGATGTTTCCCTTATCTATGGGATCCAAGCCATGGGCGTTCCCCGCATTGTTAATCAGGATATCTATTTTTGAAAAATCGTCCGGTAATGAGTCAATGGCATCGAAAACGGCCTTTCGATCCCTAACATCAAAACTCAGGATATGTACTTGCGTGTTGCCACTTAATTTTTCCTTTAGTCTCTCCAATCGCTCCGTACGCCTTCCACATAGGATAAGACGAAATCCGTTTTCTGCAAAAAGTTCCGCCGTGGCTTTTCCAATACCACTTGTGGCGCCTGTTATCAATACTGTTTTGACCATATTATAGATTTTTAAGGTACCTTATGTCCTTGACTCGCTTCCAAAAATATAAACCAATCCTCTAGATCCAGTTGTATTTCCCGGGCCTTGATAGCGGCCTCCAACCTGTTTTTTGTCGTTGTCCCCACTACGGGATGTATATTAACGGGATGGGCCATGATCCAAGCCAATAACAATTGATCGGGCGTGGCATCATACTTTTTCTGCATTGGTGCCATAACACTTTTTATGCGTTCCGTTTGTTCGCTTGCCTCTTTAAAAAAACTTCCTAGTGGACTCCATGACATGGCCGTCCTTTTATGGGCCATACAATCATCCAAAGTACCGTTGTACATTACTCCTTCAGCAGTCAATGAAAACTCGATTTGATTTGCTGAAACCGGAACCCGGGTCTCCAAGAGTGCGATTTGCGAAGGGGTAAAGTTCGATACGCCAAATTCCTTGATCTTACCTTCTTTTTTAAGTTTTCCTATGGCCTCGGCTATCTCGTCCGGCCGCATCAATGGGCTCGGCCTGTGCAATAAAAAAAGATCCACATAATCCGTTTGTAGGTTCCTCAGCGATTGTTCCGCGGACCATATGATATATTCCGAAGAATAGTCATAGTGTTTTATGCGGTTCGTCCTTGCCTCGCAAACATATTGGATGCCACATTTGGTGATAAGTTGTATTTCTTCGCGTGCAATCCCGCTTTGGACAAAGCCTTCCCCAAAATCGGTTTCATTGGTATATCCGCCGTAAATATCCGCATGGTCAAAGGTGGTTATTCCCACGTCCAGGCAATGGTTCATTAAATCGGCTATTTCATTTTTTGAAAGCTGTTTTCCCCACTGGCCCCAAGTCATGGCTCCGGCTATAATACGGGAATACTTGGTTGTGTTTTTCATAAGCGTTGAAATTAAAAAGAAATCCCTAAATACTTTATAAAACTTGGGGGTTTCCGTAATTTTTAACCAATCGTTAACAGGCAATGAATAAATAAATCTTCAATTTGCGCCATGCTATAAAACCAACCTATTGATAAACAATTACTAATAAAGCTTTATGGAAGAAAATGCTACCGTAGATATCGGCGCTGTGAACGAGAAGATTGCCCAGGAAAGTGCCTTTATAGACCTACTGCTGTTAGAAATGAACAAAGTAATCGTTGGCCAAAAACATATGGTAGAACGATTGCTTATCGGACTTTTGGGACAGGGTCATATTCTTTTGGAAGGTGTTCCCGGATTGGCCAAGACCTTGGCCATAAATACTTTGGCCAAAGCGGTAAAGGGAAGCTTTAGCCGTATACAGTTTACTCCCGATCTTTTACCCGCGGATGTCGTGGGAACCTTGATATACAACATCAAGGAGAATGACTTCTCCATTAAAAAGGGTCCTATTTTTGCAAATTTTGTACTGGCTGACGAAATAAACCGTGCGCCGGCCAAAGTGCAATCCGCGCTGTTGGAGGCCATGCAGGAAAAGCAGGTTACCATCGGAGATGAGACCTTTATGCTGGACAAGCCTTTTTTGGTAATGGCTACGCAAAACCCCGTTGAACAGGAGGGTACGTATCCGTTGCCCGAAGCTCAGGTAGACCGTTTTATGCTGAAGACCGTAATCGATTATCCAAAAATGAACGAGGAACAATTGATTATGCGCCAAAACCTGGCGGGAGCCTACGATGCCGTTAACCCCGTGGTCACTTTAAAGCAAATCCTTAGTGCCCAAAAAGCGGTACGTGAGGTCTATATGGACGAAAAGATTGAAAAGTACATTCTTGATCTTGTGTTCGCTACCCGATATCCCGAAAAGTATGGTTTGGAAAATCTGAAGCCATTGATCAGTTTCGGCGCTTCACCAAGAGGAAGTATCAATCTTGGTAATGCCGCCAAATGCTTTGCCTTTATAAAGCGTAGGGGATATGTAGTTCCTGAGGATGTACGGGCCGTAGTACATGATGTTTTGCGTCATCGTATCGGCATTACCTACGAGGCCGAGGCCGAGAATATTACTTCCGAGGAAATCATCAATAAGATCGTAAACGAGATTGAAGTACCCTAAACCAGCGGACAGCTCGCAGTTGTCGTTGGTAGTGTTTTTTAAGACTTCCCTGATAGCAACTGCTTTCTGCCATTTATACGCTAACTGGAGAAATGGATACCAAGGAATTACTTAAAAAGGTTCGCAAGATAGAGATAAAGACCCGTCGTCTCTCCGACCACATCTTTGGTGGGGAGTACCACTCTACCTTTAAAGGCCGTGGTATGACCTTTAGTGAAGTACGGCAATATCAATTTGGTGATGATGTACGAAGTATTGATTGGAACGTAACGGCCAGATACAATGAACCTTTTGTAAAGGTATTTGAGGAGGAGCGGGAATTGACCATGATGCTCATGGTAGATGTAAGTGGATCCGAGTTGTTTGGGACTACCAATCAGTTCAAAAAGGGAATTATTACGGAGATTTCGGCTACTTTGGCTTTTTCGGCCCTTCAGAACAATGACAAGGTGGGCTTGATACTCTTCTCCAACGAGGTAGAACTTTTTATTCCTCCCAAAAAAGGGAAAAGCCATGTGCTCCGGATTATTCGGGAATTATTGGAGTTTAAGCCAGGCAGCAATCGGACCAACATTGCGGAAGCCTTAAAATACCTCTCCAATGTGCTAAAGAAAAAGGCAATTGTATTTGTGTTATCGGATTTTATGGCGGACGATTACGAAAGAACCTTAAAGATTACGGGCAACAAACACGATGTCACCGGTATTCGAGTCTATGATGAACGTGAAGAGCATATTCCCAATCTTGGGATGGTACAGATGCAGGATGCCGAGACAGGTACCGTTTCCCTGATCAATACCCAATCCAAAAAGGTACGGGCTGCCTATGGAGCTTATCACAAAGAGCGCGTAACGTATTTTGAGGAGACCTTTACCAAATCGGGTTGTGGTATTCTAAGCTGTCGTGTGGACGAAAGCTATGTAAAGAAACTGTTGGGCTACTTCAAACGCAGGGGGTAACGGAAATGAAAAATGAAAAATCACATATGAGAAATTATACATCGCACCCGTTGCGATGCCTTTTTCTTTGGTCTGTTTTTGCCTTCTCCCTTGGCTGTTTTTCCCAAACCGATCCAAAGGTCGGTTCCCAAGTCGATACAGCGTTCATAAAAATCGGGGAACAGATTCGGTTTACGGTCACCGTAGAAGCCGATACGACGGCCCAGGTCATTTTTCCAGAAGGACAGACCTTCTCGCCCTTGGAGACCGTAGAGGCCTTTAAAACCGATACTACCCGAAAAAAAAATCGACTTACCCTGCAAAAGACCTATGCACTTACGCAATTCGATTCGGGTTCCTATAAACTTC
Source organism: Ulvibacterium sp. (assembly GCF_965228935.1). Taxonomy (GTDB): domain Bacteria; phylum Bacteroidota; class Bacteroidia; order Flavobacteriales; family Flavobacteriaceae; genus Ulvibacterium. Next base: position 1,594,175 of record NZ_OZ245846.1, on the reverse strand, counting down.
CGGCCCAACGTATAGACATTAACGGCAAAGGGTATTTTACGGATTCCTTACGTGTTGAGGTAGCTACAATCCCAGTAGATACCGTAGCCCAAAAAATGTACGACATCAAGGAGTTGATGGTCGTCGAGAAAAACAATGCCCGTTTCTGGAAAATACTTTTAATCGTACTCTTGATATTGGTGATACTTGGCGGACTTGTCTATTGGTTCATATTTCGAAAAAAGCCATTGACCGAAGCTGAAAAAGAAGCTTTATTGCCCCCGTATGATAGGGCGCTTTTGGAGTTGAAACGCTTGGAAAATTCAAAATATCTCATCCAGGACGAATACAAACAGTACTACTCGGAATTGACCAATATTGTTCGATCTTACTTGGAAGAAGATGTTAATGTAACCGCCCTTGAAAGTACAACGGACGAGCTCATTACAAAGTTGGAAATATTAAAGGATGCCGGGGAGCTGAAAATCGACAATGACACCCTGGGACATTTTAAAAAAATATTACAGACCGCCGATCTGGTGAAATTTGCCCGTTCCAAACCTCCTACATCCGTAGCAGAGCAGGACAGGAAATCCATTGAGCAAATAGTCATAAAAACCCATGAGGCACTCCCTGAACCTACCGAGGAAGAGCTCATGGAGCAAGCGGAGTACCAAGAAGAACTTGCCCGTAGGGCGCATCGCAAAAAATGGATTTTGGCAGGGGGTATCGCCTTAGGGGCACTATTGGTTTCCATGGCTTCCCTATCGGTCTATTACGGCCCAAAATATGTTTGGGATACCGTTACAAGGCATCCTTCAAAAAGACTTTTGGAAGGTGAATGGATATCCAGTTCATATGGGTACCCTCCTATAAATTTAGAAGCTCCAAAGGTACTGGTTCGTCAAAAAACCAAGATTCCGCCGGAAGCCAAGGACAAAGTAAAAGAATTACAGACCTTCGCCTACCGGAATGATGATGCCCTATTTACCATTGCCGCTACGTCCACTACCTTTACGCAACCTGCTGAACCAGAGTTTGAGCAGACCATTGAGCAATTGATCCAAAACTTTGAGCGTAATGGTGCAAAAAATATAATTACCAAACAGGAGGAGTTCACGACCATTAGCGGAGTTAAGGGTATCAAGACCTATGGAAGTGGAAAATTCAAGGTCCCGGAATCCAACGATTTGGTGAAAGGCGAATATGTGATTCTAAGTTTTGGAGGGAAAGGCTTTCAACAGCAGATTCTTCTAACTTGGCTGGATGATGACACCTATGCCCGAGAAATTGTGGATAGGATGCTAAAAACACTGGAAGTAAAAACGGAGGTATAAATGTTAGACAACGTGTCCTTTGCGAATCCCGAGTTTTTTTGGTTGCTCTTGTTGCTTCCATTGGCCCTTCTATGGTATTTTTTTAGGCGAAAGGAACAGGTAGCTTCCCTCAAAATTTCGAGCATCAAAGGCTTTACGGTAAATAGCCTTCTTCCAAAATTGAAGCCTACGCTCTTCGCACTACGTCTGCTTGCTTTGGCCGCTATCATAATTGCCATGGCACGCCCCCAGACCGAAGATGTATCCACACGGACCAAGACTACAAAAGGGATAGACATCGTTATGGCCATTGATGTTTCCTCAAGCATGCTGGCCAGGGACTTAAAACCCAATCGGCTTTCCGCCCTTAAGGAGGTGGCCGCGGATTTCATTCGAGAGCGCCCCAATGATCGTATAGGACTGGTGGCCTACGCCGGAGAAGGATATACCAAGACTCCGATAACAAGTGACAAATCCATAGTGTTGAGTGCATTGCGCGAAATTACCTATGGACAATTGAACGATGGTACGGCCATTGGAATGGGACTGGCCACCGCGGTCAACCGCTTAAAGGAAAGCAAAGCCATAAGTAAAGTAATCATACTACTGACGGACGGCGTAAACAACTCCGGATTTATTGAGCCGCAGACGGCCGCAGAGCTTGCCATAGAATTTGGCATAAAAGCATATACCATAGGTTTGGGAACCAATGGCAATGCCCTATCACCTATCTCTTATAATTCGGATGGTTCTTTTCGATATGGTATGCGTCAGGTGGAAATTGATGAGGATTTGTTGAAGAATATTGCCAAGGCCACCGGAGGAAAGTATTTTAGGGCCACTGACAATGAAAAGTTAGAGGCCATTTATGACGAAATAAACAAGTTGGAAAAAACCGAAATAGAAGAGTTCAAATATTATAGGTACGAAGAAAAATTTAGGCCATGGGTCCTTTTGGCAGGGGCTTTGCTTGTAATGGAATGGATTTTACGAAATACCCTTTTTAGGAGCTTTATTTAATCGCAGAACAGGCCAGATCTTAAAAGCTTGACTGGTCTTAGCCTAGTATAAGATATGATTCAGTTAGACGAAAAAATATACTTTTATCTCTTGTTCATCATTCCGGTGATGATCGTTCTATTCCTTATGCTGCAATTCTGGAAAAAAAGAACCCAGAAAAGATTTGCGGATCTGTCCTTGTTAAAACGATTGACCCCGGACAAATCCGACTTCAAATCCTACCTAAAATTATTGATGTTTACCCTTGGTATCTCTTTTTTGGCTTTAGGGTTGGTGAACCCTAAAATCGGTTCAAAATTGGAGACCGTAAAACGGGAAGGGGTAGATATTGTTTTTGCCGTGGATGTATCCAAAAGCATGTTGGCGGAGGACATTGCCCCAAATCGTTTGGAAAAATCAAAGCGATTGGTATCCGAAATCATTAACCAATTGGCAAGTGATCGGATTGGCATCATAGCCTATGCAGGACAGGCTTTTCCGCAATTGCCTATTACCACGGATTACGGTGCCGCAAAAATGTTCCTTCAAAATATGAATACGGATATGCTTACGTCCCAAGGAACGGCCATCAATGAGGCCATAGAGCTCGCTACTACCTATTACAATGACGACGAACAGACCAATAGAGTGTTGTTCATTATTTCCGACGGGGAGGACCATTCTGAAAATTCTGTCTTGGAAGCGGTTGAGGAAGCGGTTGAAGAGGGCATACGTATTTTTACGATCGGGGTAGGCAAAACTAAGGGCGCCCCTATTCCCCTTAAACGAAATGGAATTGTAGAAAGTTTA